>NZ_JAMZMM010000294.1 GCF_024178385.1 Limnofasciculus baicalensis BBK-W-15 | reverse complement strand
AGGTTTTGAGCTAGATAGGGTAAGGGTTTGAAATTATATTTTGGAGATGTCTAATAGATTGGCAAGAGGGATGAGGGCGATCGGATAAATAAAGCACCCCAATTAGAGCTAACTAGTGTATCTTAATTTACACTTGCTCATTTTTAGGTGATATTTCATCTTTCTTTTAGAGTTCTCAGCTATAGACTACTAGACTAGGGACTAGGGGTTAGGAGTGTTTGCTTTACTTTATCGTCCAATCCCTACTCCCTACTCCCTACTCCCCACTGCCCAGATTAATAAACTTAGCAACAGTTTGGACATCCTTGTCACCGCGTCCGGAACAGTTGATAATTAGGCGGGGACTACCGCTGAGTTGGGGACAGAGAGTTTCCAAATAGGCGATCGCGTGGGAAGTTTCCAGAGCTGGTATAATTCCTTCTAATTCCGATAACCTTCTAAAAGCTGCGATCGCGTCTTCATCGGTTACGGCGTAATATTCACATCTTCCGGTATCTTTTAAATAGCTGTGTTCTGGTCCGACTCCAGGATAGTCTAATCCAGCACTAATAGAATGAGCTTCGATTACCTGTCCATCATCATCTTGGAGTAAATAACTCATTGCCCCATGTAACACTCCGGGTCGTCCTCGTGTTAAGGTGGCAGCGTGTTTCTCCGTATCTACACCTTCTCCTGCTGCTTCCACCCCAATCATTCTGACTGTGGATTCCTTCACAAACTCATGAAATAGCCCCATTGCATTTGAGCCACCGCCCACACAAGCTAAGAGAATATCTGGTAATCCGCCCCATTTTTCTAAACATTGGGCGCGAGTTTCTTGTCCAATTACAGCATGGAAGTCCCGTACCAGCATGGGATAGGGATGAGGACCTGCTACTGAACCTAAGATATAGTGGGTAGTTTCTACATTTGTGACCCAATCGCGAATTGCTTCTGAGGTAGCATCTTTTAGAGTACCTGTTCCTGCCGATACGGGTTGGACTTTGGCTCCCATGAGGCGCATCCGAAATACGTTCAGAGATTGCCTTTCCATATCTTGAACGCCCATATATACGACGCATTCTAAGCCAAATCTGGCACAAACGGTAGCCGTTGCTACACCATGTTGGCCAGCACCTGTCTCGGCGATAATGCGGCGTTTGCCCATTCGTTTGGCTAATAAAACCTGAGCTAGAGCATTATTAATTTTGTGAGCGCCTGTATGATTTAAGTCTTCGCGCTTGAGATAAATTTCCGGACCGCTACCATCGGGTTTAGCATAATGAGTAGTTAAGCGTTCCGCGAAGTAGAGAGGGGATGGTCGTCCCACATAGTCTCGTAGTAGCTGTTGTAATTCCTGCTGAAAATCTGGCTCGTTGCGGTATTGGGCAAATGACTGCTCTAATTCAAACAAAGCAGGCATTAGCGTTTCCGGGACGTACTTACCGCCAAATTTCCCAAAGCGTCCCAAGGCATCGGGTTGTTGAGTGGTAGCCTCGGCGGGGGATTGGGAGGTTGGTCGAAGGGGAGTAGTTGTCACAGAATAGTGAGAGTACAGAACAATATTTTATTATACCGCTTCCTCGTGGGATCTTGCGATCGCGATTCGGTTAAAAAGAGAGATTGGTCGTGCCTGTGCTGGAGGCGATCGCAAGCTGTAAAGTAATTACATTACTCATTAGTGAGATCAAATACCACAAAATTTACCGATTTCCGGTAGAATCCCATTAGACTTACTCGTTGACATCAAAATTTACCAGAAAACTATGTTAGCAGGATTCCTAGAACGACTATTAAAACTACCATCCCTCAAAAGTAAGATCGATCAACTAGAGTATCAAATCTCTCAGATTAAATCCGATAGCACGACCGAACTACAGCAATCGCGAATCGATCTGTTAGAGCGGCAAATTGAGGGATTGCAATCCGATTCAACTATTGCTTCTCAGCAATCTAGAATCGAGCAGTTGGAACAACAAATCAATCAACTTCAATCTGCTCCCAGTATTGAATCTCAACTATCTATGATTGATGATATGGAGCAGGCGTTGAGTGAAAAATTAGCTTTACTGGAACAACAGCAGTCAATCATTGATGCTCTCACTCAACGATTAGAGATGCTAGAAACACAGCAGTCAAAAGCAAAACCCGAAGTTCAACTAGAAGTGCCTGACAATCTCGATAATTTGACTCCTAGATTAACTCTTGTGGAGCAACTATTAGGCTGCTCTCAACCTTCTGATGATGATGAATTTGTCATGGTGTCCTCAATCTTTGACATAACTGATATATCGACAGAAACCGTATATTTTGCCGCGCTTAAGAAGCTTGTGGAGCAGTATGCTTTACCCCTGGCTTACCCTGACAAGACATTTAGAGGTCATAAATCTTTAAGTAGGCAAGAATTTATCCAACATATTGCTGCTCTCCTCGATCAGATGGAACAGAGTGTAGCCGAGTAAAGTCAAAAGCACTAAAAAGAAACCCGGTTTCTGGGGTATAGTAGTAGGGTGCGTTACATGTAACGAACCCTACCTTTTTTAATAATTTGGTTCCAAATGACCATCTTGATATAGCCGAAAAGGAACTAATTCTGATTTGCCATTATTTTTGACTTTAGCGTAGACAATTCTGACAAATGTTTGTTCTTTATACTTAAACATCTTAACCTCCTTGAGGTTATTAACACATAGAAACTACTCTTTGCGCTCTTTGCGTTTAAAAAAAATCTATCCCATCCAACCGATAACCCCTATAGGATTAATATTCCCAGTTATTCTAACCAGTGCGACTAATCCGATTGAGTTAAAACCTCAAGTAAACCAAGAATACCAATTAGACTAAAAATAATCATCATTTCCACTTGTTTTTACCTCAACTCCTGATACTTATAGAGTAGGTAAAGTTAGTGATTCTGAGATATAATAGTATGCAGCTTGTTCAAGTGAACTCTGATATTTGGTAAATCCCGCGTCAGGATGTGCGTTTCTGGTAGTCTAGGTATGGACACTTCAGCAACTGGATCTATATTTGAGCCAAGGGTAAGGTTACGGTAAATGTACTGCCTTTTTCGGGTTGCGATCGCACTGTGACGCTTCCGCTCATTCCTTCTATTAATGTTTTGACTATGGATAATCCTAAGCCCGTGCCGCCTATTGATTTGGCGCGGTTTTCATCTACTCGATAGAATCGCTCGAATATTCGGGATTGTTGGGCTAAGGGGATGCCTCTGCCTCGATCGCATATTTCGATTTTTACTTGTTCGTTTTGTTGGTCTAGTTTGACGATCACAGGTTGATCTGATTCTGAATATTTTACTGCATTATCAATTAAGTTTAGCAAGACTTGTTTGAGGCGATCGCGATCTGCTTTTGCGGCAATTATATCCGCTGTTGCTTTCATGGTAATTACTCTATTGCTATATTGTACTGCCATTCCCACTATCTCTGATAGTAAGTCATTCAGGATGATCGACTCTATATTAAAGTGCATTCTCCCGTTATCGGCTCTGGCCAAGTCTAATAAGTCTTGTAATAATTGAATGGTACGATCTGTTTCTGATATGGCTATTGATAATGCTTCCTGCTGTTGTGGAGTTAGGTTTTTGCCGCGTCTTAAGGTACTTTGGAGATAACCGGAAACGATGGTTAGGGGGGTGCGTAATTCGTGGGAAAAGTTACTGACAAATTGGCGCTGCATTTCCCAAGCATCGGAGAGGCGAAGTAACATTGTCTCAAAGGTTTGGGCTAATTCTTTGACTTCACTGGGAACTCTTTCTAAGTCTAGCCGTGCTGCTCCTAAATCGTTAGCGGAAATGGTTTTTGCGATCGCAGAAATTCGCCGCAGTGGTTTTAAGGATTTTTGAATATAAATAGCGATTATTATCGTAATAATGGCGATGGAGAGGAGACTGGCAATACCTAATGTTTTAATTAGGCTTAAAAACATGATTTGTTCGCTAGTTATATCCTTGGCAATATAGACTTTACCCAGAATTTTTCCCTTCACTTGCAAGGAAGCACCACAGGCAACCCAGTAACGTTCCCGGAGTTTATATAACTGGGGATTTGGTTCCATTTGTGAGGTTAATAAATGACTGCTTCTATCGACTTGTAATTGGTGAGATTGGGCAATAATTAATTGATTTGGATTCCGTACCCAGAGGATAATTTTATCTGTGGTTAGGTTATTAATGGCGCGTTGGATTCCCGTTTCAATGGATACCATATCGCTGTAAATTTCTACATCGTGGGGGAAGCGATTGGCGAGAAATTCAATATTTTGCTTTTGACTGGTGACGAGGATTTGCTGCATTTTCCAACTTGTCCAGATTGCCACACCACTCAATCCCATCGCTGAAAAAGTAGCGATGCCTACGGTTAATCGTACTTGTAGGGAAAAGGGGTCAATTTTTGACCAAATTGTTTTGGTGGCTTTGAGCAGACGATTGGGTAACTTCATCGGAAAGGTTAAAGGGGGTATATTCTTGCACCCTGACTGGGAATATTAGATAACCCATGGTAATAAAATTTATTCTAGCTAGTTTACTTTAACTTAACTAAATTATTTCTGTCTGATAATAGGATGAGTTTTTCCTGAGATTCTTAATAGGCAAGTGGTCATTACTTATTGGTCATTGATAATAAGAATAGGTGGATGTTCTCCCAATGTATAGAGTGCGCGGCGTAGATTGACTAAACCCGGTCTATTTAACTGTAATTCACTGACAGTAGCACGACCAGTTGGTGTTAAGCCAATTAAGCTGGATTTTTAATTCCCAAATCTGCCATTAACTGAGTCAGGGAAACATGCCGTAAACAAGCAAGCTCTCCAAGATATCCGACTCTAACTGCATCTATATTTTCAATCTCATCTGTTAATTGGAGTAGTTCAGTGTACTCTTGTTGTGTCAGGGTTAGGGCAACTCTTTTTGTAACTAATTCATTAAACCTATTCTGGAGCGCTATAGTAATAGCCTGATTAATTTTCACGAGCAATTCTGACTCGGTTTTTGATACGCTAGTCGCTAACCGCTGGGCACGTAGTTTAAGGAGATGGGCGATAAATTCCTCAAATTCTCCTCTTGGCATATTTTCCACTGCCTTCAGAAGTTGTTCAGATGAAACTTGTGCTTGGACTTGAATTGAAAGCATCGGATTTTTGGGATGCTAGGTTTTAACTATCGGAACGATCTTAACACATCGAACCAGTTAAGGCCATACTTATGGTAAGGGCTTCACTTTTCCATATCTTTTTGTTGGGTTTCACTTCGTTCTACACAACCTACATTTTTAGATGTTAAATGCCCGATCTTTCCTATATAATATAGTAAGAGATATTGAAAAAAAAGCCATGTACATATCAAATTCGCAGCCGCTGATTAATGAAGGGTTGCCTACCATGTACGATTTACCTAGTGAAGAGCAGAGTGAAATTCTGCCTACTATGTATGATTTACCTAGTGAAAATCCGGAGGAATCAGGTTTGCCCGATGAATTTCACGATTGGCAAGGTGATATTTTAGGTGAAACATGTTGTCCGCAAACTTATCCAGCCGACCAAATTTTTGTCGCTAGCGATCTTAATTTATACTACGATTCAATTCATCCTTTTTGGTATAAAAGACCCGATTTCTTTTTGGCAGTAGGTATTTCTAGGTTCCGCCAAGGTAAAGACATCCGGTTAAGTTATGTAATATGGCAAGAAAAAGTTAGTCCGATTGTGGCTGTAGAATTTCTGTCACCGGGTACGGAAGATGAGAATTTGGGGTTAACTTATTCAGACTTAAATAAACCGCCAACTAAATGGGAAGTTTACGAGCAAATTCTCAAAATTCCCTATTATTTTGTTTTTAGTCGATATACTAATCAACTGAAAGTCTTTCAGTTAAAAAGGAATCGTTACCGAGAACAAATTTTAACAGAATCCCGATTCTGGATACCGGAATTAGAATTAGGGATAGGATTATGGTTGGGTTTTTATAAGGGTTGTCAGCGGCTATGGCTGCGATGGTATGATGGTGAGGGGAATTGGATTCCTACTCCTGAAGAAAGTGTTGATAAGGAAAGAATGGCGAAGGAATCTGCTATGCAACGTGTTGAAGAAGAAAGACTGGCTAAGGAATCTGCTATTCAACATTATCATCAGAAGTAATTAGTTGTTTCAGGAGAGGTAGAGTATCAGATTCATCATGCCAACCTCTAGCTATTTCTTGTACGGCGATGCTTCGCATATACCCATCATTATCAGAGGCAATGAATTGTTTGATAAAGTGTAAAGTATCGGGTTGATCGTGCCAAGTTGTCGCAATTGCCGCAACCGCTTGGGTGCGAATGTCTCTCACTCGCTGTGTCTCTTCTGGAACATCGTGAAGTCGATAATAATAATTTAGATCGTATTTAATCAAAGATTTTAACAGCTCAAATAACTGATTATCCGTTTTGTTTTAGCAATAATCTGACGATTTCTCACCTCATCAAGGCACTTGGCTGCGATAAAGAGGTTCATAAAATTATTATTTTTGCCTTTTTGCTGACAGAGGTACTCAATAATTTCTCCCACAAACTTAGCATCAATCATCCCCCCAATTAGCCGCAGCACTTGATGGCACGATTCATCCTGCCAATATTTGCCAAATACCTCAATTTTCAACTCCTCCAGGGCAATAGTCTTTTCCTTTTCCAACTGCCCGAGATATTCCGAATCACAGAAATATGCCAAAGTGGTAGTAATACCCCAAGTGCTGGTTGATTCCATTGGATTATTCCCCCATTTTGTAGATTGAGTTTTCATCTCTAGGGTCTTGTCCTTTCGTTGAAGCGATCGCGTACACTATATATAATATAGTCTCGCTCTGTAGTCTTGCTTTCTGGTATTTTGTCTTATCGTCTAACCTATCATTCCCAGTCGCTCGCTTCAATATAGATATGTCCCCAACAATTTTCTGGTACAATGGTGCATTAATCCAAGGAAATAAAATAGAATTACCCATTGACGAGCCAGGATTAATCTACGGAGCGACAGTATTTACTACCCTCCGAATTTATCACCAATCCTTAAACCATCCCCTAACTAATTGGGATGCCCATTCTGCCCGATTAATCAATAGTATAGAAACCTTCGGCTGGCAATTACCAGACTGGAATCGCTTACGCCAAGGAGCAGAGGAATTACTATTACATTTTCCAGTATTGAGAATAGTAATTTTCCCTGATGGGAGAGAATGGATTACCGGGCGATATTTACCCGCCGATTTAAGCCAACGTCAGACAGACGGAATAACAGCATGGCTAGCCGAAACTCCAGAATGTCGTCGCTCCTTACCCACCTATAAAACAGGAAACTACCTGGGAGGATGGCTAGCACTACAAAAAGCCCAACAACTCGGTGCAAAAGAAGCTATTTTAATTAACGATAAGGGGCATTGGTTGGAAACCAGCACCGGAAATCTCTGGGGATGGAAAAATGGCTCATGGTACACGCCATCAATAGATGGCGGAATTTTACCAGGAGTAGCGCGATCGCAAATCATCAACTGGCTAACTCAAAATAGTGCCTCAGTGCGGGAAGTAACTTGGGATGGGGAGTTTGTCAAAGACTTAAATGCGATCGCCTATACCAACTGTGTCATACAAGTAATCCCCATCCACACCGTCCTGAATCAGGACCAAACCCTATTTTACCCACCCACGCACCAGAGTTTAACAGAATTGCGGCGGCTATTCTGAAGAATAGGAAGATGGGTAAGTTGACACTCCCCGGTCTAAAGACAGGGGGATTCTTAAGACTTCGCAGCCTTAATATCCTGATAAATCAGGTTCCCAGGCT
>NZ_JAMZMM010000724.1 GCF_024178385.1 Limnofasciculus baicalensis BBK-W-15 | reverse complement strand
CCCTTGTCTCCCTTATCTCCCCAGCCCCTTTCTAGGCGCGAACAGTCAGCAATTTATCTGCTTGCTTGGCTGTTTCAAAGAAGAAGCGAACGTTATCTTCTGGAGTTTCTGGTAAGACACCGTGACCGAGATTGAAGATATGACCGCGATTGCCTGCTTTCTTGATGGTATCGAGAATGCGATCGCGGATAAATTCTTGCGATCCAAATAATGCGCCTGGGTCCATATTACCCTGGACTTTCATTTGCGATCCCAATCTTGCTCTTGCTTCTGCCATATCTACTGTCCAGTCTACACTGACAATATCGACTCCAGATTTACCCATTCTCTCCAATACTCCTGCACTACCGCTGATATAAAGAATCATGGGTGTATCGGGATGGGTAGCTTTAACCTGCTCTACCACTCTCTGTTGATAGGGTAAAGCAAAAGTATCGTAATCTTGAGGAGTCAGTTGACCAGCCCAGGAGTCAAACATTTGGACTACTTGAGCGCCATTATCGATTTGGTAGCGGACATAAACTGCGATCGCATCTGCTATTTTACCCAATAATTGATGAAGCATGGCAGGTTCTGAGAATGCCATCCCTTTAATAATCGAGTAATTTTTAGAGCTTTTCCCTTCAATGGCATAAGCCGCTAACGTCCAAGGCGCACCAACAAAACCCAAAACCGTGGATTCGTTACCCACTTCCCGCCGCAGTGTCTGCAAAATTTCCCCAACAAAGGTTAATTTATTTAACTCTAGGGGATGAATTGCATCAATTTGTGCTTGAGTCCGAATCGGTGGATTGATTATCGGACCTTTGCTCTCGATAATATCGAAAGGAATCCCAATCCCTGGTAATGGTGTGAGAATATCGGAAAATAGAATAACCCCATCTGGCTGAAACGCCCGCCAGGGTTGGAGGGAAATCTCAATAGCAATTTCGGGAATTTCTGAGCGATCGCGGAAACTGGGATACTTATCCCGTAAATCTCGATAAGCTTTCATATACCTACCCGCTTGCCGCATCATCCAGACAGGCGGACGGTCTACTATTTCACCACGAGCGACTCGCAACAGATAAGGAACCTGGCTTAACCGGGCCATACAAAAACCACCCTACTATATATAGTTTTTTTTAGTGCATTCGTTAGCTTACCATTCTGCGATCGCCACCTTCTCAAAATACAGTAAGTTTTGCCCTCTCCCTCTCTCAAAGTCACCCATTCACCCATTCAAAAGTAACAACTTCTCCCCCAGCCC
>NZ_JAMZMM010000293.1 GCF_024178385.1 Limnofasciculus baicalensis BBK-W-15 | reverse complement strand
CGGGTAATTCTTCTGATGAAGGTAAGCAATAGAGTAGGTTGTAGTTTAACATGATATGAATTCTGTTTTGAGTTTTGGTAGAGGAGGCGATATGAGTTGGGTCTTTATTTACCATATCAATTATAATTTAGGTATTGAGCGCACTGTGTAAGTTTTCAGCTTACCCCGACTGTCACCAACATTGGGGTATTTTTTATTGTCAACAAAAAGCGCCTGAGTCGCCTCAGACGCATTCTACTAATTTCAACTAAAAAGACAAAACTTAACCATTGAGTGCGTTTGCACCACCAACAACTTCCAGAATTTCCTGAGTAATTGCCGCTTGCCGCGCCTTATTATAAGTCAAGGTTAAAGTACCAATCAGTTCGCTAGCATTATCACTAGCGCTGTTCATCGCCGTCATCCGAGCCGCTAATTCGCTTGCTGCTGACTCTTGTAATGCTCTGAGTAACTGATTATTCAGATAAAGAGGCAAAAGAGCATCGAGAATTTGCACGGGATCTTGCTCGAAGATCATCTCGCGAGGGAAAGGACGATTTGTCATTGAGACTTTCTCTCTTGTCACCTCAAAATTGCCACCACGAGTTGTTAGTCTAAATACTTCATCATCGTGAGGTTCTAATCCTTGAGGTGTCAAAGGTAGCAGGGTTTGAATCACTGGACGAGAACTAATCAAGGAGACAAATTTGGTGTAAACCAACTCAATTCTGTCTACTGATTCTGATAGGAATAAAGATAGCACTTCGTCAGCAATCATCGAGGCTTCCGTTGCTGTAGGAATTTGCTCTAAACCCGTATATTTCGCATCGATGGGCTGATTGCGACGCTCAAAGTATTGAATCGCCTTACGTCCCACCAAGATGTACTTGTACTCTACCCCTTCCTTCTGAAGTTCCTTAGCACGATTTTCGGCGCGGCGGATGACGTTATTATTGTAACCGCCACACAAACCGCGATCGCCGGAAATGACCAACAATCCCACACGTTTGACTTGGCGTTGCTTGAGTAGGGGCAAGTTCGCCTCTTCAAACTGCAAACGGTTTTGTAAGCCGTAGAGAACCTGTGCCAATCTATCCGCGAAGGGACGAGTAGCAATCACTTGTTCTTGAGCGCGACGGACTTTAGCTGCTGCTACCAGACGCATCGCTTCGGTAATTTTCTGAGTATTTTTGACCGACAGAATGCGATCGCGAATTGTTTTGAGATTAGCCATAATTTTATTTTTTGTTGTTTGTTGTTTGTTTGTTGTTGTTTGTTATTAGTTGTTGGTTATTTGTCGTTTGTTATTTCTTGGTTATTTATTGTTACTAACAACAAACAACCAACTACAAACAGCCAACTACAAACAACCAACAACAAACAACCAACAACAAACAACTACTTACGCTGATGCCAAGAATGTCTGCTTGTATTCGGTAATTGCTTCCTTGAGGAGAGTTTCGGCTTCGTCTGTAAGCTGTTTCTCGCTCTTGACGATTTCACCGTACTTCACCTTGCTGGTTTTCAAGTAATCGCGCAGCCCCTTGGTAAAAGTGGTGATTTTGTTAACTGCGATGTCATCCAGATAACCATTTAATCCTGCGTACACTAGCGCCACTTGCTCGTAAACGGCTAAGGGAGAGTACTGTGGTTGCTTCAGGAGTTCCCGCAGGCGTTGACCCCGTGCGAGTTGATTTTGGGTAGCTTGATCTAAATCGGAGGCAAACTGAGCGAAGGCTTGCAAGTCATCAAACTGTGCTAATTCCAGCTTTAATTTACCTGCAACTTTTTTCATCGCCTTGGTTTGGGCGGCTGAACCCACCCGTGACACGGAGATACCGGGGTTAATTGCTGGGCGCAAACCGGAGTTAAATAAGTTGGAGGAGAGGAATATTTGACCGTCGGTAATCGAAATTACGTTGGTGGGAATATACGCGGACACGTCACCTGCTTGGGTTTCAATGATTGGCAGGGCTGTCATGCTACCGCCACCGAGGTCGTCACTGAGTTTAGCGGCTCTTTCTAATAGACGGGAGTGGAGATAGAAAACGTCTCCAGGATAGGCTTCCCGTCCGGGTGGGCGGCGCAGGAGCAACGACATTTGGCGATATGCTTGGGCTTGCTTGGAAAGATCATCGTAAATGATCAGTGTAGCTTTGCCCTTGTACATGAAGTATTCTGCGATCGCAGCGCCTGTGTAAGGAGCCAGGTACTGTAATGTAGCGGGGTCAGAGGCGTTGGCTGCGACGATAGTGGTATATTCTAATGCTCCTGCTTCCTGAAGCACACCTGCTACCTGAGCGACTGTCGATGCTTTTTGACCGATGGCGACGTAAACGCAAATCACGTCTTCGCCTTTTTGGTTGATGATGGTGTCAATTGCGATCGAGGTTTTTCCGGTTTGTCTGTCACCAATAATTAATTCCCGCTGTCCGCGCCCGACGGGAATCATCGCGTCAATAGCGGTAATACCAGTTTGCATGGGTTCGTGTACGGAACGACGAGCCACAATACCGGGTGCGCCGGACTCAACTAGGCGGAATTCGGTGGTTTGGAGGTCTCCTTTACCATCAATGGGGCGACCTAATCCGTCTACTACGCGACCAGTCATCGCTTCTCCCACAGGGACCTGAGCGATTTTTCCAGTAGCTGTTACTGAGCTACCTTCTTGAATCTCGCGCCCTTCACCCATTAACACCGCACCCACGTTGTCTTCTTCAAGGTTTAGAGCAATTCCGACGGTCCCGTCTTGAAATTCTAATAGTTCGCCGGACATGCACTTATCTAAGCCATAAATCCGGGCAATTCCGTCACCTACTTGCAATACAGTACCAACGTTGGATACTTGGACTTTTTGGTCGTACTGTTCGATTTGCTGGCGAATAATGCTGCTAATTTCGTCTGGTCTAATGCTGATCATAGTTGTTTGTTGTTTGTTGTTTGTTGTTTGGAGGGATAAATTTTTGAGTTTTGAATTTTGAGTTTTTAGTTTTGAATTAATATTTTTAACTCATAACTCTTTTTAACTCATAACTGAGAACTCAAAACTAAAAACTCTCTTCCCCCATTTTCTAAGCGGCACTATTCAATCGGATACTAATGCGGCGTAGTTGTCCTCGCAAACTTGAATCAATGATTTGAGAGCCGACTTTAATAATAACGCCGCCAATTAAATCTGGTTCGATTCTGGTTTCAATTTCTACGTTTTGCGCCCCTGAGATTCCGATTACTTGCTCGCGAATTGCTTGCTCCTGGCTTTCGTTTAGGGGAACAGCAGAAGTCACTTCGGCAACAACAACTTGATTTAGTTTGTTCAGAAGTGTCCGATACTGTTGGCAAATTGGTTCCAAAAATTGGATGCGCCCCCGATTTACCAGAATTTTTAAGAAATTCATGATGTAGGGGTGAACTTGTTCTCCGGCAATCCGTTGTAATATCCCTTCTTTGTCTTCAGCTTTTACCACTGGGCTGGCAAGAAACTGTTGCAATTCAGGAGATTGGGATAGGAGATTTAGCAATGATGCCACTTCCTCACCGAATTGTTGGGTGAGGTTATTGGCTTGAGAGAGATCCATTAATGCTTGGGCATAAGGCTCTACGATTCCGGCACTTAGTAAACTGCCTTTCACGATTTACCTCCCAACTGAGAAATACTGCGATCGATAAGTTGTTGTTGAGCGGCTTCATCTAGTTGAGAGCGTAGTTGCTCTTCTACTCGTGACATTGCCATTGCCGCGACACGTTGTCTTAGTTCTGCGATCGCTCTTTCTCGTTCGGTGTTAATATCCTGCACTGCGGTTTCTTTTAAGCGCTGGACATCTTTTTCGCCCTGAGCTATCATTGATTCTTTTGCTGTTTTGGCACTTGCTTCGGCTGCTTTACGAATTCGTTCCGCTTCTGCTTGGGCTTTAGCCAATTTTTGCTGTCCATCTGCTAGGGCTTCAGCGGCTTTCTTTTGCCGTTCTTCTGCTTCTTGAACTGCTTCAGCAATCCTGGCGGTTCTATCCCCCAAGGTTTTGCCGAATAATTTTGTGCCAAAGTATATTAGCACGCCTACCAAGATTGATAGGTTGATCAGGTTGGTTTCCCAAATGTCTAAGTTTAGACCGAAACCGCCTTCTCCATGTGCCTCTGTGGCTGCCTCTGTGGCTAATAAAAAGACATTGTGGATCATAATCAATTACATGCGTTGCCGCTCAATCTCTATTCTTGACAAGGCCATTTGGAAAATTATCAATTGCCACAATTTTCCTTTATCTTACTAACTCTGGACCTAGGAGTTTTTCTAGGATCTGGCGACTGAGAGCATCAACTTGTTGTTCTAGAGATCGCATCGCTTCTTGCTTTTGCTGCTCTATTTCTTGGCTTACTTGTTCTCGTTGAACCCTAACTTCTTGTTGGGCTTCAGCAACAGCCGCCGCCGTAATTTTCTTAGCATCGGTCTGAGCAGCTACTATAATAGATTGCGACTGCCTGCGGGCTTCTGCTAGCTGCTCTTCATATTGCTTGGCTAATTGTTCCGCTTTTGAGGTGCGTTCCCGCGCCTCTTGTTCGCTATTGCGGAGGTAATTATCGCGCTCGTCTAGCACCTTACCGATTGGCTTATACAAAATTACATTTAATATCGCTGCCAACAGGAGGAACTGTACTGCCATCACTGGCAAAGTCGCATCGAAATCAAACATTTTTCACCGACTTCAATTTTTAGGAACGTAATGACAACTTACCAAGGCTGAAGTTTAAAGGCTGAAGTTTAAAGGCTGAAATTTAAAGACCGAAGTTTAAATACTAAAATTTAAAGGCTGAATATTACATTCAGAAAGCCATGCTTGACTTCTAAACTTTTCCCCTCTTCATTTCAGTCACGCAACCCTGCGTTCATTCTTCATCCTTTATATTTCATCCTTCATCCTTCATCCTTCATCCTTCATCCTTTACACTTACTTCTAAGTTCTATACAAATGGGTTGGCAAACAAGAGAACTAGTGCTACCACCAAACCGTAAATGGTCAGTGATTCCATGAATGCCAGGGTTAACAGCAATGTGGCGCGAATTTTTCCTTCTGCTTCTGGCTGACGGGCAATACCAGCTACGGCTTGACCAGATGCTGTACCTTGACCGATACCAGGTCCAATTGCTCCCAAACCAATAGCTAGACCAGCACCGAGAACTGAAGCCGCTGTAACTAATTCCATGATGATTCTTCTTACCTTTCTTGAGTACGATATGAACAACTGAAAAATTTAATTGTTGCTATTTTAGATTTTAGATTGAATAGAACCATTTAATCCAAAATCTAAAATTCGATTATTCGTGGTGTTCGTCACCACCATGCCCTGCTGTCGCCTCATGAATGTAGGCTGCTGCTAATGTGGCAAATACCAGGGCTTGAATTGCACTGGTAAACAAACCTAGGGCCATGACTGGCAGAGGTACGAACAGAGGTACGAGAAGGACTAGCACTGCCACCACTAACTCATCCGCCAGGATGTTACCAAATAGACGGAAGCTTAGGGAAAGGGGCTTGGTGAAGTCTTCTAATATCGCGATTGGCAATAAGATGGGGGTAGGTTCAACATATTTGCGAAAGTAACCCAGCCCTCTCTTTTTAAAACCTGCGTAAAAGTACGCCAAAGATGTTAGCAGTGCCAATGCCACTGTAGTATTAATGTCATTGGTTGGTGCAGCTAGTTCACCTGATGGTAGGTGAATCAGCTTCCACGGCAATAATGCCCCGGACCAATTGGACACGAAGATAAACAAGAACAACGTACCGATAAAAGGTATCCAGGGACGGTAATCTTTTTCACCTAGCTGGCTTTTTGCCAAATCCCGCAGAAATTCCATGGCATATTCCATTACATTCTGGATGCCTCTGGGAACTTGCTGGACGTTTCGAGTAGCAGCAATGGAAGCTATGGCGAGAAGGGCAATCACAAACCAGGAGGTGAGCAAAACCTGCCCGTGTATTTCTAAACCGCCAATGTGCCAGTACAGATGCTGCCCAACTTCTAATGATGCTAGGGGTAAATAATTGAGAACGCTCAAACCATCTATCATCTTTTACTCACGGGGGCTTGGAAACCACTATCTTTTTAGTGGTGGAGGAAACATGACGCACCTTTTTTTAAGGGCATACCCTTTCGGGTATAATTGTTAGTTAATCTAACAATTTAACTTACTTGGAAGCAGGCCAAATAATACGTGGCAGCATGTAGACTAAGATCGTTGCTTTATAGGTTAGGAATCCTAACACTATGGGCACAATCTGTAAGGATTGCCATTTACTGGCGACGACAAATAGTAGCACCAAGAGAGCCAATCGGTTCTTACTCAGACCCATTCTTTCTCGTCCCAGGCGTTCTACGTCTTTTACCAACATTCTTAAGTAAACCACACCGACGACCGCTCCGATCCCATAACTTCCTGCAATCTTGAGGGAGTAAAAAAACCACACACAGATAAAAATAATCGCAGCGATTCCCAGAGTGCCCAACAGTAAGGTTTGCTCCAGTTGGTAGTACTCCTCCATTGCAGAAATTGATGGTGGGGGTAGGGGAATCGATAAATCGATTTCCTCTGTTGTCGATGTTACCGTCGATGTCGGTTCAAGAGATTCGCCTGAAACGTTCACAAGAACTCCGGGATGTTGGTGCAAGACAAAACCTGCTCAAAACAGGCTTGTCTTAATTAACTCGCTTGTTTTGACGCTTGCTTCCTGCTTCTGCCAAGGGTGTTTCCACCGTCTTGTCCACAGGCGTTAATTCCGCAGTTGCCCTGCGTAGTCGGTCATTAGGGGCATTGTCTGGGTCTACAAACGCAGATCCAGGACATTCAGCCACAGGTCATCATATCACGGAGCGGTAACAATACGTGAACTAGAGTCTCCTAGGCAAATATTTGGCGATTCCTCTCTATCCGGCGAGTGTCAGAATAGGTTAAGCAGCATTAATAATCGAAAATGTATTTATGACCAAACTAGCCTACCTGGATTGTCAAACGGGAATTGCTGGGGATATGTGTTTAGGGGCACTAGTCGCAGCAGGTGTGCCTTTGGACTACTTAATCGAAAAACTTAAGGGGCTTGGTATTCACGATGAGTATCAGCTATGGGCTGAAACTGTCCACCGCAACGATCAATTGGCAACCAAAGTCCATGTAGATTTACTTAATGAACCTCACCATCATCACCATGAGAGTCATTCCCATCCTCACCCTCATCCTCACGAGGATGCTTTAGCGCTGTCATCTGGCAATGACACTGAGACATCTCGCCACCACCACAATTCAGTGGATACAGCAACTCGATATCTGCCAGAAATTGAGCGATTAATTATAGAAGCGGGATTACCGCCACGGGTAGTCGAGAGAAGTCTGGCGATTTTCCGTAATTTGGCAAAAGCGGAAGGATTAGTCCACGGTATTCCCCAAGAGTTGGTTCATTTTCATGAAGTGGGGGCAACTGATGCGATCGTGGATATTGTGGGAACTTGTTTGGGTTTAGATTGGCTAGCTATTGACAAAATCTACTGTTCCCCCATGCCTACAGGCGGTGGTACAGTTTGGGCTGCTCATGGTAGGTTACCAGTACCTGTCCCGGCGGTGATGAAATTGTGGCAATTGCATCAAGTACCTGTTTATAGTAATGGCATTGAACGAGAATTGGTGACACCGACAGGGGCGGCGATTGCTGTTACTCTGGCGACTAGCTTTGGCGCTCCACCACCGATGATAATTCAACAAGTTGGTCTTGGTGCAGGCTCTTCTCAGTTACCGATTCCTAATATACTACGGTTCTGGATTGGAGAGAGTGGGGAATGGGGAGTGGGGAGTAG
>NZ_JAMZMM010000031.1 GCF_024178385.1 Limnofasciculus baicalensis BBK-W-15 | reverse complement strand
ACATTGGCAAAGCTAACTTTACTCCGAAAGGAGCTTGAGGCAACCATACCTCACCTCTGGGGCAACCATACCCCGACTCCTCTCTCATGGTAGGCGGTTTTAACCGCTACTGCGTGTTCCTCTCCGGTCTCGCATACACGGAGTTTCCCACGACGAAGGAATTTTATGATTTAAAGGGGATGACACCCCTAGTGCGGTAATTCTTTGGGATGGCGTACTGAAGAGTCCTTGTGTATAGCTACCGAGGACGGTCGAAAAACTAAGATCGGTTTGATCTGAGGTGGGTTAACCCCACTTTTTTTTATTGGAGAACAATTTTCCTATGACTCATCCCCTAATTCCACAGCTAATCGATTTGGCAACCCCGATAGCCGAACAATTGGGATTGGAGGTTGTAGGTGCTGTGTTTCACACCAATCAACGCCCACCTGTACTGCGGGTGGATATCCGCAACTCTGTCAGTGACACCAGCTTAGACGACTGCGAAAGGATGAGCCATGCCCTAGAAGCACAGTTAGATGCCATGGATATCATTCCAGATGCCTACGTTTTGGAGATTTCTAGTCCCGGCATCTCGCGAGAACTTAGCACAGATAGAGAGTTCATTTCCTTTAAAGGGTTTTCCGTCATTGCCCAGCTTTCTGAACCATATCAGGGTAATCGAGAGTGGCGAGGGCAATTAATTAACCGGGATGATACGGTAGTTTACCTCAACCAAAAAGGTCGTGGAATCACAATTCCCCGTCAGCTAGTAATCCGGGTACAGCTAGACGATAAAAAATGAAAAATTGTTTGTTGTTGGTTGTTCGTGATTAGTTGTTTGCAATTGGGGCGAGAGCCAATTGTTGGTCAAGCAACGAAATCTAACAGGTGAGACGATTGTTATGTAACAAACAACAAACAACAAACAACTAACAACAAACAACAAACAACAAACAATAAACAACACTATTAGGGAGAATAAGCTTATGTCGATAATTAAGCTATATGGTCTGAAAAAGATGATCGACGAGATCTCACAAAGCCACAATCTACCAAAGACTGCCGTTCAACAAGCGCTAATAGAAGCACTGATCAAAGGTTACGAACGCTATCGTCGGGCACAACGGATGGAGCGACCCCATTTTGACGATGACTACTTTAACAACTTTGAAGTGGAACTTGATGTTGAAGAAGAAGGGTTCCGCATTTTATCAACCAAAACTATCGTTCACGAAATCACCAACAGCGACCATCATATTTCCCTTAAAGAAGTTCAAAAAGTAGCATCTGAGGCACAAGTAGGTGACTCGGTAGTTGTTGATGTCACCCCAGATCAAAATGAATTTGGGCGGATGGCCGCTATTCAAACCAAACAGGTACTATCCCAAAAACTACGAGATCAGCAGCGCAAGCTAATTCAAGAGGAATTTGAAGAATTAGAAGGAACCGTTCTCCAGGCAAGAGTCCTGCGGTTCGAGCGACAATCGGTAATTATGGCAATCAGCAGTGGCTTTGGTCAGCCCGAGGTTGAAGGCGAACTGCCGAAGCGAGAACAGTTACCCAACGACAACTATCGCATCAACAGTACCTTTAAGGTCTATCTCAAAAAAGTCCGGGAAGGTCCGCACCGGGGACCTCAACTCGTCGTTTCCAGAGCTTCTGCTGGTTTGGTAGTCTATCTATTTGCCAACGAAGTCCCCGAAATTGAAGATGAAGTAGTGCGAATCGTAGCCGTGGCTAGGGAAGCTAATCCGCCCTCACGACATGTTGGACCGAGAACAAAAATCGCAGTCGATACTTTAGAAAGAGATGTCGATCCCGTCGGTGCTTGTATTGGTGCTAGAGGCTCGCGGATTCAAGTAGTAGTGAATGAATTGCGAGGGGAAAAAATTGACGTGATTCGCTGGTCCCCCGATCCCTCTACCTATATTGCCAATGCCCTCAGTCCAGCACGAGTGGATCAAGTACTGCTAATGAATCCAGAGGGTCGTCAAGCTCACATTCTAGTGGGAGAAGATCAATTAAGTTTAGCCATTGGCAAAGAGGGGCAAAATGTCCGCCTTGCTGCCCGACTCACTGGCTGGAAGATTGATATTAAAGATGGTGCTAAGTACGACTACGAAGCCGAACATCGTAAAATGGAGGCATTACAAGCAACAGTAATCAATGTCGAAAAGATGCTAGAGGATGACAATGACGCGATAGAAACCTATAATCCCCAAGATACCGATCTAGAAGAAGAGTAGGGAATCGGGAGGGGTGAGAGAGTTTTGAGGAATGAATTTTCAGTTAAAACTCTCCTCCCCCCACTCCCCACTCCCCAGAATAGTTCTCAGTGTTGAGTGTTGAGTTTTCAATTAAAACTTAAAACTCAACACTCAACACTCAAAACTCAAAACTCAAAACTCTCTTCCCCACTCCCCACCAGATGGAACCAAATTACCGTCGTTGCCTTAGTTGCCGTAAAGTGGCACCGAAACAAGCCTTCTGGCGTGTTGTCCGAGTCTATCCATCAGGAGAGGTACAATTAGATCGGGGGATGGGTCGCTCTGCCTACATCTGTCCTCAAGCCAATTGTCTGACAACCGCTCAAAAGAAAAACAGACTGGGGCGTGCCCTTCGCGTATCGGTGTCAGAAGAACTCTATCAACTGTTGTGGCAGCGTCTAGCCGCCATGGCAGAAGAGGCAACCGAGGGAAGTTCTCCTGAGAAATTATCAAAAAATACCAACTAATATCTCCTATCAGACAGGAGGAATCGTTAGGATAGTAGAAGCGCGATCGGTTTTCAGTCACGATCCAAGAGGTGGGGGGTGAGTGGGACAGGGGTGAGGGGAAGGATAAATATAGTTTTATTTTTCGTTATAGGAAGCGTGTCTGTGGAGGTCGAATTAGAAAATTGTAGCAAATTGCTCCAGATTTGTTAATATTTGTGGAAGATTGAACAATCTTTAGTAAAGTTGTAGTTTTCACACATTGGGTACAACACAAGTCAGTAACCCCGGTCTAAAGACATGGTGGCTCTGCATGAGTAATCGGCAAGCCATACTGACCAGACCACTCACTCTCTTTAGCCGTTATTTGAGTCACGACACCCTGTGGAGCCGTAGCTAGTCCCCAGCTCTGTCATCTGCAATTAAACAGTTTTAAGGTCACTGAAACAGTGTTGCAGATCTAAAAAGCTCTTATAACAGGTCGTATAGCTAACATTACCCAGCAATGGGTTGGAGACAACCAGATCTCCATCGGAGGGGGAACCATACCCTTCCATCCCGAAAGGGGTAGGCGATTAAAACCGCTAACTCGTTTTCATCCCCAGTCTCAAGACATGGGGTGTTCAAAATCGAAGGATTTCTATGATCAAGCAGTCATTCGAGCGTGTAGTTATGGTGTAAAAAATGTTATGTAAGACGGGGGAATAGTGGATGAACAACGGCAAAATCAGAATTTACGAATTATCACGGGAATTGAACTTGGACAACAAAGACATTTTGAATATCTGCGAAGGACTCAATATAGCAGTTAAAAGTCACAGTAGTACGATTACGGAATCGGACGTGCAACGGATTCGGGGGGCGGCAGAAAACTATACCGAAAGTCCAACAACGGTTAAAAACCGTGAGGGTACGACAACCGCTGAAGCAAGCGCTAAGTCTCCATTGCCTCAAAAATCAGGACGCCCCAACCCTCAGCAGAAACAGCAAATCCTCAGCCTGAAACCCAAGTCTCGTCCTAGTTATCAACAGGGGTCTACTCAACTGGCAACCCCTCCGCAACCGCCCGTTAAACCCAGCGTGAACCTACCACGTCCCCCCGTTAATGTGAATCGACCCAATCGGGTGAATCAGGCGGATAAACCGTCCCAATCAGTCGATGAGTCAGAATCACAGGTTTTAGAGGAGCAACCAACGACACCCAGTATTGAAGAAAAACCGCAACTGGTTCAACCCCCTTCAAGACAGATGTCGTCAAAACAGCCGGCGGCTCAAGTTGAGCGCCCAGTTTTGAAACGGGCACGCCAGGAGTCGTCAGAGTCGGGTTCTAGTGCCGTCCAAACTCCGACTAAATCGCCAAGTACCAAACCATCCCGACCTCCTTCTGAATCGAAAGCGCCAGTAAGAGGCGGCGCTCCAACAGCCCCACCAGTTCCCAAACTCCAAGCACCGCCAAGACGAGAAGTGGCAGCTAAGACAGGGGTGTCGAAGCCTGGTACAGCCCAAGAAGGGGGAGATGACGAAGAAGTCCTGTTTGAAAGTCCAGAGGATATCCTCAAAGAGGTTAAATTAAGGCGACCAACACCGCCGAAACAGGTTAAAAAGAAAGAGTGGGAGGACGAAGAAGAAGAAGGAAAAGAAGCCTCTAAACTAAAAGCTGCTGGAAAAGTTAAGCGGCGACCTAAACTAATTGAAGATGAAGAGGACGATGATCTCGTCGCAGGTTTACAGGACATCGGTGCTGCAAGTATGTTAAGCGAGGCAGTACTCCGTCCCACCAAGCCGAAGTCACGCCCAACTCAGTCGGTGGCAACTCCTACTGTCACACAGAAGAAAAAACCGACTACTAAAGGTAGCGGTAGCAGTAGCAGCAAGTCGGATAGTCGCGATCGCAATAATCGAGACAAAAAAGCCGTACCTGAGCGTCCAGATAAAGTCGTCTTAACAGACTCTCTCACTGTCAGAGAACTAGCCGCTAAGTTAGAGATTGCTGAAACTGAAATTATCAAAAAGCTATTCTTCAAAGGAATGGCGGTAAACATCACTCAAACCCTAGATCTTGGCACCGCTAGTATGGTAGCCGAGGAACTTGGTGTGGAAGTGGAAACTGTCGCCGAAGCAGCTCCTGCCACTAAGGTGACAGAGATGCTAGAGGCAGGGGATATGGAAAACCTGTGGCGGCCACCAGTTGTGACTATTATGGGTCACGTCGATCATGGTAAAACTACTCTGCTCGATGCTATCCGCGCTACCAAAGTGGCTCAAGGAGAAGCGGGTGGAATTACCCAGCACATTGGTGCTTACCATGTTGATGTGGATCATGAGGGTACAACCCAGCAGGTAGTCTTCCTCGATACCCCTGGACACGAAGCCTTCACCGCGATGCGAGCAAGAGGAGCAAGAGTTACAGACATTGCCATCTTAGTCGTAGCGGCCGATGATGGGGTTCGTCCTCAAACGATTGAAGCCATCAGCCACGCTAAAGCGGCTGAAGTCCCGATTATTGTTGCCATCAATAAGATTGACAAAGCTGAAGCTCAACCCGATCGCGTTAAGCAAGAATTAACAGAATACGGGTTAGTTCCAGAAGAGTGGGGTGGCGACACCATTATGGTTCCAGTCAGCGCTATCCAAAAAGAAAACTTGGATACGCTGTTGGAAATGATCCTACTAGTGGCGGAAGTTCAAGATCTCCAAGCTAACCCGAATCGACCTGCTAGAGGTACGGTGATCGAAGCTAATCTGGATAAATCCAGAGGTCCGGTTGCCACCCTATTGGTACAAAATGGTAGCCTGCGAGTGGGCGATACTCTAGTCGCTGGTTCGGTATTCGGTAAGGTGCGAGCCATGATCGATGACCGGGGGGCTAAGGTAGAGGCAGCTTATCCCTCTTTTGCTGTGGAGATATTGGGCTTGAGCGAACTCCCGGCTGCGGGTGATGAGTTTGAGGTATTTGCACAAGAAAAAGAAGCACGATCAGTTGCTGACAAGAGGAGAGACGAGCAGCGCCTTTCCCGACTACAACAGGTCATGGCATCTCGCCGCGTTACCCTCAATAGTCTCTCCGCTAAGGCTCAAGAAGGCGAACTTAAAGAACTTAACTTGATTTTGAAGGCTGACGTGCAAGGCTCCGCAGAAGCGATTCTCGGTGCCCTCAAGCAGTTACCTCAGAATGAAGTGCAAATTCGAGTCCTCTTTGTTGCTGCTGGTGAAATCACTGAAACTGATGTTGACTTAGCGGCGGCTAGTGGTGCGGTGGTGATTGGGTTCAATACCACCCTGGCTCATAGCGCTCGCCAAGCGGCTGACCGAGAAGGGGTTGATGTGCGGGAATATAACATCATCTATAATCTCTTGGATGATATTCAAGGGGCGATGGAAGGCTTACTTGAGCCAGAAATGGTTGAAGAGTCTCTGGGTGAAGTGGAAGTTCGCGCCGTCTTCCCAGTTGGGCGCGGTGCGGTTGCAGGTTGCTATGTTTTATCTGGCAAAGCAATTCGTAATTGCCACATCCGGGTTCGTCGTCATGGCAAAGTCATTCACGAAGGTCTTCTGGATTCCCTCAAGCGGATGAAGGATGATACTAAAGAGGTCAATGCTGGCTATGAATGTGGTATCGGTCTTGATAAGTTCAATGGTTGGATGGAAAAGGATATCATTGAAACCTTCAAGATGGTGAGTAAGCGACGGACTTTATCGCTAACTTAGTCCTTTTAAGGATGAAGGGTGAAGGATGAACGATTTTATTGTTTATTCTTCACCTTTTTCAGTTATAGAGGGAATGGTGCGTTAGCAAAGCCTAACACACCCTACAAATAGATGCTTTGCGTAAGTCCTGTTGAGGAAGAATAATCTCACATCAGTCAATTACACTCGTTGAAGATACTGATATGTTTCATTTTCGAGGCACTTACGCAACTCTTGTAATTTCCTCAGTTTATAGGTGATGGCTTGATACTCTTGTTTGGCCGAAGTGTGATTGAGTTTATTCAATACAGCATCGCTTTCTTGGGCGATTGCTTCTAGTAAAAAATCTCTTAATCTCTTACGGTTGCTGCTATTGCCTTGACCCAATTTGACTAATTCTAATATAACAATTTCACCATCTATTTCAATTTCTATGGGATGTTCTCCACCGATTTCCATAAAGTCAGATTGAGCTAGCCAATATAAAAAATCGCTGGCTAATTCTATGGTGTGAGGTGTTTGATTGTTAGGTGAATAAAATGTAATTTCTAGCATTTTTATTTATCCTCGACTATAACTCATTCAGTTATTTATTCAGATCTTTTAAACATCTTTTCAGGAATTTTTTCTACCCATAGTATCCCCGCTTCCTCAAACAGTAATTTTGCTTTTGGGGAAATTGTTCCCATTGTCAAAATTGCCTTAACTGTACCCTTCGCAATTATTTTTTTAGCTTGGTAGGGATAAATATTTTCTACAGTTTTAATTTCAATATACTGACTCATTGAGTTGGTCTTTAATTCCTTGGATAACTGCCAATGCTCGTGGAACATCCTCTATCTTAACAATTAAGATATCCCCGTTCTCTTCATAAAAATCCTGTTCTTGACATTCAATTCCTTCTGCTTGCAATTGCTGTATTACCCACTCTTTTAGATCTTCGTGGAGTTGAATTTTCCTAATCAGGTCTTTAGCAGTAGCCATCGGATAGCTGGGGTTTAGGGCGTTTCTAGTTTTTGAAGTATAACTTATATGATTATCCTAGCACTAGTCAGAGCGATATCGGCTCGTGCAGGTGAGTGGAGTGCAATCGCCCGCATCTGAAGAAAATTCATTGAAGGGAGTTAAAATTACTTCAGGTTAGCTAGAGTGGAGTAATAGTCAGTTATGGCTGGAAAAAAAAATCATCGCGATCAATTGCCATCGGATTACGGAGAGGTTCTCGAAGCAATCGCATCTAGGGTTCGCTCTGCTCAAATTAAAGCGGTTATTACCGTCAACCGGGAGATGATTCTATTGTATTGGAACATCGGGAGGGAAATCCTGAAACGGCAAAGTCAGGAAGGGTGGGGAGCAAAAGTTATTGAACGTCTTTCTCAGGATTTAAAGATATCTTTTCCAGATATGAAAGGTTTCTCTCGGACAAACTTACTTTACATGAGGGCTTTTGCTGAAGCCTATCCTGACGAGCAAATTGTCCAGCAACTTGCTGGACAAATTCCCTGGTTCCATAATTGTGTTATTTTAGACAGAATCAAGGACTCGGCAGAGCGACTGTGGTACGTGCAGCCTACTTTTTAGCAGAAGCTGACTTTTGTCGTAACATGAGTGGGGTTAGGGCGCGAATGAGTAATGCGATTGAGCGGGTTAGGATTGCGATCGCTAAAATCCATTCAGTTTCACTGCTAGGATACTGTGGCGGTAGATTTGGGGGAATTTCCGTTGGTACAGAAATAGTTGGTTCGCCTGTAGGGATAATTGGATTGATTTGATTTTCCATGGTATTTCTCCTGTTTGTGGTTGGATTTAAGGAGAAGCTTGTCGCGACTTTGCTTTCCACTCTTTTAGAATACTTGGGCTGAAACGGTTGCACAGCCTGACTTTTGCTTCACTTGTTGCAGGACGACAAAAACTGAGTCAAAATTGAAGCTAGTAAAGTACCAAATCGTGGTAAGCATGGCAAATTCTCTTCCAGCATCCAAATCAGGACTAGAAATTCTTGACAAAGCTAGGAAACAGAAAGGATGGAATAAAGACTCGGTTATTTGGATTGATGCTGCTAACGAACTACTTAAAGCCACCGCCAAGGGAAGTGTTTCACGTTCAACCCTGCAACGATTTTGGCGAAAGGAGGCGATTCGTCAGGAAAACTTTGTTGCTATCTGTAAAGCGGTTGGGATAGAAAACTGGGAAGAAATTGTTGATAACACCCCAATTCAGCCAACTGCATCATATATGGAGTTTAGCGTCTATGATGATGCGTGGGTTGGGCGAGAGAATCTACTGCAACACTTGAGTCAACGGGTACAATCTGGCTGTCGTGTCTTGCTTTTGGTTGGGATTACAGGTATCGGTAAAACTGCTTTAGCTGAACGAATAGTAGAAGAATTACGAGGAGATTGGCGGGAACATCGAGATAATTTTGAAGATAATAATAAAACTTTGGATTTTGCTAGTGTGGCGCTGCAATGGCTGGAGAAGTGGGGAGAAATTGTCCCAAAGGAGGAGCGAAAACCAGAGCAATTGTTACGGCGATTAGTTAAACGCTTGCGGGAAAATCGCTATTTAATCCTGATGGATTCTCTGGAGTACCTATTGACAGGGGATGAGGAGGATGGCTGGGGTGATTTTGCTGATGAGTGGTGGGGTAAGTTTTTTGCGAGTTTCTTGGCAGAATCAGATTGTCAAAGTCGATTTATTCTGACTTCCCAGGATTTGCCAAGCAAGTTTGAGACAGCAGAGTGCGATCGCTACAAAAATTTATGGTATTGTCAACTGTTAAAAGGGTTAGAAGTACCCGAACAAGTAGCGTTATTTCAAAAAGCTGAACTAGATGGTGATTTGGAATTACCCCATAATCCCCTGCGAGTAATTGGGGAAGTTTATGATGGGCATCCTTTAGCTTTGCGGACTATTGCTGGAGAAATTAAGGCATCTTATGGTGGGAAAGTCAGGGCTTACTGGAAAGAGAATAGTCGTTACATTGAAGAGGTAAAAGAGGCGATTGATGAAGCGCGTAACGAAGGAATAGTTAAAGGAGATGAGGATAGGTGGCAGTTAGCATCTTATACAAAAGTCTTGCGAAGGAAAGTCAAGGAACGGATTGAGAAGACTTTTGAACGGTTAAAGAATGATGTTTATGATGCTTATATTTTGCTTTGTATGGCTTCGATTTATCGGTGTGAAGTCAAAGAGAAGTGGTGGCTGATTAATTTAGAAGATGAGGGTTATAGTGAGGATCGGCAAAAGGCGGCAATGGAAACTCTGCGGGAACGGTATTTAGTTGAGGATGGCGGAATTGACGATGAAGATAATCGGTTTGTGGGACAACATAATTTGATTCGCAGTGTGGCCATTGAACGTCGATTAATGCTAGCAGAAATCTGAATAAATTAGAGAAATTCACCATGACAAACAACCTGACACCATCTGGTGATTTGGTTTTGGAACAGTTGGGTATCAATCCTCATAATCTTCGGGCTGATTTTCCTACTCGTGAACAGCGGCTTCAGTATAGAGCAGTTGTACAGTGGCTGACGGATTATAAACCAAAGTCAGATGCTCCTAATTTGGAGAGGGTGAAGGGTTATTTGGAAGCGTTTCAGCATCTGTGTGATGTGGAAGAGTGGGAAAGAGCAAAAGAAATACTGTTTGTTTCTCTGAATACGCCTACTCAACAGAAATTAGTACACCAAATGAGAACTTGGGCATATTATCGAGAGCAGATAAAACTATACATGATAATCTTGGGTAAGTTGGGTGGTGAAATTGAACTTGAATTTTTGAGCGGTTTAGGCAATGCTTACTATTGTCTAGGAGAGCATCAAACTTCAATTAGCTACCATAATCAAGCTCTAGAAATTACAAAAGATATAGGTGATCTAGAAAAAGAAGGAGGTATAATTAGTAACTTAGGCATTAATTATCGCTCAATATCTAAATTCAAAGAAGCTATAGAATGCCATCAAAGATCTTTAGAGATCGCTAAAATAACATTGGACAAAGAGAGTGAAGCAAGTTCCTTAAATAATCTTGGAACTATTTACTTTTCGTTAGGGCGTTATCAAATAGCTATTGATTATTACCAAAAGCGTTTAACAATTAATGAACAACTAGAGAACAAAATGGGCAAAAAAAATACATTGACAAATTTAGGTAGTATTTATAATAGTCTGGGAGAATATAAAACTGCTATTGACTACTTTCAGCAAGCTTTAGAAATAGCTAAAGAAATAAATGATCGACGAGGAGAAGAACGAGTATTAAATAATATGGCGGGTACTTTTCATTATTTAGGGCAGTATCAGATTTCAATCGACTACCATCAAAAAGCATTAGAAATTGCTAGGGAAATTGGAGATCAAGAAGGAGAGGCAGCCGCTCTAAGTAATTTGGGAAATACTTATGGAATAATTGGTGATTTGTCTATGCAAATAGACTATCAGAGAAAAGCTTTGGAAATATGCATAAACATTGGTAATCGCAAAGCAGAGAGCCAGACTTTAGGTGCTTTAGGCACTGCTTATCAGAAAACAGAAGATTTTCAAAATTCTTTTGCTTGTTATCAAAAACAGTTAGTTATTGCTCGTGAACTAAATGATCGAAAAACGGAAGGAAATGCACTAAATAATTTTGGAAGTCTTTATTATGAATTATCCGATTATAACTCGGCGATTGAATATTTTGAGCAAAGATTAAAAATTGCTCGTGAGATTGGGGATAAAAGAGGCGAAGGGAACACACTATGTAACTATGGAACAGCTCTCCTAAAACTACAGAAATATCAAGAAGCTTTAGAATATCTGCAAGCATCACTAGAGATTTGCCAAAAAATCGGCAATCTTTCTACACAGGCTCAAAATTTGAAAAATTTGGCTGAACTTCACCAGTTGGATAATAAGACTTTAGCTCTTGAGTATTGCGATCGCGCCCTATCCATCGCCACGGAATTAGGCATTCCGCTAGCCAAAGAATGTCAGGAATTGAAAGAACAATTACTGAGCGAACAAACATAACCTGTGATGTATCAGTAACAAACATATAACAGGAGAGTAAATATCTATATTCCTAACAATGACTAACCCTTAGAATAAAGGAAAAAATTAATATGCTGTATCACATCACAAAAGTAACCGTAGAAGCAGAGCGAAAATTGTGTATTTTTTACACTAATGAAACTAGTATAATTGTCGATTTTAATCCCCTAATTCAAAAAGGTGGCGTACTAGCAAAGCTGGCAGATCCAGAATTTTTTGCCCAAGTTTCTATAGGTGAGAAAGGTAGATATATTCAATGGCCAGAGGAAATAGAATTTTGTGCGGATGCTTTATGGTTTGAATCTCACCCAAAAGCCAATAATTTTCAACAGTTAGAAGAAAAACTGTTCAGTCAACAAACCTAAACTGTATCTCCTCTGATTGCCCTATTCAATATCGGTAATCGATCGCATATAATAAATCTGCTGCAAGCAGATCGCATCTGCTAAAATAGAGAAGTAATCTTTACTAGAAATCAACCCAAAATAAGGATATCTGTAAAAATGAACGCACTAACAGTGGAATTGCCACTAGATATCCCAGTTGAAGAGGCACGATTCCTCCTCACTATCAAACTGTTTGAAGTTGGCAGGCTATCCCTCGGACAAGCTGCTAACTTAGCCGGATACTCCAAGCCAACATTTATCGAAATACTTGGCAAACTCGGCGTACCTGTCATTGATTATCCAGCAGAAGAATTACAACAGGAGATCGATCTTTGAACCAGAAAGCTGTTACAAATAGTACTTGTTTGATTGGATTGAAACGTATTGGAAGGTTAGACTTACTTCCGCAAGTATTTGAGGTTGTATTTGCACCACCCACCGTAGCAGTCGAAGTCCAGAGTAAGTTAACTTGGCTGACGGTTCAATCTGTCCAAAATAAGTCTGTAATTGCAACTTTAAAAACTCAAATGGATGGAGGTGAAGCCGAAACCATTGCTCTTGCTATGGAACTTGATGATGTTATTCTCATCCTCGACGATAAGAAAGCACGTCGTGTCGCCCAGCAGATTGGTTTGAAAGTAATAGGAACAGTCGGAATGCTTCTCCGTGCTAAACAGCAGGAAGTAATTCCGGAAATTAGCCCACTTTTAACTGCTCTTTTGCAAGTCGATTTCCGTATATCTGATGCGATTGTATCCTCGATTGTTACATAGTAAGCCTAATGAGCGGAATAATTGGCGATTTATTGCTGATAATGAGGGCATCCACTGGTCAGATATTGATGAAGATATTAGCGTTAAAAATATTATTCTTGGTCAGCGCACAAATGTGAGAGAGTTGTCACAGATTCCAGATTTAACCTGGGAAAATTGGCTAGAGTAAGCAATATTAAAAACTCAATCTGCTAAAATGAGATATCCCAATCTGAGGGCTTGACTATGGTTGCTGCTGTTCAATTTCAGACCTATACTGTAGAAGAGTTTCTTAACTTAGACTTGCCTGAAGGACAGGAATACGAACTAATCGATGGCATTATCGTACCTATGGCGGAACCTTCAGGGGAACACGAAAACCTGCGCTCTGAACTTCTGGTAGAATTGCGCCTAGAAAGCAGACGCTGCCAACTGGGGCTACTAGTTCATCCCAAGCCCGTGTTAGAGTTATGCCCTAGAGATACTCGCAAACCTGACTTAATTGTCATCCATCGAGATGCTTGGAATCGACAGACTCAACCACAAGCAGTATTGAAAGA
This sequence comes from Limnofasciculus baicalensis BBK-W-15, assembly GCF_024178385.1. Classification (GTDB taxonomy): domain Bacteria; phylum Cyanobacteriota; class Cyanobacteriia; order Cyanobacteriales; family Coleofasciculaceae; genus Limnofasciculus; species Limnofasciculus baicalensis. The sequence continues at coordinate 15,720 of NZ_JAMZMM010000031.1, read as the reverse complement.
AGCGCCCAGTGTTGTTATTGAAATTGTCAGTACCAATTGGGAAGAAGATTATCGTAACAAACCCCTCTGGTATGCTGCTTTTGGGGTGAGTGAATTGTGGATTGTCGATCCCCTTTTTACACTTGTGCGTTATCCCAATCGCAAGAATCCTAAAATTCAAGAACCTACCATTTCCATTGGACAGTTGGTTAATTCCCCTAGTATTTTAGTTGAACGGGAGTACGAGTTTAATAGTTTTACAGGGAATCAACCTATTCAATCGCGGTTTTTCCCAGATTTAGACCTCACTGTAGCACAAATTATTGCCTTTGGTGCGGGGATTTAGGGAATCGGAAATCGGGATGAGAGGTTTCTGCTGGATAAGATAACGAGCGTCCCTATACCACATCTTAAGATGAAAAATGGACTTTTTATCGGAATGGTAACATTAGATCTAATTTACCTCAGCCCTAAACTACCAGGAAACAACGAAAAAATTGCCGCATCCGACTATACTATATCTGCTGGTGGTCCGGCGACTAATGGAGCAGTTACATTTGGTTACTTAGGAAATCGTGCTACTCTTCTCAGTCTCCTCGGTACTCATCCCATTACTCAGCTTATTCGTGGAGATGTGGAAAGGTATGGAATCACAATTGCGGATTTAGATGCTACAGTAACTAATCCACCTCCTATTTCTTCAATTATCGTCACAGGAGAGACAGGAGAACGTGCTGTAATCTCTATTAATGCTGCTAAAATTCAAGCTGGCTATGACCAAATCCCGTCTGGTATTGAGGCTGGAATCGATATAATAATGATTGATGGTCATCAAATGATGGTAAGTGGTGCGATAGCGAAATTAGCTAAATCTAATCATATTCCCATCGTCATTGATGGCGGTAGCTGGAAACCCGGATTTGAAACAGTCTTACCTTTTGTAGCTTATGCTATTTGTTCCGCTAATTTTTATCCACCGGGTTGTCATAATCGCGCTGAAGTATTCGCTTATCTAGCTGAAATTGGCATTCCCCATATCGCCATTACCCAAGGAGAAAAATCCATTCAATACCTCAGTTTGGGGGAATCTGGTGAATTACCAGTCCCCCAGATTCAGGCTGTTGATACTTTGGGTGCAGGTGATATTTTTCACGGGGCTTTCTGTCACTACATTCTCCAGGAAAACTTTACTCAAGCTTTAGCCTCAGCCGCTAAAGTTGCTGCTTATTCATGCCAGTTTTTTGGTACGCGGCAATGGATGGCAGGATTTAAAAATTAGATACAAAGCTCAAGATAGTATAATACTCCATCTTACCTCTTACCTGCGAAAGACCATTCCACATTTTCAACAAATAGCAGAAATATCATCTACTATCTTCATTCGTCCCCGATAAAACGCATGTAGCATTCTATCGATGGCATCTCTCTCTTCTTCGTCGATACTATCCCCCAAAAATGCCGCCATTAGCCCATATCTATCGGCTAGCGTAATTTTACCAGACCAACTAACTTGAGCAAACAATTCTGCCATTGCTCCGGGTAGAAGTATAATTTTCATGTTCATCGCGTTGTAAATACTCAAACTTTTGCTATTTTTACTATGAATATTTTTCCAGATAAAAATCGTGATGGATATCTGACCCTATTAGTGATATTTTTAGGAATTTGGTGTGATTTCAATCCTCTATATCTGTGATCTAAATCTCATGGAACCGGATATCACTGCTTCCTCCTGTCACCCTCTCCTATTACCTTTTGTAGAGCAGGCATCCCGCCTGCGGCTGACAAGCGGAACACCTGTTCTATGTTATAGCGTTGCGGCTGACAAGCGGAACACCTGTTCTACGTTATCGCGTTGACAGGTAATTTGATATGTTTGAATGCAACTTGCTATCAACATGAAATACTATCTTTTTACTCGGGGCTAAAGCCGAACTACGAACTAATTTTAATCAAGCAAATTAGCTGTGTAATGGTACTACAGATAGATGGTTTAGGTAAGTCCTAATCCTGTTACAAAATGGTTGAGATTTCATCGACAACCTTCATTCTACCACGGCAACAAGCATGTAGTAGTCTATCGATAGAAGCTCTCTCCTCTTCAGACATAGACTCTTCTAACAGTGCGGCCATTAGACCATATCTATCAGCAAGTGTAATTTTACCAGACCTACTGACTTGAGCAAATAAATCTGCGATCGCACCCGGAATAAGTTGAAGTTGAGCTGTCATCGGAATGAATAGAATTCAACAGTTCTACTATGATTCATTTTTTCGATTGATAGGGCGATCTGATCCAGAGAGTATTTGTGAAATTTTCCTGCTATTTATGTGATTCAAATCGCAGCATTTTTGTGATGTAAAGCTTATTTGGATGTCGGGTAAAAGTGGAATAAAATATTAATAGTACTCAGGGATGGGTAAGTTGGTTAAAAATCTGAATAATTTAAGGTTTAATTTATGAATTTTATCAACGCTGCTATTTTGTCAAACAGTAAGGGTAAGGGGAAGGTAAAAATTATAAGACAATAGCCTGAAAACCCCGTGACTAAATATATAGTATTGGGAATGGTTAGGGTGGTGATGCCCGGTTTGGGCGAAGCCATCGCACCCTCTCACTCCCCATCCGCTGCCTACTCCCCTGTCAATAAATCCCACAGCGCATCAATCCCACTCCGGATATAATCAGAATCTTGATGCTGTTCCAGCCATTGCACTACAGCAGGGGTAATATGACTGGATGTTTTGCCTAATTTGCCCCATACATTAGGAGCTACGTCAAGGTAAGCATAATCCGGATCGTCTAAACTTAATAGCAGAGCATTGACTACCGTTTCTGAAGTTTGCCCTAACTTACCTAAGACATTGGCAGCCAAGTCAAACAGATGAATATCTTGATCCTCTGGACCTAATAACAGGATATTGACTACCGTTTCTGAATCTTGCTCCAACTTAGCTAAGGCAATGGCAGCCTGATAACACAAATCAGAATCCTCATCATCTAAGCAGAATCGCAGGGTATTAACTACCATTTCTGAATTTTGCCCCAACTCAGCTAAGGCAATGGCAGCCCGGTAACGCACCTCAGAATACTCATCATCTAAGCGTAGCAGCAGGGCATTGACTACTGTTTCTGATTCTTGCCCCAACTTACTTAAGACATTGGTAGCCCAAACGCGCACATCAGGATTTTGTTTATCACCTAAGCCTAATAGCAGGGTATTGACTATCGTTTCTGTCACTTGCCCCAACTCAGCCAAGGCAAGGGCAGCTCTGGCGCGTATGTTAGAATCGCGATCATCTAAGCGCAAAATCAGGGCATTCACGACCTTATCTGAATTTTGCCCCAACTTGCTTAAGGCAAGGGCAGTCTCATAATTGACATAAGAATCCTCATCGCCCAAGCCTAATAGCAGGGTATTGACTATCGTTTCTGTCGCTTGCCCCAACTTGCCTAAAGCATTGACAGCCTGGGCACGTACATTAGAATCTAGATCGTTGAAGCGTAATAACAGGGCATTGACTACCCTGTCTGAATTTTGCCCTAACTTATCCAAAGCACCGACAGCATAAAGACGCACAAAAAAATTATCGTCCTCTAGACGTAAAAGTAGCGCATCCACCACGGTTTCTGAACCTTTCCCTAACTCGCCCAAAGCACGGGCAGCCCAAGCACGTACACTAGAAACCTCATCCTCTAAACGCAAAATTAGGGCATTGACAACTATTTCTGAATCTTGCCTCAACCTGACTAAAGCACGGGCTGTTTCGCTACGCACATCAGAATTTTGATCCTGAAGCTTTTCCAGCCAGTGTGCGATTACTGCCTCTTTCTCTCCCAACGCTGCCCGATATTGTAGTAATCGCTCTGGATAAATATTTCCTGCTCTGGCTTTCAAAAGTTTCAGGGCTTCTGCTTCAAAGTCACTCTCATTCAAACGGCAAATAATTTTGAAAACCTGCTCCTTTACCCTTTCACCAACCTTGTCTGAATCCGCTACTTCTAAATCAACTAACCCTTCTAAAATCCTTCCAGACAAACCCTTATCGGCAATATTTAAGTTTTTGGGATTTTCCGCCAGACAACTGCCAGCAAATAATAAATCCCGGTGTAACCATTTCTCATACTCGCTGCCACAATCCAAAACCGTTTGAATTGCTCTGGCTGCTTTCTTTTGTTTCTGTTGGGCAATCAGTAACAGCAATACCTCTCGCCAATGTTGATCGTGAATGCGATCGCGGATATGATTTAATACAATATCAAAATCATCTTCATTATCTGCCAATTCCTTAATATATTGAGCAGTGAGATATTCCTGAAACGTCTTATGGACAAAAGCATAACAATCTTGTCCCTGTTCGTTCAATAACCCCGTTCGTTCCCGCATAAATTCCACAAACCGTTTTGCCTCATTTTTGGCTTCCCGGGGTTGCAGTTGTTTGAGAGTTTTGATATCTCGCGCCAGTTGCTCGATTAATTCATCTTTATCAATTAAGGTTCCCCCTTCTTTATCTCCCGTACCTCCTTGAGTATGAATCCAGTAAGCGAGACTTTCCATCAAGCCTTGCAAGTCATCCAGCCTCAAATATTGTAACGTGGTGCGATCGCTAATTTCCTTATTCGCATCCCAGGAAGTTAATAGAGTTTCCACCGCCTTATCATATAGTTTATATCGCTCCCTCGGTAACAGAGCTTGATAGCGGTGAATTAGAGCAATAATCGTTAAAAGTAAAGGATTTCGCGCTAATAATGTAATGCGATCATTTTCTGCCAGTGCCTTTCTCAGACTATCTTTCCTCCTGATTGCTTCTGCTTTGTCTGGCACTCGGCTATCATACCAACGATTAATAAATTCTTCAATCTTAGAATCGTCAAAGGATTGTAACTCGTAGTGAGGGAATTCATCGGTTTTGAAAAAATCTCGCTTATATCCCGCTGGGCGAGAAGTAATAATCGCACGATTCTGATGGAATTGTCCCAAAAAGTTCTCAATCCGCCGCACCATATTATAGCGCTTGGCTTCTTGGGCTACCTCATCCAACCCATCCAACAAAATCAGCGCCCGTCCATCCTCCAACCAATACTCAAAAAATCCCTGTGGCAGAGGTTTTACTGACATAGTTTTCTCGGCAAAATATTTAGCATAATCCAAAATACTCAGATCCGGTTGCCTTACCCAATCCCGCATTTTAATTAAAATCGGCAACCAATCAGTATTACCATCCAACCCCAATAAATTCTCACAATTCCCCTTTTGTATAGGAGTTATATTCTCATAGTCCCCTTTTTGAAGGGGGAGCTGCGCCAACATCACAGCAAAATAACTCAATAAAGTAGTTTTTCCAACTCCGGGCGCTCCTAACAAAACCACTTTTTTAGACTGACTTTGAGATAACAACTGCCTTGCATTAAACCTTCTGCCAGAATGACTATCAAACTCTGTCCATAACCGCCGTTCCCGCAATAATTCACCCTGACGACTACCACCCAATTCTGGAGAGAAATCTCCATCAAACCAACTATCCCCAGGATTTCCCTCTTCCACCACATCCGGCATCACAAAAATATGAGCTAATTGTGCCGACTTATCAACCTCTTGTCCCGGTACTGAAATACCAGCAAACTTCACATCATCAAACCAATTTGCCAATTGTTCAAAATAATCAGCCTTTGCCACCTGAAACCGTAAATATTCCTGCGAGCGCTGAAAATAAGCATTAACAAAAATTTGCAGCCAAGGTTGAATTAAATCTACCTTAATATTCGATTTTATCTGCGGACGATCATCTAATGCTAACTTAAAAGCATGAACCAAATAATCTAGATTGGGGATACCTTCATTTTTCAGTGGCTTTTGTAACTCTTCCACCGCCAAATCCTTAAATACTCGATCCAAAAGTCCCGGAACAAAACGCGGCTCGCAGGAGTAAAATAATGGAATCTCCTTATCTGCAAGAGTCGCACATTTTTTCAAGGCTTTTCCCAAATCTCCCGCTTTTAACGGACTAGTTACACCACCTAATAACACTTCCGCAATCTTTTCCGTAGCCCATTGTCCCAACCAGGCGGCTACCATCATACTCACTGGGTCCATATTTTAATTTCCCATTTCCTTTGAAGATTATGACTCAATAAACAGGACTTAGGTTGCTACATTACATATAGCGGGAATCGCGGGTTTATCCAGTGGGAATGGTGCGTTACGCTTCGCTAACACACCCTACAATAAAAATTTCCCCATTCCCCACTCCCCACTCCCTACTCCCCATTCCCGATTATAATTTCTCAATACCGTTCCATCCCTCAACCCTGTGATTGCCATCTACCCCGGTAGCTTCGATCCCATCACCCTTGGACACCTCGACATCATCCAACGTGGCGCTAGAGTATTCGATCGCGTTATTGTTGCTGTATTGCGGAACCCAGATAAATCGCCCCTATTTACGGTACAGCAAAGAGTTGAGCAAATTCGGCACTGTACCCAAAACATACCAAACGTTGAAGTAGACAGCTTTATCGGTCTAACGGTAGACTATGCCAAACTAAAGAATGCTAGAGTGCTATTGCGAGGGCTGCGGGCTGTTTCTGATTTTGAAAAAGAACTCCAGATGGCTCACACCAATGAAACCCTCTGGGATGAGATTGAAACCGTTTTTCTGGCTACCTCTAACGAATATAGTTTCTTAAGTAGTAGCGTAGTTAAAGAGATTGCCAAGTTTGGTGGCTGTGTCGCTCATCTTGTCCCGCAGGAGGTTGCATTAGAAATTACCAGATGTTACGCCCAGACTCATCCAGAATCGATCCTCCCCAACGCGAAGAAGCCAACCTCCCCGACGAAGCATCTACTATCGGAGGAGGAGAGTTAGATATTCAACGGGAACTTAACCGCCTTGAGGAGATGCTCTTCGATAGTTTCCACATTCCCTTTACTAAGCGCACAATCGTTGATGAGGATATATTTCTCGCTCAATTAGATTTGGTACGGGAAAATTTACCTGATGCTTTTGAAAAAGCTGAAAAAATTATCCGTGAAAGGGAAGAGATTCTGGTGCAAGCAGAAGACTATGCCCAACAAATTATGGATGGAGCAGAGCGACGTGCTGCACAGATTTTAGATGAAATGGGTATAGTTCAGCGTGCGGAAATGGAAGCGGCACGAATTCGCCAAGAAGTTCAGCAAGCATGTGAAGCAATCCACGAGGAAACTCTCGCTGAAATTGACATGCTGCGCCGACAAGCACAGCAGGAATTGGCAAAAATGCGCGAACAAGCACTCGCTGAATATGATGATATTCAAAATGATGCGGATGATTATGCTGAGGCTGTTCTTGTTAATTTAGAACAACAACTGAATGACATGCTAAGGGTAGTTCGCAATGGCCGTCAGCAGCTACAAAAAGAACCTTCTCCTGAGTATCCAGCCAAGGAGACAGATTCAGGAAATTCTGGAACGAAAAAATAAGAGGTTATTGGTTATTGGTTATTGGTTATTGGTTGACTAATGCCGGGATACTTAGTTAATTAATCAAATAAACAACAAACAACAAACAACAAACAACAAACAACAAATATGAGCTACGACTACGATTTATTTGTAATAGGTGCAGGATCGGGGGGAATTGCGGCTGCTAGACGATCTGCGACTTATGGAGTGAAAGTTGCGATCGCAGAAGGTAATAGATTAGGTGGTACTTGTGTCAATCGTGGCTGTATTCCTAAAAAATTAATGGTCTATGCCTCCCATTTCCCTGCTCTTTTTCAAGATGCGCGAGGTTATGGTTGGAGTGCTGTCGAAAGCACGTTTGACTGGAAAACCATGATTACTGCTATCGATAACGAACTCACCAGGCTGAATGGGGTATATCGGAAGATGTTGGAAACATCTGGGGTGGAACTTTTTCCCAGTTATGCGAAAATTATCGATCCCCATACCATCGAAATTGATAATCGCCAAGTTACCGCTGATAAGATTTTAATTGCTGTGGGTGGATATCCTGTAAAACCTGATATTCCTGGGATTGAATATACTATTACATCCGATGATATGTTCCTCCTTCAGTCACAACCAAAACATATTGTCATTATGGGAGGTGGCTACATTGGTGTGGAATTTGCCTGTATTATGAATGGCTTGGGATCTCAAGTCACGCAACTGATTCGTCGAGATTTAGTTTTGCGTGGCTTTGATGATGATATTCGCTCCATGGTACAAGAGGGAATGGAACAACATGGGATCAGAATTATCAGAGTAGACGATCCACCTGTAATTGAAAAAACATCGGACGGATTGAATGTTATTCTCGGAGATACACATCAGGAAACCATTGCTGTGGATACTGTTTTAACGGCAGTTGGGCGTAAACCAAATCTCAATAATTTGGGATTAGAGAATGCGGGCGTGGAGATTAAAAATGGTGCGATTGCGGTTAATCAATATAGCGAAACCAATCAACCGAATATTTTCGCCGTAGGTGATTGTACCGATCGGATGAATCTTACCCCAGTAGCGATTAATGAAGGACGGGCTTTCGCTGATACTCAATTTGGCGGTAAATCCCGCACTATGTGTTATGAGAATATTCCCACCGCTGTATTTTCCACGCCAGAAGCCGCAACTGTAGGTTTAATGGAAGATCGAGCAAGAGAAGAATTTGGGAATGAGGCGATTAAAGTTTATCGCGCTAAATTTAAACCTACTTACCACAGTGTAAGTGGTCGTGATGAACGAGTAATGGTAAAACTAGTGGTTGAAGAGGATACTGATAAAGTTCTCGGTGCCCACATGGTTGGCGAAAACGCCGCAGAAATTATTCAAGGAATTGCGATCGCGCTGAAAATGGGAGCCAAGAAATCAGATTTTGATGGGACAGTAGGGCTTCACCCTTCCATTGCTGAAGAGTTTGTGACTTTGCGTTAGAAGACGCTTAATACTGAATTATTTAACCACAAAGACACAAAGACACGAAGGTTGTCTTCCAGGGAGAGGGGAGTAGGAAAGATGCGGGTAGTGGATAGCCCTCCTCAACCCCTCTCCCTCAAAAACAAAGTAATTTACATAACGTAATAAATCCTCGAAGGCTGAAAGTGGCTTAACTTCGTTAAATTTATTAAGATTAATTCTCAATACTTGACGAGATTGCGTCGTTTCAGCTACTATGGGCTAATAATCCAAAGGAGGGCTAATAACCTTTTTGGGATTTGACACGATTTCTCACAGGGATAGAAAATTATTTAACCTAACCCTATGCTGCGCCACCTATGTTTGATTCCTGTTACTATCTTCACCTTCTTATTATCAACCACTAATTTTCCTGCCATCGCCGCTAATTTAGCTAAAGATGGCGATGAGATTAGACAACTTTTGGAAACTAAGACTTGTATCGCTTGCGATCTTAGAGAAGCTAAACTAAAGGGGGCTAAACTTAAAGGGGCTAATCTCAGAGGGTCAAATTTAGGATTAGCTGAATTAAATGGTGTGGAATTGGCTGATGCGGATTTAATGAATGTTATCCTCAAAGGTGCTAATTTAGTAGATGCTGATTTAGTGGAGGCAAATCTCAGAAATGCTGATTTGCGCGATACGAAACTGACTAATATTTTCCTGACTCGTGCTGATTTAAGAGGCGCTTTACTAGAAAATGCCGATCTCACCAATGCTTTCCTCCGGGGGGCGAATTTGGCGGGAGCTAATCTGAAAGGTGCTAAATTAGATGGGGCAGATTGGAGGAGTACTATTCTATGTCATACGATTCTACCTGATAGTACTGTCTCCGATCGAGATTGCCAAAAGTAGTGGCGCGACAAATTCAACATAATGGAATATAGTGTTTTTATATGAAATATAAAAACACTATATCACCATCATTAGACATCTCCAAAATAGAATCTCAAACCCTTACCCTGTCTAGCTCAAAACCTAATTTCTGGAGATGTCTAATGATGCCAAGATGCCAAACATCAAGCCTCATTAGTATCTGTAGCTTGGCGTAATTGTGAAAGTACCTGTCCAAAATCAGCAATAGAATTCATAGTCACCGAAGTCATGACTAACCTTTCCAACTTGGAGATATCTTCTAAACTATTGATCCCATTAATTAACTCAGTAGGCACAATTTCAAACCGTGCTTGTAAAATGCGAATTATAGTCGCTTGGAGGGTTTTTTTAGTTCCCCGTTCAAGTCCCCGTTCAAGTCCCTGTTCAAGTCCCTGTCTAGTTCCTTGCTCAATTCCCTTGAGAAGTCCCCTCTCTTCCATCCGGCTAAGTAAAGGCATTTGTCTTTCCTCCTCGTAACTGGTTAATTTATTTTCAAAACTTTGCTGTAACTCCTCTGGTAATGCCATCATCCGGTCAATTACCTGGAAGATCTCACAAGTTATCTCCATTATCTTTAATCCCATTCATCTGGATAGTTACAGTGCGATTCTAACTTAGGGAATGAGGGGATAGGGAGATGGGGGCAAGTCGCTACCATAATCTCGAATCAATAATCAATAACTCACCTCACCTCGCCCTCGAGGAAATTCCTATTGTCAAAAAACCCCCAACTGAATCAGTCAGGAGGGAGTAGAGCTATGAGAAAATTTGAAGACACTGGGAATAGGATCGCTGATAGACTCGATTGATGCAAGATCAGTTTTGGATCTGAGGAGACTTGAAATACTGATCTTGATTAAATATCATTTAGATGCTGTCTGGAATAGTCAGTGAGATTAATTATTTAATGAGATGGTTGTGGTAAAAAAAAATTAAAAGCTCACGAGCAACCAACGCTTATGCCTTTTCGCGATCGCACCATCACAGTAATGGTATCAGGCACTCTAACCTTGATTGGTGCTGCTTGCAGCACTATCAATCCGCCATCTACTCCGAATGAATCCCCACAACCCCTTAGTCAATCAGAAACGCCGACTCCTAACTCCAACTCACTTGGAGCAGCTAAAAACCAAGCACAACTCACTATAGCACCGAACCAGAGTGCCCAGGAAGCTTATGAAAGAGCATTGGATAGTGCCTACAGTGCGGCTGTAATTGGCCAATCTGCTCAAGCTCCCGATGATTGGCGGTTAGCGATTGCACGTTGGCAAGATGCGATCGTATTATTAAAGTCAATCCCTTCATCTAGTTCCTATTACAAGTTAGCCCAGCCAAAAATTGCCGAATATAAACGCAATCTAGCAAGATCCCAAGCAAAATCTAAGCTTCCTCCCGCCCCCGAGCCTACACCCATTTCACTAACAAATCCAAATGTCCAAAACTCTCCTAATATCTCTCCTACACCTGCCAAACCAAAAGCAACAGTAGAAATAACAGCAACATTAATACCAAAAGCAACACAAACATCAACCCCAACCCCAACCCCAAATAAATCCCCACAGACAAAAACTGAAACTCCCAAAGTATTTAAAGCACCAGTCAAGCGCCGGATTGATGGTAAAGCAGTGATTGACGTTACTTTTAATGGCAACCCAACCTTTGAGATGGTAGCTGATACAAGTGCATCGGGGACGGTAATTACCGCAGTGATGGCAAAGAGTCTTGGTGTTGTACAAGAGGCTGAAGTAATTACTGAAACTGCTAATGGTGAGGGAGTAACATTACCCATTGGCAAGGTAAAATCTATTGCCGTTGCCGGGGCTGTACAACAGAATTTTCCTGTAGCAATTGGTGGTACTGAAGTGGAAGTAGGATTACTAGGTCAAGACTTTTATAGCCACTATAATGTCTTATTTCGACAAGATGCGATCGAGTTTCGTCCCCGTAATAAGTCTTAGCTGAAAATAACCAGATCCCCGATTTTTTTTAAGAAGTTGGGGATTTGGTTATTTGTGATGAAACTTATTACAAATGGCTCAGGCGAGATTTGAACCCGCGACCCTGGGGTTATGAATCCCATGCTCTAACCACTGAGCTACCGAGCCAAGCTTTTTTATAGCTTTGGTATTATAACACATTGAAAGCGAAAATTGCTAGTACCCGATCAAATAATTTACCAGAGAAAAAGGGAGCCATCAGGCTCCCTTTCCAGTAAACATCCTACGCCCTCCTACCAAAGTAGTTAGCAGTTGGACTATAAACTACGATCGATTTTTAGGTAGAAAAGCCATTGGATTGACTGCTGCGCCGCCACTCGGATGAACCTCAAAATGTAAATGAGGTCCAGTACTAAATCCGGTGCTGCCCATTTCAGAAATTTGTTGACCCTGAGCAACCTCTTGCCCCTGACGGACTAAAATGCGGTTGTTATGGGCATAACGAGTCACGCTGCCATCAGCATGTTGAACTTCCACCAAATTGCCATAACCGCCGGAATTCCAGCCAGCACTGACAACAACACCGTCAGCCGCAGCGACAACAGGCGTGCCAATGGGAGCCGCAATGTCAATGCCCTTGTGCATCCGTCCCCAACGCGGACCATAACCAGAGGTGAGGACACCCTTGCTTGGCCAGATATAACCATTAAACTGGCTAGGGCTACCCGGTAGATAATTATCCGGGGCAGACAGAGGAGGAAGTTCCGGAGAAACTGTTTCTCCCACTGGAGTCTGAAGCATCGGGTTGTAATTGCCAGGAGGTGCTGGCGCTACTGCTACCTGTTGTTGTGAGGTAGAGAAGGCAGACTCTGGTGGAGGTACATTGATGGGAATTGAAGCTTGTTGAGTTTCTAGCTCATAGCGCCTCGGATTGAACTCCGGATTGGTTATCGTAGATACAGCCCGGTTATCCAATCTAGGAGCAACTGGCGCAGCAGGAACAACTATATTACTGGGGACATTGGCTTCACCCGTCGCACCTTGACGGCGATATTCTTCTCGCACCCTGAGAATGTCAGATCTTAATCGCTCAACATAGGGATTAGATCTGGAGTCAGCTACCTGAGTGGAACCAGAATCGACCACAGAGGTAGAAAAGTTTGCTGTCACTCCCCCAACATTAGATTCCGCCAGGAGTGTAGATCGAACAGCTTGGGGTTGAGAGGCTCCTGCTGTCGGGACAACGGGTGAGATGGGGGTGGGTATAGATGACACCACTAAAGATGGTGATGCAATGGCTCGTTGCTCTTGGGAGGAGGCAACTTTATTAGAGTTGAAGTTATTCGAGTTGGAGTTATTCGAGTTGGAGGTATTAGAGTTGGAAGTGATACCAGGGATGAAGGTAACTGTGTCAGATGTCGTCCCGGTAGCGCCAGGAATTTTTAGTGCTTGATTTACGCGAATCAGGTTAGGATTGCTCAGTCCATTAGCTTGCCTCAATTCTGAGGGAGATAATCCATATCGACGAGCAATCGATCCCAATGTATCTCCAGGTTTAACTCGGTAGACGTTTCCTGAGCCTGTCGATTCCACCGTTTCCATTACCACTGGTTGTGGTGCTCTTGGTTTGGCTAAAGTTTCCCCAGCCGTAACCGGGTCAATTTTAGCATTGGGGATGGTTATCGGTTGTGGTGGTAAAGGAATTGCGATCGCGGTTTCGGGAGTTGGTACCGGAATAGCCACCCCTGAAGGGTATTTTCCAGCCGTGTTTGTTTCCACAGCCATTGATGCGGCAGTGTTCGGAGCAGAAACTGGCATAACCACAGATGACTGAGGTTGGCTGCTAGCTTTTAATGGAACTGTAGGGGATGCGGCTGTTTCCGGAGTTGGCACCGGAATTACCACAGGTGACTGGAATTGACGATTGTCTTTCTGGATCGTAGCCGGGGATACGGCTATTTCCGGAGTTAGCACCGGAATCACTGCTGGTGACTGCGATTGACTGTCAGTTTTTGATGGGACAGTCGGAGATGCAGCTATTTCTAGACTTGGTACTGTCTTTCCTGCTAGTCCAGAAATACTGGTTACAGGTTCGGCAGATTTGAGGGAAGTAGCAGAAGATGGAATATTATTCGCTGCGGTTTCTAGTTTAGATAGATTACTAGACTCCTCAGACTGTAACTGTGACAGACTATCGTTTAATCGGTTCCGCTGCTCTTTTAAACTGTCAATACCATTGTCTTGTCTTGCCTTTAACAGGTCATCCACCTTACCGGAAACTGTGACAGATTCACCCCTTGGCAGTTGCTCCGATTCCGACACCGAGCCAAGGGTATGGACTTGTGTCGGATTTACACCATAAGACTTGGATAGAGTTTGGACAGATTCACCTGTCTTGACTTCATGAACAATCCCGTTCACTGAAGGAATTTTGAGTGTTTTTCCTGGACTCAGGGCTGTACTCGATTCTACGTTCTTGTTAGAAGCTGCGATCGCTTCTGGCTGAACTTCATAGCTCTTAGACAGTTGCCACAGTGTCTCCCCGCTTCCTACCTTATGTTCGACTACAGGTGGGTGGGTGATTTTTTCCCTGCCTGATTCTGGTTTGGCAGGGGTTGACTGCTTGTAAACTGAGCTAACTTCCAGTTGCGCTGCGGGTGGAGCAGAAACAATTGTTTCTGCTGTGCTGGGAAGATTGGTCAGTGTTGGCTCTGTAGCAATTGGCTCCACTGCCATGGCTTCATCGCCTTGTTGGGGCAGTAATAAGCCAGAGGCTCCCATGGAGATTGCCAAGCCGATCATGGCGGCAGAGGTGCGTGCCCTACGAGTTCCCTCAGTTCCAATTGCAGTGCCGACGGGATCGTTCCCACCAGAGGACTTCGATAACCCATCTAGGGAGCCTGCTGTAGAGGTAGGAACTTGTTTAACCTTCTGCGTAAATGTTCGTTTCAAAAACGACCTCCTAATGTGTGACGAGCACTTAACAGTTCCTGAATGGTTTTTCACCAGTCAATGAGACAATTTACCTAAACTTGTGATCTAGATCACAGCCGATTGGCAAAATCATGATTACGCCAGCGTAGCGTGCTTTGTTCATTTAGACAAGTTGACATGACTCGGTAAAAATTTTTGGCTTTAACGCCAACCGCTAGGGGTCACCCTACACTCTAGCAAGTGCTGGATAGCGGGCGTGAGGTGAGGCAATCTCCTGACAAGACACAGGACCTAGAAATTTGGCGCGGTAGCTGACTAAGGCTACTGCATAGAACATACAAAGGGATTATTCCCTCTTCCGGAATAGGACTAGAGATTAAAACCCAAATCGAGTAGATGTGCTGAGATTGGGGTTTCCAGAACATTCTGGCTTCGCTTTGTCTTGCCATTAACTGAATCACCAACTGAATCACCAAGGGAACTGTAAGCAAATTTGGAGTAATAAAACAACCGTTGAATCTTAGCAGCTTATTACCGATTTTTGCTAGTTACCGTACCACTTACCCAACTGGTGAGAAAATGATTTTCTTGGGCTAAGATTCTTTTAACCCCTTTATCCTTAAGGATTGTGGGTCAAAAAATTCCTGGCTTCACGGCGGTAGTCTCCCTCGAGTCGGTTATACAAATTTCTTATAACACTGGGATTGTTTTTGTATTCTAGGTAGCTGAATGGCTCGTCTGTAATTCTTTCCAGAGATATAAATAGATAGGAGTGAGATCTAAAAATGTGACCGGGTGAGCAAATCTCATTAAATCAAATTAAATTACTCAGTAAATTAAATATATTTATATAAATATATTACGATATTGTATTGCCTCCAGGCTAATCAGCTCTATAGACTTATCCTAAATAGCCCAATCAACGCTTAGCTTCAAGCACAGCTACCGCATCACTTACCGAACGACTCAATCTCTTTACACCTTTTTCGCTCTTTAGGATACAGACTATCGCTCCCAAATCCACCAAGTTATAGTCTGGAAGGCCCTGTGTGTCA
>NZ_JAMZMM010000292.1 GCF_024178385.1 Limnofasciculus baicalensis BBK-W-15 | reverse complement strand
CCCTTGTCCCCCTTGTCCCCCTTGTCCCCCTTGCCAAAATCAAACAAAAACCTGATCCTCTTGTGGAAGGGGAACTGAGTTTACGCCATTCGACTCTATCAAGGAAATTGAGAGACCTTCGCGAGCCATAATGGTATTGCGAAAATGGACAGAGGCTTCGTCGCCGACGCGATCGAGGAAATCATCATTATGGAGCGGCTCGTGGTGGAAGATTGCTAATTTTTTCACATTAGCGGCTTTAGCCACCTTGACTGCCTCCTCCCAGGTAGAATGTCCCCAACCTTGCTTGGGAGTTGCGCTGCTGTAGTATTCGTCATTGGTGTAGGTGGCATCGTAAATCATCACATCAGCATTTTGTGCCAGTTTGAGGACATTGGGATCTAACCCCTCTGGTCTATGCTCAGTATCAGTAATATAGGCAGCAGAATAGCCCCGCCAATTGATGCGATAACCGACAGCTTCACCAGGATGATTCAACAGAGCATTTTCTATAATAATTTCGCCAATTTGTACTGGCTTACCAATTTCCAGTTCATTAAACCTCAAATCGGCTTGCATGACCCGTAAGGGAACAGGAAAATTGGGGTCTAGCATTTGGTCAGTGAGGCGCTCTTTAATGGTAGAACCATTTGGCGCGATCGCTCCGTAAATATTGAACCTATTTCCCTTGAGAAATGCTGGGATAAAGAAGGGAAATCCTTGGATGTGATCCCAGTGGGAGTGGGTGAAAAAGATCGAGGCTTCCACTGGCATCTGCGACAATAGTGATTGCCCCAAGACGCGCAAACCCGTACCACCATCAAAAATCAGTCGTTCACCACCGACTCGCATTTCCACACAAGGGGTATTGCCGCCATAGCGAACCGTTTCCGGTCCAGGACAGGCGATACTCCCTCTAACACCCCAAAAGTGAATTGTAAATAAGTTGTTTTGTGTACTAGACATAATGTTTCCTTCCAGGCTTTTCCAGGCAATCAACTATTAATGTTTTACCAGGTTAATTACAGCGATCTTCATTTCACTCCCAAGGATTATTTTTCCCTAGCCTCGTCCCTGAAGTAACTCTCATCATTCTCATTATCAGTGGGTAGTGCATCAAATATCAAAACCGCTGTAGGAGCGGAGCGTAAATATTTTTTGGGGATTCACCAGCTCAAGCCTCATCATTATCTGTGAGTGTTTACAGTATTACTAACCCTCCCTTTTCCAGTTAGAGGGTTCACTCTACTCTATAGGAAAATTGGACTGGGATCAGCTAGGATAAATTTTTAATATCTCAAGACAACAGTTGTCTTACATTCGATCCATCCTCACAATACTCATATATTTTCTTTGGAGGTAATTCCCTGGGTTCTGCGAGGGGTAGTTGCACGAATTAGCTGAGTCACTACTTGGAGTTGAGGGTAACAGCTCCGATGGGGGATGCCAATTCCTGTTTCAGGATATAAAGGCTTGAGCAGCTACTATTCTCGCTTTAATTAGCGTAGCAGTTGTAGCTCCAACCTGTCTTGTCCTCGATCTGCTTTAAGGATGTGATTTATATCACTTTCAATCGCTTGTGAATATGCTTTGTTCTGAAGTTGCCGAATAAGTGGAGAATGGAGAAGAGAGTAATTGGTAGTTTATCTCTAACCACTCACCACTAACCACTAGCCTGCCAAGGACACTATGGAACCAAAAGTTGAAATCTACACTTGGAGCCGATGCCCGTTTTGTATCCGTGCTAAGGCATTATTGAATGACAAAGGCGTTGAGTTTACTGAATACTGTATTGATGGCGATGAAGAAGCCAGGAAGACTATGGCAGTGCGAGCCAATGGGGGTAGTTCCCTCCCCCAGATTTTTATCAACGATCGACATATTGGCGGATGTGATGATCTGTTCGATCTCGACTATCGCGGAGAGTTAGATCCCCTATTGCAAACGGGCACATCTGTTAATAATGTAAGTTCCTAGTTATAAATCAGGCTGTTGCTTAAATGGCTAACTGCTAATCGCTAATCGCTACTATTTTTAGCTTTACTAATAGCTAAAAGTTACGCAACTAGGCTATGGATACTTTTACTGGTGCGTTACGAAACGTAACACACCCTACATATATAGGACTGACGGATTTAGGCTATCTGTAGGGTGCGTTATGTAACGCACCTACTATATATGGAGTTTAGTGACAGATTTTGCGTAAGTCCTGATATAGTTGGCGTAAGTTCTGTTAGCGATTAGCGATTAGCATCAGATCAATTTTATGGAAATTATCTGCGATAATTCATTGCTCAATTACTTTACTTACGGGAGATATTTGTGAAATTTGCCTTTATTATTGACCCAATCTCAAAACTAGACCCCAGTCACGATACCAGTGTAGCTCTTATGGAAGCTGCACAACTATTGGGTCATGAAGTTTGGGTTACTCAAGCTGAGAAGTTGATGGTGGTGAAAAGTCAGGCTTGGGGACTTTTGCAGGAGGTACAGTTAAAGCCAGTGGAATTAGTAGAAGGGCGCTGGCAAGTTAGCGAACCATGGTATACAGTATCTGATAGCGTCTGGCACTCTCTAGAAGAGATGGATGCTGTTTTCATGCGTACCGATCCCCCAGTCACTATTCATTACCTCTATACTACTTATATTCTCGACTACATTAACCCAGAAAAAACCTTAGTAATTAACAGTCCATCGGGATTGCGGAGTGCTAATGAAAAAATGTATGCCCTCCAGTTTCAGGAAGTAATTCCAGAAACAATAGTGACTCAAGATAAGCTAGTTATTCGTAAATTCGTCCAGGAAAAAGGCGCAGGCGTACTCAAACCATTGGGTGGCAAGGCAGGTGAAGGGATTCTTTTTCTGGAAGCGGGCGATCGCAATTTGAACTCTTTAATCGAAATTAGCACTAAATGGGGTCGGGAGCCTGTCATGGTTCAAACTTATTTACCTGCCGCTAAAGAGGGAGATAAACGCATCATTCTACTTAATGGCGAACCCATTGGCGCTCTAAACCGCATTCCTACTGGTAGCGACTTTCGCGGGAATATGGCGGTTGGTGGTAGAGTAGCCGCAACTGACATTACTCCCCAAGAGGAGAAAATATGTGAGAGTTTAAAGCTGAAGTTACAGGAGGATGGATTATATTTTGTGGGGATTGATGTCATTGGTGGCTACCTCACTGAAGTTAATGTTACTAGCCCCACTGGTATTCGTGAAATTGACCGTCTTAATGGTACAAGTTTGGGTAAGCAGGTGATTGATTGGGTGGAACAAATATCTAAGAGATAATGGTTTTTGGTTCTTGGTTGTTGGTTATTGGTTGTTGGTTAGGAAACAGACTTTTTTTTTTAACGCATAGACGCGCAGCGGCTTCTCGTCAGAGTAGAGCGCAAAGGAATGCGCAAAGGTACGCAAAGAATTACAATCATCTGATTACTGATAAAAAAAAATACTACTTGGCTATCATAGAACAAAAAAACAGCAATAAAAAAAAATAAGCCGCTCTAACCAAAGCCCATGATCCAGAATAAAACAACTAACAACTAACAACTAACAACTAACAACTAACAACCAACAACCAACAACAAACAACAAACAACCAAAAACAATGAACAAAGAAATTGGTGTAGCAATTATCGGTACTGGATTTGGAGAAAAAATCCACATTCCCGGATTCCAGATTCATCCCAGTACAAAAGTAACATGTGTTTATCACCGCGATATTAATAAAGCAAAGGCAATTGCGCAAACTCATAATATTCCCCAGATTTGCAATAACATAGATGAACTACTCGCACTACCAGATGTCCAAGCTGTCAGCATTTCCACCCCGCCATTCCTCCATTATGAAATGGCAAAGCAGGTGTTGGAGGCAGGTAAACATCTGTTACTAGAAAAACCGATGACACTATCGGCAATGGAAGGACGGGAACTTTACCAAATTGCAGCGGCAAATGGTGTTATTGCTATGATGGATTTTGAATATCGCTTTGTACCTGCATGGCAAAGATTTGCCGAATATTTGGCAGAGGAATATGTAGGGAAAAAGCGGCTAATTAAAATTGATTGGTTGGTATCGAGTCGTGCCGATACTCAACGTCCCTGGAATTGGTATGCTGAAAAAGATAAGGGAGGAGGAGTATTAGGAGCAGTAGGCTCTCACGCTTTTGATTATATTAGTTGGTTATTTGGTCCGGTGCGTCGATTGGTAGCTCAATTGAGTACAGCTATTCCTGAACGTCCCGATCCTACCACTGGCGGCTGCAAAAAACCAGTGGATGCGGATGATACTTGTCTATTGTTATTGGAATTAGCCGATGGTACGCCCTGTCAGTTAAGTATTAGTTCCGTTACCTATCAAGGGAGGGGACACTTTATCGAAGTTTATGGGGAGCGCGGTACATTAGTTTTGGGTAGCGATAACCAGAAAGATTACGTCCATGGGTTTCGTCTCTGGACGGGATTAGCAGGGAATCCGTTAACAGAAGTGGAAATTCCTAAACGTCTAGAATTTCCTCAGACTTATCCTGATGGGCGTTTAGCTCCATTTATTCGAGTAATCGATCGATGGGTGGAAGGGATTGAGACGAGTAAGGTGATGATTCCTTCACTTAAAGAAGGGGTTTACTCCCAACTATTAATGGATTTAAGTCATCAATCTCATGAAACAGGTAGTTGGGTAGAAGTGCCGGATTTTGATGTATTTTTGGGTGGAAATTCCTAGTCCCTAAATTCATCAAACTATATGTCACCCATACAGCAGATTGCAGGTTTATGAAGTACACCTCAGAAACCCGGTTTCTCTGCACCTCACATATCTGAAAATTACTGCTACTGTACCTCATAACAGCGGTAGCCGCTGTATCTCTCCTCCTATTTTCAATTCATCCACCTATTTAGTTTTCCCGATTACCAATCATTAGAAGTTTTAAACCAATACCATCCATCACCTAATTGATAAATATTATAACCAGCAGCACCAAAGGGACTACCTTCTGGATTCGGTTGATAACTAAATCCATAGGAAATAGTATCAGGTGATAATCCATCTCCATGGCTATAAACTCTGAAATATTTATCGCCACGGGAACCAGAGAAATATTCATCAACTTGGTAAATGCCAAATTTAGTGTCAATCAATTGCGGTTTGCTGGTGCTGGAAGGATGGGCTGCTAGCCACCTTTCAAAGGCAGAATGGGAGAAAAAGAATCCAATCCGTAGCGGTATATAAAACTTTAGTAGACAAGATGAAACAGTAAGAATGAGTAATATTCTCGTTAAACGACGGCATCCCCACTTGATTGATGAATCTTCTCGCCTCAACCAAAGAGCGATAGCAGCAATCGCAATCCCGCCAATCAGCAATAACCAGAGTAATGCAATCCCCATAAACATCGCAAGCCCGTTCATCATACCGGGATAAATACTCAACAACAGCGTTAAGCTACTGATAAAAATAGCGATACTTAATAGGAGATTAAATCCGATTCGCCAAATCATACTATATAATTATTATTGTCAAACTCTGGACAACTAGGCTATCAGGGTCGAATGACCAGCAACTACATGCCAAGTATTATTGGAAGAAAGTGTCCATATCCGTGTAAATCTAAAATCACCATCAGCTTTTGCACCAGCGTAAGTCCCCACTATCCGTAATCGTACAAAAACAATAGCCACATTGCCAGTAATTTTAATATATTGCTCAGAAGGTGTTACTGCTTCAATTTTTATTAGTCCGGATTGATGTAATTCAAGATCGTCTTGCTTGGTAATTAACTCGCCCAGGTGACTGGTAAATCTAAGTTCCGGTGCGAGAAGTTCATCAAGTTCTTTTACGTCAGAGTGAAGCATTGCCAGTCTGAGACGTTCTTCACACTCAATAATTTCTGTTTCAATTAGATTGCTCATTGAGTCTCCCTTTTATTTTAGAATTGAATAATCCGTGCTTTTAAATGATGTGTATTTTAATTAGTAACATCTCGTCAAGAAAACCACAGCAATTGCCAGATATTGAATTATTTTCAAGTACTTTGTATTCTGTTGTTTGTAATAAAAAAACACAGTAACTACGGAAGAGCGATATCACCTCACCGTAGCACAAACATAAGTTTATGCGATCGCAAAGCGCGTACAGCAAGGACATCGCGCCCAATGGTATATTCTCTCTCTCAGGTTTACCCCCACTATTGATTACCCGATGGAGAAACGTCAGGAGTACCAAATGAAGGACAATTTCTAGGATGGGGATGGAGAAACGATAAAATAACGGAGTATCATCGTGCCACAAAAGGAGCGGGAATGGCAAATTTCAAACGGGATCTATACAATACATTTAAACCAGATCGCCCGCTTCCAGGAGGAGATCCCCGATATGTGAATTGCCAGAGTGTGCGTGGGGATGGGGATATTTGCCGGGATATCGGTGAAAAACTGATTCTCTCCGATGAAAAAACCTGTCAACTCTATACAGGACATCGGGGTGCGGGGAAATCGACGGAATTGATGCGGTTGAAGGATTATTTGAGCGAGAATCACTGCTATGTGGTGTATTTTGCGGCTGATGATGAGGATATTGAGCCGGAAGATACTCAGTATACAGATATTTTACTCTGCTGTACTCGCCGCTTGTTGGAGGCGCTGAAAGACAGTGCTAAACCCACGCCTTTGCTGGATTGGTTGGGCAGTCGCTGGGGGGAGTTAAAGGATTTGGCAATGTCGGATGTGGAATTCGATAAGTTGACTGTGGAGGCGCAGATTACGCAGTTTGCCAAGCTGACGGCAAATTTGCGCACAGTCCCCAGTTTACGTCAGGAAATTCGCCGCAAAGTCGATCCGAATACGGTGACTTTGATTAAGGCATTAAATGAGTTTATTAATGAGGCGCAACTTAAGTTGCCAAAAGGCTGCACCGAGTTGGTGGTTATTGCCGATAATTTAGATCGGATTGTGCCTGTACCGGAGGCAAGTGGCAGGTGGAATCATGAGGAGATTTTTGTCGATCGCTGCGAACAACTGAAAGCGCTAGATTGTCATACCATTTATACAGTGCCGATTTCCTTGGCTTATTCTGCTAATGCCACGAATTTGATGGATATTTATGGTAATCCCACGCAAATTTTGCCGATGGTGATGGTGAAAACGCCGCAGGGGGATGTTTACGCGCCGGGATTGCAGAAAGTTAGAGAAATTATTCAGAAGCGCGTCGCACAAGTTGATGGAAATTTGTCTATTGAAACCCAATTATTTGAAAGTGAGGCGAGTTTAAATCAGTTGTGTTTGATGAGTGGGGGACACATGCGAAGTTTGGTTTCGTTGCTGCGAAGTGCGATTAGTTATACTGATTCGTTTCCCATTTCGCAAAATGCGATCGCAAAAGCCATTACCCAAGCTCGCAATAGTTACCGCCGAGCTGTGGAAGA
The DNA here is from genome assembly GCF_024178385.1 of Limnofasciculus baicalensis BBK-W-15. GTDB lineage: Bacteria > Cyanobacteriota > Cyanobacteriia > Cyanobacteriales > Coleofasciculaceae > Limnofasciculus > Limnofasciculus baicalensis. The sequence goes on along the minus strand of NZ_JAMZMM010000292.1, from coordinate 423 downwards.
GGAACTTCGCCAAGAGCGAAATCAGTGGCAAATTTTGGCACAAGTTTATCGTTCTAAGCGGATGAAGAATGGGGATGAATATAGGCGTTTGTTGTTCAATCGTTGTTTGTTGGAATATTGTTATGTGGATGAGGAGGGGGAAGAACATCGATGGGTGGATGTGAATCCGCTGATTGTTAAATTGCCGGAATTTCAAGAGGCAGTGAAGGGTTTGGCAGATTGAGCTGGCGACTGGAAGTCGCGCCTAGAGAATCAAAACCCGCCTTCGCGGGTTGGCAGATTGAGCTGGCGACTGGAAGTCGCGCCTAGAGAATCAAAACCCGCCTTCGCGGGTTAGGAGAGTCTGCGAAGGCAGACTTTGTTTTTGTAGTCGCGGTTTCAACCGCCACCAATCTAAATATCGATGGTGAAACAGATGAGTGA
>NZ_JAMZMM010000723.1 GCF_024178385.1 Limnofasciculus baicalensis BBK-W-15 | reverse complement strand
TTGGCTAAATTCGATTAATTCTCTGCCAAATATATCTCCATAAGATGCAACTGTTGGGGATTTACCGTGGATAGCCACACCTTCTGCAATTGCCCAACCACTACGGATAGAGCGCTTCCACCACTGACTGAATTTCATCATGGCGGCATCATGTAGTGTCATATCCGCATCAATACGGCAGATTTTCCACCCAAGCTGACGCAACCGGATACACATTTCCGGCTCTTCGCCGCAAATCATAGTTTCTTTATATCCGTTTACTTCTTCAATAGCGGCAAGATGTTACTCATGTCAATTTATTAAAAGGGCGTGTTTTCTAGAGTCACAAATTTCGGGTAGAGACAATCCCCTCCAGCGATAGCAATCCTAATTTTGATTGGTTTAAGAAACCCGGTTTTTTTGAAAAACCGGGTTTCTGTGAGCTAGTTTAGCCATCACCCATCAATTTAGCCAAATACTAGAGGAAGATAATTGTTAGATATTAACAACGGCTAACAGATTTACACCGTCGTAGACATTGGCACTGGTATTGTTGCTATTCCAATTAAAATCTAGAGTACCGCCACTGCTTGACTTTAATGTAGTTGCACCTTGGACGAAGTCGAAGATGGTATCAAATCCACCAGCAGTGGACAGAACAACAGTATCATTACCACCGCCAAGGAAGATCTGGTCATTGCCATGACCACCATAAATGATATCATTGCCAGCGCCGTCATAGATCCTGTCATTACCAGCACCGCCAAAGAGCAAGTCATCGCCAGCACCACCAAAGAGGATATCGTTGCCAGCATCACCACAAAGCATATCATTGCCAACACCACCAATGAGGCTGTCATTGCCAAGACCACCAATGAGGCTGTCATCGCCAGCATCACCAAGAAGGATATCGTTGCCAGCACCACCATAGAGGTGGTCATCCCCAAGGCCACCACCGAGGGTGTCATTGTCACGACCACCTTTGAGGGTGTCGTTGCCAGCACCACCACGGAGGGTGTCATCGCCACGGAGACCATATACTAGATCGTTACCAGGTAATGCGTTAATTACATCGGCTGCATTAGTACCTTGAATTTCATCGTTGCCGTTTGATGGTACTGTTGATACTTCTGGCATTGTCCCTACCGTCCTTTTATTCTATTTGGGTGTCTGTAGTCTTTAACTTTCCACATCTCTAACTTAACACGGTATTACTGTTAGAAACATCAAGATTTCAAGAAGTTCTGATGAAGTTATGATGAATTTTTTGTTTCCA
>NZ_JAMZMM010000291.1:4260-7852 GCF_024178385.1 Limnofasciculus baicalensis BBK-W-15 | reverse complement strand
GTGAATTTACCACTTTTCTAAGCACAACCGCCTCTAAGCACAACCGCCAGGGATTTTAATCCCTGTCTCATAGCTAAAGTCCGTTAAAACGGACTGAAATCGGAAGTCTGAGTCGGTTTCAACCGACTTAAGCTGTTAGACAGTGGTTTTAACCACTGGCGGATTTGATGACGTGAATTTACCACTTTTCTAAGCACAACCGCCTTTAAGCACAACCGCCAGGGATTAAAATCCCTGTCTCATAGCTAAAGTCCGTTAAAACGGACTGAAATCGGAAGTATGAGTCGGTTTCAACCGACTTAAGCTGTTAGACAGTGGTTTTAACCACTGGCGGGTTTGATGGCGTGAATTTACCACTTTTCTAAGCACAACCGCCTCTAAGCACAACCGCCAGGGATTTTAATCCCTGTCTCATAGCTAAAGTCCGTTAAAACGGACTGAAATCGGAAGTCTGAGTCGGTTTCAACCGACTTAAGCTGTTAGACAGTGGTTTTAACCACTGGCGGATTTGATGACGTGAATTTACCACTTTTCTAAGCACAACCGCCTTTAAGCACAACCGCCAGGGATTAAAATCCCTGTCTCATAGCTAAAGTCCGTTAAAACGGACTGAAATCGGAAGTATGAGTCGGTTTCAACCGACTTAAGCTGTTAGACAGTGGTTTTAACCACTGGCGGGTTTGATGGCGTGAATTTACCACTTTTCTAAGCACAACCGCCTCTAAGCACAACCGCCAGGGATTAAAATCTCTGTCTCATAGCTAAAGTCCGTTAAAACGGACTGAAATCGGAAGTATGAGTCGGTTTCAACCGACTTAAGCTGTTAGACAGTGGTTTTAACCACTGGCGGGTTTGATGGCAGGTATTCAATTTTAATTCACAGAATCATATATTCTCCCGAACCTCTTCCCAAAAGTGCAAGGATTTTGAGCCTAATCGCACTACAACCTGGCACTTGTTTGGCTCAAAAATGCTTTAAACCATTATCTAGCATAGATTATACCTTTATTCAGCAAGCCCTAATTAATATATACCAAATATTCTGGTAGGACTGTTAGCGTTAGTCTAGCATTCGGGCGATATGGGGAATAAGGTATTACCTTATAAATTCAGATACCCAACTTCTTCAAAAAGTCGGGTATCTAGCAGAGAAATTAGGATTTCTGAGCGTGAATTTAATAACTATCCTCACTACCAACAGTTGCCATCGCTAATACTTGATTAGCACGATTGAGACGATTTGCGATCGCAGCCCTCAACTTTAACTCGATGGATGGGGTGGCGAGTACCTCTTGTGCTTCTTGTCGATACATAGCACCAGTCACCGGATCGACACGATCTATGTTAGCTAGATTAAAATATACAGTCTTAGGAGATACTGTCATCATCTATTCCTCCATCTATTCTACTAATAATCTCAATCTTGGCTTAATTATCTGGTAAATGGCAAGCTTTATGATGATTGCTAAACAAAAATTAGCAGCGGATGGGTGGTTGGTGGTTGGCTGATGCTTGGAGTGGGGGTGGCAGCGGATGGATGGTTGGTTGGTGGCTGATGTTGTTGGTGGGGGTGGCAGTGGATGGGGTGTGGGGAGTTATGGCTAGCCGCATTACGATCGCAGAATCAAAGTATAAATAGATAATTCAAGATCGTTACTCCTGGCTGATCGCCAATCCAAATAGACATGATGAAATGGTTTCGCTTATCCCACCAACAATTACAGTTTGTCCGATTTCTGGGTTTATGCCTCTGTTGCTGTTTCCTGATTATTAGCTGTAAGGGTGGCAACAATACCACAACCGGAGGTTCCCCTACTGCTAGCACTACATCCACTAGTAAGGATCGCATTGCTGTAGGATTTGTGGAAACGCCACGAACTCTCGATCCTGCTGATGGGTATGAGGTGGCTATTAGCGATATTATCACTAATTTAGGCGATCGCCTCTACACCTACGTTGGCGATACAGACAAACTCGAACCCCAACTGGCGACAGCACTTCCCAAAATCAGTAAAGATGGTTTAACCTATACTATTCCTCTCCGTCAGGGTGTCAAGTTTCATGACGGGGAACCATTTAATGCTAAAGCGATGGTGTTTTCCTTGGAAAGGTTTAGTAAAAATGGCGGGAAGCCTTCATCACTGCTATCTAATATTATGGATTCGGTAACTGCCTCTGGGGAATACGAAATTACGATTAAACTGAAACAGCCATTTGCGCCATTTCCTTCTCTTTTAGCTTTTCCTGGATTATGTGCTGTTTCTCCGAAAGCTTATGAAATAGGGCAAGGAAAATTCAAACCCAATGAATTTGTGGGAACAGGTCCTTATAAATTGGTATCATATAGTCCCAATCAAGTTAAAGTGGATGCTTTTGGCGATTATTGGGGCGAAAAACCACCCACAAAAGGGATTGACTTTCAGTTTCTCAGCAGTGCCGCTAACTTGTATACTTCTTTTGCTACAGGAGCAGTGGATTTGGCTTATCGAGACTTAGATGCCGAACAAATCCTCAGTTTACAGAAAGATGCGCCCGCCAAAGGCTTTAAAGTTATCGAAAAATCCAGTAGTGGAATTATCTATCTGGTGCTGAATGTGAAACAGATACAACCAGTAGAAATTAGACAAGCCATCGCTGCTATTATAGATCGTCCTTTAATTGTCGATCGCGTCTATCGAGGTTTAGCCACACCCGCCTACAGTATCGTTCCCACCAACTTTGAAACTACCAAACCTGTATTTAAAGATGCTTACGGTGACGGTAATGCCGCCAAAGCCAAGGAACTTTTGACTAAAGCTGGCATTACTAAAGAGAAACCCTTTGAATTGACTATCTGGTATTCCTCAAATTCCACCCAACGTCAGCAAATTGTCACCCTACTGAAAGAATATATTGCCCAGAAACTGGAAGGATTAATCAAAATTACACCCCAAGCAGTGGATTCAACCACACTATTTGCCAACATTCCCAAAGGGATTTATCCTAGTTATATCAGTTCTTGGTTCCCCGATTTTGGCGATGCTGATAACTACATCAGTCCCTTTTTCACTTGCGATAAAGGTTCAGTACAAAATGGTTGTACAGAAGGTGCAAGTCAAAGTCAAGGATTCTTCTACTATAGTGACAAGATGAATCAACTTATCAAAGCACAACGGCAAGAACAAAATCCAGAAGCGCGGCAAAAAATATTTGCCGAAATTCAAGATATCGTCGCCCAAGATGTTCCTCTTGTGCCCATCTTGCAGAGAAAAGACTACGCCTTTAGCCAAAAAAACCTAAATAATGTGGAAATCAACCCTGTTTTAGGTGTATCCTTCCCTAAGATACAGAAACAACCATAATTTTGTTATTGGTTGTTGGTTGTTGGTTATTGGTTTTTTGTTAAGATGTGACGCAGACAAGTTGTATAAATGAGGTAGGCAAGATGCCCGCCCTACAAAAGTTTCACAGATTGCGATCGTTCTAATTAGATGCGCATTTTCTTATTATTTTTTTGTTGTTGGTTTACAGCCTCTGCAAATAACCAAAAACAAACAACAAATAACCAAAAACAAACAACAAATAACCAAAAACAAACAACAAATAACCAAAA
>NZ_JAMZMM010000291.1:0-4160 GCF_024178385.1 Limnofasciculus baicalensis BBK-W-15 | reverse complement strand
AAACAACAAATAACCAAAAACAAACAACAAATAACCAAAAACAAACAACAAATAATAACTATGTCTCGTTCCCGTGCCCTAACTTACTACGTTTTTGTCCGTCTGCTGTTAGCCCCATTAATGCTGTGGACAATTGCTACCATTGTATTTCTACTGCTACGGGCTACTCCTGGCGATCCTATTGATGCTATTATTGGGAATCGCGCTCCTGAAAGTGTGAAAGCAGAATATCGGGAACAATTAGGGTTGAATAAACCATTGCCTTTGCAATATCTGAATTATTTACTAGACTTACTGCGTTTGGATTTAGGGACTTCTATTACTAAACAAGGACAAGATATTTGGGAAATGATTCTACAGTATTTCCCCGCTACTGTAGAAGTAGCAGTAGGTAGTATGGTGGTAGCACTAATTGTGGGGATTGGGGTTGGTGTGATTTCTGCATCTCGTCCCGGTACTGCTTTAGATTTAGGAGGACGTTTATTTGGTATTATCACTTATGCTTTGCCAATATTTTGGGCAGGGATGGTGATGCAGTTAATTTTTGCTGTACAGTTAGGTTGGTTCCCGACTGCGGGACGTTTTCCGGCTTCCGCTACACCTCCGGCTGACATAACTGGACTTTACACGATTGATAGTCTTTTGAGTGGTAACTTGGAACAGTTTTTCACCGCATTACATTATCTCACTCTGCCATGCCTGACTTTGGGAATTCTTTTGAGTGGGATTTTTGAGAGGATTGTGCGGGTAAATCTGAAACAGACACTTAAAGCAGATTATGTGGAAGCAGCAAGGGCGAGAGGGATTGCTGAAGGTAGTATTCTCTTTAATCATGCTCTGAAAAATGCTTTAATTCCGGTGATTACTGTTATGGGGCTGACTTTTGCTTCTCTCCTTGGTGGTGCAGTATTGACAGAGGTGACTTTTTCTTGGCCTGGATTAGCTAATCAGCTTTATGGGGCAATTAACGATCGCGATTATCCCACAGTTCAGGGTATTATGGTATTTTTTGGGGGGATTGTGGTTTTTGCGAGTATTGGGATTGACATTATTAATGCGTTAATAGATCCGCGCATTCGGTATTGAGGGAGTGGGGAGTGGGGAATGTAAAAATAGGTAGGGGCGAAGCATTTGGGCGATAAGTCATCGGTTAAACTCAAGGTTTCCTGTCCAAATGCTTCACCCTTCCGGAATTTATGCAAGCCTCATCGCCACCGATAACCTTCCTCAGCTATCCCCCACTTCTCCCCGCCACTAGGTTAAATCCTGTATATCCTTTTTTGACGACCAGATAAAATAAAATTAATAGGATAGGAACGACTAACGATCTAGTTCGTCTATCTCATTCTATCAATAACTCACCCTTCACCGCATCTTGACTTGAAGGATAAACTATGAACCAGACTTATCGACTCCTCGCCCTGACGGGATTGACTGTACTACTAACTGTCTCACACCCCGTCAAAGCTGAATCACCCCCCACTCAATCCCTGACTGCCATTCCGGTGGAGAAACAGCAGATTAGCGCAATTGAGTTATACAACCGAGGGGTTGATAAACTAGAGGCTGGGGATTATACGGGGGCTATTTCTGATTTCGGTGATGCTCTAAAACTCAATGCCAACGATCCTGATAGTTATTATAATCGCGGCTATGCTTATCATAGTTTAGGCAATTATAATGCAGCAGTTTATGATTACACCCAAGCGATTAAGCTAAACCCCAACTTTGAGGAAGCCTACAGTAACCGAGGCTATGCCTATTTGGTGGAAAAGAATTATGATAATGCGATCGCAGATTGTACGAAGGCCATTGAGCTAAATGCTAAAAACGATACTGCTTATATTACCAGAGGCAAGACTTACGATCAAATGAATAATCACCAAGCCGCCTTAGCAGATTACAAGAAAGCGATTGAGATTAATCCCAAAAATCCCATGGCTTACTACAATCAAGGTTTATCTCATAACCTGATTGAAGATCATCAAGCGGCTTTAAGTGATTACACTGAAGCAATTAAGTTACAACCTACCCTAGCTGAGGCATTTTACAACCGGGGGATTACCAATTTTCACCTCAAACAGAATAAAGATGCGATCGCTGACTTGCAGAAAGCGGCTGAACTTTTTCAACAACAAGGTAGCACTGATAGTTATCAGAGCGCGATGAATGCAATTAGAACATTGCAGCAATAAAAAACCGAGGGAAACGATCAAACCCAACCAATAATATCTTTGATTTGGGTTCTTGTAATTTCCCAGCTAATATGCTCTTTCGCTTTACGGAGGGCGTTTTCTGGTTTTTTGTACCAGTATTGCGCCCTAATGGAGATACCATCACTCCTGACAGCTTCCCATGAATAGCGATCGCGATCGACCAAGAGCCAGATTTGGTGATGGAGATAGACTTCTTGGGGAAACTTCAGGATACCTATCTCTGCGAGAACACCCAATCTCATCCGGGAGCGCTCCATCCGTTTCATTAATTCCAGAAAGTAGGATGCAGCGCGGCTAGCGTCGTCGCGGGTGCGGTAACGGTATTTGTCTCTGGGTTCAAATTGGAAATCTGGGCGGCTCAGGGTGAAACGGAAACCTCTATCGCTTTCGATAAAGGCGACAATCCAGGAGGTTTTCGGGTATCTAAGGGAGTAGCCAGAAGGCTGGAGTATTACCGGAGTCGGCATTAAGAGCTTTATTGCTGATGTGGGGGCTACCATATTTTAACCTAACCCCCCAGCCCCCTTCCCTACCAGGGAAGGGGGAGTAAGATTTCTTGCTCCCCTCTCCTTTTAATTGCTCCCCTCCCCTAAAAAGAGAGGGGTAAAATTAGTTATTGAATGGAGCAAGATCTCAGTTACACCCTACCCCGTAGCATCTGAGCCATTTCATTTTGAGTGGGTGACATTTCCAGAGCCGTTTCCTCAGTAATCCGTCCTTCCTGATATAGGTTGAACAAAGATTTATTCATAGTAATCATCCCATCAAATTCGCTAGTACTCATGATTTCAGAAATTTCATCATATTGACCTTTACGGACATAATCCTTAACGGTATCAGTATTAATGAGAATGTCGTGGAAGGCAGCACGTTTGCCATCAGTAGTGCGGCACAACCCCTGAGCGATGATTGCTACTAAAGATTCCGCAATTGCCACCCGCATTGCGCTCTGTTCATCAGCATTATAGAGATTGAGAATCCGTTCAATCGTTTTCACTGCACTATTTGTGTGGAGCGTACCCATAACTAAGTGACCAGTTTGAGCTGCTTTTAGTGCCGTGTTTACAGTTTCCTTATCTCGCATTTCCCCCACTAGAATTAAATCGGGATCTTCTCGCAAAGAAGCTTTTAAAGCATTATCAAATTTGCGAGTGTGCATCCCCACTTCCCGCTGTTTAATCAAAGATTTGCGACTTTTGTGGACGAATTCAATTGGGTCTTCAATGGTGATGATATGCTTGGGCATCTCCTTATTGATGTAGTCAACCATCGCCGCCATTGTGGTAGACTTACCTGAACCTGTCGGTCCTGTCACTAAAACTAGACCCTTGTGGTAATGACAAATATCCCTGAATGCAACAGGGCAGCGCAACTGCTCTAGAGTCAAAATCGTCAGTGGAATCAAACGCATGACTAGAGCAGGACCAGTTAGGGTATCGAATATATTAATCCGCACTCTAGCAAAGTCATACTGTGTAGCGCCATCAAATTCTAGACTATCTTGAAAGCGCCGGATTTCTTCATCGGTGAGGACTTCCCGCAGCCAACTCATAAAGGTAGGTTCATCTGTCACGGGATAGCTAGTAATTTCCATTTCACCACGGTTACGCATCCGGGGAGTCTCACCAACCCCAACGTGAATATCAGAAAATCCCTTATCAAACGCCTCGCGGATCAAATGGTTTAAAGTTGGTTGACCAGGTGATAAACCAGGGCTAGGTGCTGGCGTGCGCTGTTTAGCTGCTGATGCGGCTGGTACAGAAGCTCTTGATCCAGTCTGAGCCGCTGCTGGTGCTGGTGCTGCTGCTGGTGCTGCTGCTGGAATAGCTTGACCAGCTCTTGGCGGCATGGGTAGGGTTTGGGAAGGCATGGCTTGGGTGACACCTGATGGAGTGACTTGTGGTGTCATACCTCTGGGAGGGGGTGCTGCTGCTGCTCTGGGAG
>NZ_JAMZMM010000722.1 GCF_024178385.1 Limnofasciculus baicalensis BBK-W-15 | reverse complement strand
GCCCCACTCCCTCCTCCCCAAATAAGATCCCAGATGGCTTGAGCAATGTTACGATGGCATTTGCCGCATCTGGTGAGTTATTGATGGCAGACACATTATTTTTTAACGCTTTGCGCCAAGCCATTGATGAAGAAATGGCACGGGATGAAACTGTATTCGTTCTTGGTGAAGACGTGGGGCAGTACGGAGGCTCCTACAAAGTCACCAAAGACTTGTACGAAAAATACGGCGAATTGCGGGTTCTCGATACCCCAATCGCCGAAAACAGCTTCACTGGTTTAGCAGTCGGTGCAGCGATGACTGGATTGCGTCCGATTATTGAAGGGATGAATATGGGCTTTTTGCTCCTCGCCTTCAACCAAATTGCCAATAATGCGGGGATGCTGCGGTATACTTCCGGCGGGAACTTCAAAATTCCCATGGTAATTCGCGGACCAGGTGGAGTTGGCCGTCAACTTGGTGCTGAACATTCTCAGCGTCTGGAAGCCTATTTTCAAGCTGTCCCCGGTTTAAAAATTGTCGCTTGCTCGACTCCCTATAATGCTAAGGGTTTGCTCAAATCTGCCATCCGCGACGAGAATCCGGTATTGTTCTTTGAACATGTCCTGCTTTACAACTTAAAAGAAAATCTGCCAGAGACGGAGTACCTAGTGCCTCTGGATAAAGCAGAAGTAGTCCGACGTGGGAAAGATGTGACTATTCTCACTTATTCCCGGATGCGTCACCATGTGATGCAAGCTGCCAAGCAATTGGAAAAAGAGGGATACGATCCAGAGGTGATCGATCTAATTTCCCTCAAACCTTTAGATTTTGAAACCATCGGTGCATCGATTCGCAAAACCCACCGAGTAATTGTGGTGGAAGAATGTATGAAAACGGGTGGGATTGGGGCAGAAGTGACTGCATCTATTAACGATCGCTTATTTGATGAACTGGATGCTCCGGTATTACGCCTATCATCTCAGGATATTCCTACTCCTTACAACGGTACGCTGGAAAACCTGACTATCGTCCAACCACAGCAAATTGCTGAGGCGGTGAAAAAAATGATGGCGTTGCGGATATAAGGTTGTTAGTTGTTAGTTGTTGGTTGTTAGTTGTAGAAGAGGCTTCTCGCCTGTGACAGTTACTACCCCTGGTTGTTAGTTATTTATCAAACAAGCAACAACTGTGACAGGCAAGACACCTAGGGAGAATCCCGAGAAAGGAAGAAATGCAGGTTGTATTCTTTCTCCCCCCTTTGACAAGGGGGGCTGGGGGG
>NZ_JAMZMM010000290.1:4834-7886 GCF_024178385.1 Limnofasciculus baicalensis BBK-W-15 | reverse complement strand
CCCTTTTTCTGGTTTGACTCTCCCTTGTGACAGTTGAGGGTGCGGAATGTGGGTTATAAACGTCTGGAATTCAATAAGTATCTACTTTCTACCTTTATTGATAAGTTAGATTTAGACCCGGATTTGATTTTAAATCACCCTAACCTTCCTTCAGTCTTGTCTTATGGTACTCTGGCTGCTTAAAAACTGTCCGGAGTATTGACCTGTAAAAGGTCTGGAGTATCTTTAGTTATTTTTAGATACCCCGCTAATTTTTCTTTAAATGCCTGTCTAATCAAAGGATTTTGCTTAGACTCTAGGCTGTACTTTGCCCAAATATAAACGTATTTTTTTTTATGTAGTATCCTTGATATTTGTGAGCCGCTGAGTTTTATTCCTGTCACTTGTTCTAGATATGTAGCTAGCCTTACCGCAGTCCATCGTCCAAACTCATATCCATATTCTTCTGGCTCTTTCTCGATAGTATCCAACAAGATTTTTTCATATTCTGGGGTAACTTTCCGAAAACTACCTTGGCTTCTTTCATCAGTAAAACTTTTGATATTGTCAGGAGCACCATGAACCGACCAGTAAGCAACTGTTGTGTAAGCAATATCAAGAAATTCACTTACCTTTTGATAATTTTTCCCGTCATTTATCAGTAATATAATTAAAACTTTTTCTCTAAGATAACTAGATTCAGACTCTTTTAGTAGCTTGATTAATCTTTCTTTTTGCTCTTGAGACAAATGATTTTTGGCTGGCATATATAAAATTATCTGTAATTTCACTTATCTTGATATTATACAATATAGCTGCGCAGCAGCTTAAATACCCACAATTGTCTTTACCATTACTGATTCGTCATCCAATCTATTTTTATGTTTTTCTAAATCAAAGTTTTCTGGAGACACGTAGGTTCCAAATAATCGGTCAATGAAAGTAAACATACCACTCAAATTTCTTCCTTCTTTATCAAGATGATGCAAAGTGTGAAAACAGGGCGTGACATAAATCCATTCCAATATTCCTAACCAGGAGTTTCTTTTCACATTGAGGTGTATCCAATTATTATGAATTATCTGATGCACTGCCACTACAGACATGACTTCTGAGGGAATGTTCAGCAGTGGAAACCAAAAATATGTAATAGTGTATAAAAGTCCGCCCATAAAGCTATCTTTGTTTCCACTCAGCCACCATGATTGCTTTGTTGAATGATGCCATTTGTGGGTCAACCAGAAAAACTTATTAATATGCATTGCCCTGTGTAATAGATAGTCAGTGAAGTCTTGCAATATATATGCGGTGATGATCCTTAGCCAGAGAGGCACATACATTACTCCGGCAAAAGTTACTGCCTCTCCAATAAATAGAGAAGTAGATAGTTTTATAATTACCACAGAAACGTAGGGATAAATAATTCTAAAGATAAATGATATTCCTACCCATCCCAATTCCTTAAAGAATTTATTTTTGTATTTAATCTGATGTAAAGGAGAGCGAATTTCCCAAAGCCAGAAGACTGCACCTGTAAAAAAAATTACAGTCAAATCTCTTAATAGCATTAATATTGTATCTATCATTGGTCACCTTAATGTATACTCTCTAAGAGGATGTTTCCAAAGCGGGGCGCTCTCGCGGTAATACAATAACACGACGATGCCAGTGAAAACAAAAAATTTGCGAGTAGGGGGATGAAAGGGGGGTGAGGCGGGTAGTGTGTTTGTGGCGCGGATACTGACAGTAGTGACGATCCTGCGTTCTCATACCAATTTACTAAAATAGTGCTACAGATTCACCCCCCCAACCCCCCTTACTAAAGGCAGGGCTGTTTCATTGTCCAATTTTTCAATTTCTCTAGCCTAGATGCTGTAACGGTTTGAGCCGATACTTTCTACTAGGAGATCGAAAATTACGAGAAATCCTGCTAGGGCTTGCTAGGAAAGGCTTTCGAGAGATACAGGAGGGAATTTCGATCCGAGAATGAAACAGCCCTGCTTACTAAAGGGGGAGTTAGAATTGCCACTGTAGCAGGCTTATGGGAAATTGGTATCAGAACCGGAATGTCTTGGAATTTATGACGCTTGGCGATTCGCGCCTCTAGGAGAGGCAGTGCTTCTCCCTCTCTGCTGCCCCTGGAGAGTCCTCCCACAGAATCAATGCCATTGGCTGCTTGACAACCCCCCCCTGAACGGTTACCATTTCAACAATAAAACTTATGAAAAAGCTCAGTTCGTTAGTTCTAGCAGCACTCTTCTTTGTCAGTACATTCCTATGTATAACCACTGCTGCATTAGCAAATCCAACTGACGATTATCTGAAGAATGAAAAGCTTTCTGGGCAATTTAGTGTTCCGGTTAAGTTGGACGCAGGAGTGAGATTTACCAACAGGACTAATCAATCGATACCTGAGACGTTCACAACTCTTGGGAAATGGGCTGCTAGCAATGACATTGTCAACCTCAGTCCTAATGGTATAGAGACAAACACAATTACTTTTCCTCCACATAAAGGTTTAACTTTTGTGGCGAATGAAACTACTGGAACAAACAACGACAACTCGGATGGTATTATCGTCAAGTGGTCTGCTCCAGCTAGGGTTAGTGCAAGTGTTCCAGTGAGTTATGCCACTGCTATTAACTTCCCGGCCGGTATTGATGCCGACTGTGTAGCGATTGGGGATTTCAATGGCGACAGTAAGCTTGACCTTGCTGTGACAAATTGGTTCGACAATAACGTCTCGGTCTTACTGGGAAATGGTAATGGCTCTTTTGGCGCAGCGACTAACTTCCCGGTCGGTACTAATCCCGTCTTTGTGGTGACTGGGGATGTGAATGGTGACGGCAAGCTTGACCTTGCTGTTGCAAATTTTAGTAGCAATAACGTCTCGGTCTTACTAGGAAATGGTAATGGCTCTTTTGGGGCGGCAACTAACTTCCCGGTCGGTACTAACCCTTACTCTGTAGCGATTGGGGATGTGAATGGCGACAGTCAGCTTGACCTTGCTTTTACAAATTGGCTCAGCAATAAGGTCTCGGTCTTACTGGGAAATGGTAATGGCTCTTTTGGC
>NZ_JAMZMM010000290.1:0-4734 GCF_024178385.1 Limnofasciculus baicalensis BBK-W-15 | reverse complement strand
GTCTCGGTCTTACTGGGAAATGGTAATGGCTCTTTTGGCGCAGGGACTAACTTCCCGGTCGGTACTAATCCCTACTCTGTAGCGATTAGGGATGTGAATGGCGACAGTAAGCTTGACCTGGCTGTTACAAATTATAGTAGCAATAACGTCTCGGTTTTACTGGGAAATGGTAATGGCTCTTTTGGCACAGCCACTAACTTTCCAGTCGGTAGTAATCCCGAATCTGTAGCAATTGCGGATTTTAACGGCGACAGCAAGCTTGACCTGGCTGTTACAAATTCTGGAAACAATAACGTCTCGGTCTTGTTGAATAACTCTTAGGGACTTCCAGAAAATAAAATATAGAACGACCTCCCACATAGTAATGATGATAATAATTAGGGTTTGCTGAATAAGTCTGCGATCGCAAAAAGCAGAATTAAAGAAGGAATCAAGCAGTCAGATAGATAAGTTGATATAACTTAAAAATCTCCAGCCTATTATTTTTGATAATAGGTGACTTCTTTGGGAATATGGTATTATAATTACTCCAGCTATTTTTCCCATAGTACCCTTAAATAAAAGTACTTTGAGGTTTTCGATTACGGCTGCCAATACCGAAGAGGAGATAGACCAAGCAATTAAAGCTATTGAAGCTGTTTGGGATTTGCTACAAAAAAGGAAAGCTTTGCTTTGTAAGTAACTTAGCCAGACAATAAACTTTATTGATGAGACAGGAGATAAAAAGAAAGGCTCGACGACAGATTACGTCAAAAGACAGTATATCGGTAAGAAGCGTGAAAATCGAAAGTGGAATAGTAGCAGTTACAGCCTATGGATTATTGGAAGGAATGACATTCTATCTGATATTTTACGAATACTTGACCGACGCTCTAGGACACGTTATTTTTACCTTAACCCACAATAAAAATAAACTCTCTTATGGAAAAAACAGAAAAACAGAAAATGCTGGCAGGCGAGCTGTATCTTACTTTAGATAACGTAGGCTCAAACCCTGATTCTTACGTTAACTGACAAAAATTTTCGGTCTACTGAATTTCCGATTGATGTAAAAAATGAACTCACTCTTGAACTCAGCTATGGTAATCAAGAATTTATGTCCTGACGGAGTTACACCAATCTGGAACAAAAACCAGATGGAATCCTTTCTTGTAGAGGAGTGTCTTCCTGCCTGGGTACGCACTAGCTACTCAACATTTGTTGAAACAATCAGCGATCCTACCTTCCCTTGCTTCTGGGGAACTATCGGGGAACAGAAGGGAATGATTCGATACCTGATTGCCTCATCTTTAACCGAACCAAGCGTGGTCGAGCATACGCTTGAGGGTGTCTATAACTATATTGATGAAGTTAATGAAAATGAATTGCTTCAGCACGAGGATGCCGATCTTTTAACACTCGTTATCTTTTTCCCACCTGAACCAAAAGTTCTCACAGTAGAGGAATATGCACGTCAGGCATTTGACTTTTTAAATGCGTTGCATAGCCTTGATGCGGTATCTTGTCCCTGCCATTGGTCTGCCGATCCGCAGTCTCCAGAATGGTCTTATTCTCTAGGAGGGTGTGCCTTATTTGTTAGTGTCTCCACTCCAGCAAATCAAAAGCGGCGATCGCGCCACCTCGGATCGGGAATGACTTTTGTCATCACACCTGTTGAAGTTCTCTTGAGAAAACACGGTGGCGAGAATTCGAGCATTTTTCGCCGCGTCCGCGAGTACGACGGCATTCCACCTCACCCTAACTTATTACTTATGCCTGGGAGTAGCAAAGTCGGTAACGAACTGACAGTGCAAGTGCTTCCGGATGATAACGATAGCGACATCTCATTTGACTTTCAGTATAAATTTAAGGATTAGCCAACAACCAATGACCATCCAACTTGTACAACGCAATTTAGAGTATAGCTTTGTAACCCCAAACGAAACTTCTGATTTTGTGGAAAGGACAATAAATGTCTTCGAGCAAGCATACCCAAAATTTTTGATACATGATGTCTGGGCAGATCCATATTCCCTAGCTCTATTTGAAATTTATCCAGAATTCCAGTTTGGCTTAGTAGAAGCTACTACACAGCGTATGATAGCGCAAGGAAACTGTCTTCCTTTAGCATGGGAAGGTCCTTTCGATGAGTTACCGGATGAAGGTTGTGACTGGGCTTTAGCCAAGTGGCTTGAAGACCGAAAACAGAACCGCCAGCTTAATGCGTTATGTGTAGTATCGATTTCAATCCTACCCGAGTATCAGGGCAAAAATTTAAGCCAGTATATGATTGAATACATGAAAGAACTTGCCCAATCCCACGGTTTTAGTTCGCTGATCATGGCTGCACGTCCAAGCCTGAAATATCTTTACCCACTTACACCCATAGAGCGTTATATTACATGGCGGGATAAAAATGGTCTTCTATTTGACCCTTGGTTACGAGTTAATGTCAAACATGGGGCTAAAATTGCAGGCATATGTTTTAAATCCACGACAATTCGCGATACTATTGCTGGTTGGGAAAATAGAGTCGGAATGCGTTTTCCAGAAACTGGTGACTATATTATTTCAAAAGGATTAGTACCTGTCAAAATTGACTATCCCAATAATATGGGAATATACATCGAGCCTAATGTATGGTTATACTACGACATACATTAATATCAACTAAATCCTAGAGATTGCGAGGAAATAAAACAGATGCTTACAGCAAAATAAAAACAAAGTAATGTTTTATACGCCAAGTTTCTGGGACACCGCATCTGCCAATACTTCAACTACCAATTACTACAAGCGAGGAAAAATCAAATATTATGATAAATCTCGAACAATTTCGCCAAGAGATGGAGGATTGGATTATCAATGTTGTCAGCATTCCCAATCCTCTTACAGGAAATTTCCCACCCTGTCCTTACGCCAAGGCAGCTTGGTTGAATAACCGTGTTAGTCTTCGTTGGTTTCATGGACCTGAACTGCCAGAACTTCTAATGGAACAGATAAAAACATGGAATGATGACTTTGAGATGGTGCTTTTTGGCTGCGACCCTCAAAACCTAGATGCACAGACCTTGGAAAAGTACATTACAGAGGCGAATTATATATTACCAGAACACGATTTGGTAGCTTTAGCATCGCCGCATCCAGACAAAGAGTATAACACTAATAACGCTAATAACGTGAATGACGTAATCATAACTCACCCCAAGTACGTCTTAGCATCAGTACAGTCATTCAGCCAGTTACAAGAGGCTAGTGATGAATTATTTAGATTGGGATATTTTCAGTACTGGTCTGAAGAAAAATTAGCTGTAATGAAGGCGGAGCGAGCTTCTCGATAAACTTTCTTCTAGCCAGATAAAGAACACAGAAGCCGCAGGATAATTCCTACTTACCATTGATTATTAACCTGATTATGGCGAGACGATCCACTAAATCATTTGGATTGCGAGGAGAAAAAACAGATGCTTACAGTCGAACAAAAACAAGCTTACGTAAATGATGGTTATTTCACCCTTGAAGAAACTGTACCAAAAGCGTTAATTGAAGAAATACGGCATGAAGTAGAACTTATTACCGAACAAAAACGTGGGGGAGTATTGGCGGGTGACTATGAATGGTGGTCTGATTATACTATCCCAGACCGAATTAGGTATCAAAAGATAATTCAGAGGCTTTTAGAGCTTCCTACTGTGATGGAGCCAGTGCAAGCTCTAATTGGTCCGGATACCTTCCTATTGATCACCGATCTAGCAATAATTCGTGCGGGTACAGGATACATTGCTTGGCATCAAGACCATGGATATTTAGTTGAAGTATTGATCGCACCTGAATCCAAGTCAACAAACGTCTTAAATGACGATGCTTTTCGGTTAGTGCTTCCAGTAGTCCAGCAAACTACGGTATTCATAACGATATATTTACAGGATACGGATAATGCTATGGGGGCAATGCGAGTTATACCAAGTAGCCACCGATGGGAACACTCATTAGATCCGTCTTCTGCTAATTCACTAGATACAGAAATATGTCTGCCACTTCCTGGAGGAGCAGCAATGTTTTATACACCAACTGTATGGCACACCGCAGCTGCCAATACTTCAATTACCGATTACAGGATGCTAACTCTAATTTTTACAAAAAACAACATCAAACCGCTGTTGGTGGATGCTTTGAAAGGGAGAATCTAGCGATCGCAGGCTCAACCATAAACTTAAATAATGTCAAAAATAACAAATTTTCTGACTTACGCCTTGCTGGGTGGTAAAACTAGGAGACAATTGTCACTGACCCAGGGCTAAAGCCGCTGGGCTTGCAATCTTAAAGATTAACCACCTTTCAATGCGAGACTAAAACAGTGTCTAGCTATTAACTGAACTGTCTGAGTGTGGTAGCTCGATAGACGTTAAGAATACCTCCCTAGTTTTTAACCTCTCTGACCGTCAGTGGCGAAGGGATATATACACCTAGTAATAGGATTTATCATGCAATTCGTACCAGTAGTTGACAAAAAAAACTGTCCCCTGATGCCAACTACCCCAATTAGGGCAAAACGTTGGATTAAATCAGGCAAGGCTACACCGTTCTTTAAAAAAGGAGTATTTTGTGTTCGATTAAATCAAGAACTATCCAACAGAAATACTCAACCAATAGCGGTTGGAATTGACCCTGGAAGTAAGCGAGAAGGGTACACAGTGAAGTCACCAAAAAATTGGGTCTGAAGCCCCGTCCTTCTAGGGCGGCTTTTTATTCGCT
>NZ_JAMZMM010000721.1 GCF_024178385.1 Limnofasciculus baicalensis BBK-W-15 | reverse complement strand
CCGTTGGCGTAGCCGCCCTGAAAGGGCTACTCCTAACTCCTAACTCCTAACTCCTAACTCCTAACTCAGGTTTCTCAGATATCAGACTTTTTACATCGGCTATCTCAACTAATTCCTAATTTTACTTTTCGGAATCACATTTCTCACCCCACCCTTAGCACCAACAGTATCACCTTGGTAACGGGGGATAATATGAATAGTAGCGTGCATCATATTTTGTCCCGCACTTCTATTAATATTCATCCCCACATTAAACCCGTCTGGACTGAATTTTTTACTGAGAATTTCTTGAACTTTGTTCGCCATAAACCAACAAGCAGACTGTTCTTTAAACGGGAGTTCAAAGTAATTGGCTACATGACGTTTGGGGACAATTAACCCATGACCTTTACTAACAGGATATCCATCAATCATAGCATAAGCTGTCGCTGACTCTGTTAATAAAATCATCGTCTTCTGAGGATTACAGAATGGACAATTACTCGATGAGTGTCTTTGATGATTATAATGGACATATTCGTATATTTCACAAGAATCATTTAACTGCATTGACTGAAAGGGAAGTTTAACGATGCACTGATATGTAGGCTTTTTGTGGATATAATGTTCTCGAAAGCCTTCTTTCTTTAAATCTCGTCTAACAGCATAATAGGCTTTGCCTCCCGGTTTCAATAGATGTGACACTTCCATAAGCACATTAGCTTGTTCTTCAGGGAAGAGAACATTAAGAACATACAAGCAAATTATAGTATCGAATTTTTCAATAGGATATTGTGGGAAATAATAAGGATCGTAACCTGTAATATCAAATCCTTTTTGTCGCAATAATTTTACATCGTTACCCAAGCCGCAACCAAAGTCGAGGATTTTGCCTTGAAGTAAGTTTTTGTCTAAAAATAACTGTGCCGGAAATGATAAGAAAACCCTTTCTATTGCCGTGAGGTGGCTGAATTGATTCCTCTGCTTTTTCAAAATTGTACCTTCTCCACTATCCGATGGATTGATTGTTCCCAGATAGAGGCAAAGGAATACCTGTGAAAAACCTAACCCCCCCAACCTGCCCAACCGGGAGCATCCCGAGAAAGGAAGAAATGCAGGTTGTATTCTTGCTCCCCCCTTTGACAAGGCAGGGCTGTTTCATTCTCCCACAGCAACAGGTTAAACCGCCCTTCGGCGGTTCAACTTATTTGTTAATAAGCTAATGCAAGACTTGCTAACCTGCGAAGGCAGGTTTTGTCTGTGTAGCGACAGATTTCAATCTGT
>NZ_JAMZMM010000289.1 GCF_024178385.1 Limnofasciculus baicalensis BBK-W-15 | reverse complement strand
AACAACTAACAACTAACAACTAACAACTAACAACCAACAACCAACAACCAACAACTAACGAAATCAAGGCGCGATCGCCTCAAATTCAACAAATCGACTTAAGTTTAGCGCATCATCTGCATAGACATTAGTGGGGGGTTTTGTCGTACCAGCAACTTGCAGTCTTCTGGGATCGATACCTTGATTTACTAGTAGTTTCGAGACAGTTTTAGCTCGCTCTACTGCTAACTCCTGATTTTCTAACTTATTGCCATTGCGATCGCAATACCCAATTACTCTGAGATTCTGGCTAGGGTAATCATTAAGAAATGCCTTTACCCGATCGAGTTTTTCTCTTTCTGACGATTTTAACTCCGCAGAATTAAGATCGAAGTAAATGCGCGATGCGAGAGCTAACGGTTGTAATTGTGCTGTATTAGTCACTGATTCAACCCCGGGAATTTTTGACAATGCTTCTGTAATTTTCTCGGCATCAGCCACCTGAACTATGCTACCTTTAACAGTAACTTTACCCTCATTGTACGTCGTCCAAATCGCCATTCTTTCTGTTTGATTAAGTATCCTGGTTGCTCTCTCAACTTCTCCCGCTACCACCGTAGGATCTTGAGGTACTTTTACCGCCACAATCTGATTATCTAACTTCACTTTTGGGGCAGCGTCATTCGTAATTTCACCCGCTTTTTCTACCAAATATTTAGTGGGCAACTTACCAGAAAGTCTGATCGTATTCCCTTTGGCATCGACACCAATTCGATAAACTGCCAACTCCGGATCGGAAGTCAATGCTAATCTAGTTTTTTCCTCAAGATTTAGATTAATTACACTGCGATGGTGATGAATTCCCCAAGGGATAAAAATCGCACTTAAAACTAGCGTTACTACCGCTAAAATAGCCACAGGAATATTGCGTGCTTGCCCTAAAGTGGGGCGGGAGCCATCGCTAACTTGTGTTAAAGATTCTAGGAGCTGGTGTACGGGTTTTGGTACACTATCTGGATCGCCATCAAATAATTCGATTGCTTTGCCATGCCGTTGCGTAATAGTAATTAGAGTATCGCGCATTTTTTCTAAGAATGATGGGGGGGGAGTTCCTTCTGTTACCACTGCTAGGTAACAGTATCCCGCAACTTCCAAAACAATTTCGCAATTTCCATAATCAATGCGATCTAATTCTGAGATATTCCCTGACTGAGCAATACAATCATTGACAAAGCTACGGATTGCTGTCAGCATCCCAGCCATCATTTCTGACTCCAAACGTTGTTTGCCAAAGGGTTGCACTTCAGAAACAATCAATCCCGATCCTTTGTGAATTAAGAAAATCCCTTGGATGCTAAAAGGCATCGCCTCTTTGAAGATCAATTCTGCCTCAGAGACTCCCTGGATTCTCGCACGAAGTTTACGACTAATACCTTCTGGAGAAAGATTATTTTCTACTTTTTGATTAATTGCAGCAATAGCTTCTCCCATGTATTTAGTAATAGTACTACCAATGACGGGATAGAGAGCATCTACCATTGCATCCCGCTCTAATTCAATTTGTTCCTTAATCGCTTTACCCATTTCTGGAGCCAAAGCCGTAGCGAATTCTCCTGGATAGTTGGTAACCTGTTCGGTAATGGCATCGGGCAGTATGGGTGCTAAAGCTGAACTAATTCCTTGTTTATCTTCCTGAGTTTTCGCTTGAATCATCTCATCAATAATCGGCGACATTGCTCGTGCCATTTCTTCCCTGGCTTCCCCTACTTTAATCGTCAATATTTCAGCAATTAAAGGCAAAATTAACTTAATTAACTCGGCGGGATCGTAAATTTTATTTTCCAGAATTGTAAATTGCTCTTGGAGATACATTAGTACCTCGCGAGATTCTATTAAATCTGGAGTCAGGATCAAACGTTGCAAACGATCGAATGAGCTTAATGAATCCTCTAACTCTGACTCTTCCGTTACAACGACTGAACCGTTTGATTGTGGTGATAATTTCTCAATAGAAGATGATGTTTTATTGGATGTTTCTGCATCTTTATTTTCGTATACTTCTAATCCCATTAACATGGACAATCTACTCAATTCTTGGTTTCGTTCTTCTACTATCTCAGAGTAGATAACCCCGTCGGATGCGGTTAAAGATAATGACTCTAAACTTGCTATTTTTTCGTCATCTAATTCGCTTAAATGTGATAAATCAGTAGACTTTTCCCTTGACTCTTTTTCTATAAAAGACTGGTTCAACAGTTGCTGCAAACTGTTCAGGGCATTGGCGGTGGAGTCGTCTATCAATAAACTGGAATGATTTCTAGAGTCTTCTGGTTTTTCTAATTTGAATTGAGTTTCAACTAATAAGTGCGATCTGGTGTCTGGCTGTGGGGATGAATTTTCGATTTGCTCTGGCTGATTCTGATCTACAATTGATAAATTGCTTAATACGTCAAGTGGCTCTTCTTCATTACTAAAGTTCAAATAATCATCTTGTTTTCCCAAATCCCCATTCCCCTCTCCTCTTTCTTCCTTGATTTTGGGCTGAAGGGATAGATTTAACTCATGAGCAATCGGAGCTGCGTCATTTGCCTGTAAAGTCACGGAGTTATCCACTGACTGAGAATTTACAGATGCACCCTGACTTTCCCCATCTCCTTGAGATAACCCTGACTCCTCCCTCGATTCAGCCGTTGGATTAGCATTCTGTAAATCTAGCAATAAATCCAACAAGCCTTCTATCTGGGATAAAGGAGATTGATTGTTTTTTGATGAAGTCATATTTTGATCCCCGCTACCTTGCTCTTATTCCTCAAAAATCACCCTAGTCGATTTTAAGTGTTAAGGGTTTGGGTCCGTCGGCTACCTCCTTATTTAAAATGATTGTGAACGGATACAACATGAAAACTTTTGCTTTGCCAGCATTCAACAACTTACGGGCTAATGATGACTTGCAAGGTGTCAGTGGTTTACGGTTGGTATCGAGAACAAAAACGTAATTGGGTTGGTTAGACATTGTTGTGTCCCTTCGATTTCTCGTAACGTTATCCTTGACAATGATATATCCAGCTTTTGCGCTAACAGCACTAATTCAAAATGACAAGCCGAACATTCTTGAGATGTATATTTTTAAAAGTACTTACCGACTTATCCCCATGTAAGACAGGCATTTGCTCTGCGTCTCGCTCTCTGGTCATCCGGAAATCCTGCTTGCTTCCAGTAACCGGATATCTGAGGAAACATTAGTACCAGCAGCTTCTTTAAGTTCCGGAGCAAATTCAGTTCCCTTAATTCTTAATCCCAGCTCAAATAAAATTTCTGCCATATCATCTTTAGCAATTTTAGTATCTTTCATCATCGAGAAGCGCCGTTCTAGTTCTTCAAAAACCTGCACTCGTAATGACATGATTTCTCCTTGAATCTTTTCTTTTGTTTCTGATAGATTTGTCTGGAGTGAATTCGTCTGACTATCTATAATTTGATCTAGAGATTCAATAGAGTTAGAAAATTTCTTGTTGACTAGATCGACGGTTTGTCGAATATCCGCATTCTCGTTTTGATGAGTTAGAGTTAGAGACTTGATTTTTTTCTCTAAGGTATCTGCTACTGTCCGTATTTCTGTTAAACAAGATGTCTTACTTTGGTCGATGCGATCCCGCATTTCCTGCTGTAGCAAGGCTAAATTAGATTCAATTTTGTCAATGCGACTATCATATTCTCGCAATTGAGCGCCAAAAATTATGTCTCGAATCTGGTCGATATTACCCAGGCGATCCCGTATTTGATCTCGATTAATTTCTGCCATATTTTTTCCTCTCAATTTACCGAAGTTATTATTAGTTTGCCAGCCGGATTTGATGTGCTTTTCCTATCTGTTAATTACCCTTTGTTTGAACGATCCAGTCTGACTACTCAAAAAATCTAGGTAGCCGACGATCGTCAATACTATAACACTACCCTGTCTTCAACACTAGAAGTCAAGCTGCTTATTACAGGATTCGGGGAGACAAACCAGAATCCGTCTCCCCGAATCCGCTGCTTTTTATAAGCGGGACATTTTTTGCTGAGATTTTACCGAAAAGCTTTCGGTTATTGGTTGTTTATGCTTCTCGCCTCTTGAAATAACGGTTCCCCAAGAGCATTGTCTAGCGCCGCCGACTTGAGCAGTTTATCCCAAGCTTCGATCAAATTCCTGTCGTTAGGCTTCTCTCGTCGCATCTCAATCAGAGTTCCTAACGCCTCATACCACAGTCGCTTGTCCACATACATCGCAAACTGCTGTTCCATTGGGAGTTGCTGAACCCGACTAGCCAAGCCGGATGTGTCTTCAACTCGCTGGAATCCACCATTGATATAAAAATCCCCCGATCTGTCTATTTCATCACACATCAGGCTTAATTGCCAGTGATATTCCTCACCCGTTTCCAAACCAGATAAACCACTAGAGGCAGGAAGAGTGAAACTCATGATACCGGGACTCCCGACAACGAATCCCTCAGTAATTGATCTGCCATTTTCGGGATTAATTCTTGTTCGAGAGTACTTCGCAAATGGGTACTTAATCGAGTAAACTTCCTTGTTGTTGGCATCCCGGACAACCACTTGGACTCCCCAAGCCCTGGTTTTGGGCATGTACCAAAAGATAGTCGGATACTGAGCGATTGTTGTTCCTACTCCAGACTTGGGAACTAAGGCAATGGGTACTGTATTTGGGTTGTTGTCGGCAATACAATCACCTCGTATCCCCCCGCCTTCTCTATTTTCTGGCAGGGGATTGCTCGTTGGACCGGATGGTGCGCTGAACTCCCATTGGTTGGGAATCTTAGTGCCAACAGACTGAGCTTGCACTTGCACTGGGATGTTTACTGCCAATCCCAATGTCAAAGCTGTGAAGAGTGAAAGTAATCGTGATGAGTGTGTGAACGAAGTCATGACCGAAAGATCTCCTGCGCGAGATAGGTTTTTTATATGAAGACCTCAGAACAGAAAACTAAGTTCCAACAGGGGAATGGCACATTGATGAGGAGCCGATGGTAAGACTAGATCTGCCTTGATATTCATATTTTAGCTTTCTTTCGCCTTTTATTCCCACACTCATTTTTACTCAGAGAATTTGTACTCAGAGAAGCTGCACTTGGAGAATCTGTACTTGTCACGGCACGGCGACGATTTTATCCCCAGAATTCTCTTGGGCAATTTTGTCCAATCCCACCGACTTGAGCAGTTTTTTCCACGCATCTTCGAGATCTCTATCTTTGGGTAAATCCCGCCGCAGTTGGTTCAAGGTAATCAATGTCTCATACCAAAGCCGCTCATTGGCATAGATAGTCACCCGCTCTTGGGGAGTTGCCTGTTTAACCCGCATTGCCAGATTGGGGCTAGGTGAAACTCGCTGAATCCAGCCGCTAGCAACCACATCCTTATCCCGTGCGTTGGCATCGCAAACCAATGCCAATTGCCAGCGATAATTCTGACCGATTTTTAACGGCGAAAAGTTAGCCAAGGCGGGAAGTGGTAAGCTCATGATCCCAGCCGGGGCTGTTCCGTCTCCGGACTTGTCTAAAGCATAATTTACAGAGTAAATCTCCCGATTTTTGGTATCTGTCAGGACTAACTCTACTCCTGATGCCCTAGTCTTAGGCATGTACCAAAAAACAGTCGGATATTCTGCTACCGTTGTTCCCAAGCCAGAAGATGGCACGATCGCAGTCAGGCGTTGATCGCTCATGACGCAAGGTAGGGCATCTGCGATCTCCCGTTTTCCCCCCGCTTCTCTGTTTACCGGGAGCGGAGCATCAGGACCGCTGGGAGCTTGAAATTCCCATGTTTCGGGTAGTTGAGCGCCAAGGGAGGCGGTTGTCAACTGAGCTTGCACAGTTGCTGGAAGTTCGACTGCCAGCCCCAATGCCAAAGCCACAGTTAGTATTCTTGAGCAATAGGAGCGTGTTAACCAAGCCATGATATAGCCTTTACTGGTATAGGAAAATCTGTGTGTTAAACGGTTCATAACAAATGCCTAGCTTCCACGACGGAAATGTAAACCTGTCTAGGTTGGGCTTTGTCAGACTAGTATATGCACTGTTGACACTTTAACTCCCCAGTCTACAGAGACGGGGTATTCGGGTATGCTTTTCGTAATTCTATTGTAACTTAAAGCATTCGCAGCAAGAGAACCTTGTTTTCAACTCTTATAGAAATCTTCATCTGGATTAACCATGATTCCTGATTCAGCCTCTACCATTCCACCGCTACAGTATCCCTGGTCCGGTATAATTCGACCAATTGCCGCCTCTGCTTTACACGGCATCGCCTTTTGGGGAGAACACCTAATTGCGATTGATGCTACCAACGGCTATCTGCTGCAAATTGACCCAAAAAGCGACAATACCAAAATTTTAAACTCGTCCCGCGAGTTAGATTTTGCATCTGCCACTGGTTTGGCAATTCATCATGATACCATCTGGTTGGCATGGAATGACAGTGTTTATTTTGGACAGCTCAATGGAGAGCTAAGTCTGGAACAGTTCGTAACCTTGCCCTACAGGGTTGACGGTGTGGCGATTAAGGATTCAACTGTCTACATTACCTGCCATAAAGCTGGGTATATTTTCATTTACAGCCGCGATACTTGTCGGGAGATTACTCGATTATATGCGCCGGGAATTGGGGTGGAAAATATTACGGTACGGGGTGAGGAACTGTGGGTTTGCGATCGCGAAGAACAAACGGTTTACTGTCTGGATCGAGCCACAGGCGACATTCAGTTCAGTATCCTCACTCCCTTTGAGAATCCTACAGGCTTAACATTTTACCACGATCCAGACACAGGTGAGGATATCCTCTATGTTGCATACTCCAGTGATGAACCTTACATCCGGGACAACCCCAACGCAAATCCAAATTACGAATTGCAATATCGCGATCGCACTTTCATTCACCCTCTCTATTTTCACGTACAACCAGACAGTCGCTACGCTCTCTCCAACGGCTATTTAATCGAAATGTCTTACGTGGAGGAACTTTCTCCTCTTGAAGATGTAGAATTAAAAGACGTAGAATGGCGCATCGCCTTACCTTCCGAAACAGATCGACAAAAGGTAAGGAAAATTGAACCAGTTGGCATTCCTTTTACCGAAGAAATTCAGGATGGTGAACGGGTTGCTGTCTTTAAATTTGATACCCTAAAACCAGGAGAACGCCATCTATTTGGCTGGAAAGCACTCCTAGAAGTTCGGAGTATTAAATATCGCTTCACACCGCGAGATGTGGAAACGTTGCCCGAGTTATCGCCAGAGTTTCAAACCCGCTATTTGGTGGATAATGATGAGTTATCTATGGATCAAGAAATTGTTATCGATGCGGCTCAAGAAGCGATTGGGCGGGAAACAAATCTACTCCGCAAAATGTACAGTATTCGTAACTACGTCTACGACAAACTTTCTTATGGCATTAAACCCCATATCGATAGTCCCGATATTGTTTTAGAACGGGGTATTGGTTCCTGTGGAGAATATCTGGGGGTTTTACTAGCTTTAGCACGCTTGAACGGGATTGCTTGCCGCACAGTGGGGCGTTACAAATGTCCACAGGAACCAGACAAATTCGGTATCCCATTACAACCAGACTTTAATCATGTTTGGCTAGAATTTTACCTACCAGGATTTGGCTGGTTACCGATGGAATCAAACCCTGATGACATAGTTGAAGGAGGACCTTATCCCACCCGATTTTTTATGGGTTTGGCTTGGTATCATATAGAGATTGGTAAAGGTATTTCTTTTGAAACTCTCAAAAGTCAGGGAGCTTTAGTGCAAAAAGAAAATACCTCTATTGGTGAGTTGGCTATTAATCATGTTCGCTTCAAAATTTTAGAAGAATTACCGCCTGTTAGTTAGGGAGTCGGGAATGGGGAGTGGGGAGTGGGGC
>NZ_JAMZMM010000720.1 GCF_024178385.1 Limnofasciculus baicalensis BBK-W-15 | reverse complement strand
AAGCTGATTATGTAATTGTTCTTTTGTAGGCGTATTTAAAACAGCAAATAATATTTCACTTGCTTGTTGTAAAGAATTTATTTCACAAAGATGATAAAATGCCTCAGTTAAACCTCTGACTTTCTCTAAATTAGAAATATTATCAAATAATTGATATTTAGTTAACCAATTGAAGATAGCTCTATAACAACTCCTTTTCCATCGAGGTTTAATAAACTTAATCTCTGCTGAATCTATACCTAGCTTTTCTAAAACAAACTTACTAGATGGTATAATACCACTATTATCAGGCGATTGCTGTTGTGGAAATTGTTTCTCAATCTGGTTGCTCATCTTTAACCTCCTGAGCAACTTTCAGTTGTTTTTGCAACTTTTGACATTCTTTAACAAGAGGAATATCTAACTTCATTGCAATTGATAAAGCCTGATTACAATAGTCAATTGCAAGTCTAAAATTTGCTAACTCATAATAAATTTCAGCTAAATTATATAAAGAATTTCCTTGTCCTTCAAAATCATCAATTTCTTTTGCGATAGATAAATGTTCTTGTTGGTAATCAATTGCTTTATCAAAGTCTCCAAGTAAGCGATAAACATTACCTAAATTACCTAAGCCATTTCCTTCTCCTTGACGATCTCCGATCTTTTTCGCAACTTCTAAACGTTTTTTCTGAGAGTCAATAGCCTTTTGATATTCACCTAATTTCTCGTAT
Organism: Limnofasciculus baicalensis BBK-W-15; assembly: GCF_024178385.1. Lineage (GTDB taxonomy): Bacteria > Cyanobacteriota > Cyanobacteriia > Cyanobacteriales > Coleofasciculaceae > Limnofasciculus > Limnofasciculus baicalensis. The sequence continues at coordinate 554 of NZ_JAMZMM010000720.1, read as the reverse complement.
GCTACACCCAAACCACCCCATGCGTTTCCTTCTGCTTGAAGATCGCCAATTTCTTTCGCTATATTTAAGTGAATAATATGACATTCAAATGCTTTTGTATATTCTTGTAAAGCTCGGTATGATAAACCCATATTACCAATAGCTGCTCCTTTAAGTTGACGGTTTCCAATTGCACTAGCAATAACTAAGGATTCTTGAAAAATTTTAATTGCTTGATCATACTTACCCATAGTATGGTTTGCTAAACCAAGACAAGTAAGGGCGGAAGATTGAATATTTAAGTCATTTATTTCTCTTGCAGTTTCTAAACTTTGTTGATAGCATTCAATAGATTTAAAGTATATTCCTAGATTCTCGTAAGCAACTCCTAAACCAATTAGTAATACAGCATTTACATTTTGATTTAACTTTCCTATAATATTTTTGTAAAGTTTAATTTGTTCAGAATAGTAACCCCAAGTATCAAGCTGTTTATGTAATTCTTTATTTTCAGCAGTAGGTAAACGATAAGCAACAATTCTAACTGCTTTTGTCCATTCTTCTACATTACAAAA
>NZ_JAMZMM010000719.1 GCF_024178385.1 Limnofasciculus baicalensis BBK-W-15 | reverse complement strand
CGGTGATAGCGTACCTCGGCTGGGCGACGCTGCCACAAGGCACAGAATCCACAACCATCGTCGGCGTCGGCGCCAAAAAGACGGGCACAGCCACCTTCGCGCACGTCTGCCAGGTCATCGGCACAGCCGCCATCCTCGCCTACTGCTTCGCGAGTTTCCCAGGCGACGTCTGGTTACAGAAGAAAAAGCGCGCCATGCTCATGGACGCCATCGACGGCCTCATCGTCGGCCTGATCACCGCCGCGAGCTTAGCCTACTTCTGGCCGAAGTGAAGAAGGCAATAGGCACTGGGCACTAGGCACTAGGCAATAGGCAATAGGCAATAGGCAATAGGCAATAGGCGAAGAAGAGCCTGCCGCCACCCACCTCACACCTGCGGCCCTTTCGCGGCGCGCCGCTTGCCCAGCCCCTTCACGAGCAGGAACTTCAGCACGCCGATGCCGCCGATGGTGAGGACGACGCCGACGATGACCAGGGCCTTGCGCCACCATTGGTCGTGCCCGTCGCCAAGCCAGATGAAGAGCACGCCCAGAAGGCGCACAATCAGGCCGAATGCGAAGATGGACAGCGTCGAGCGTGGAAGTTTCAAGTTGATGGACGAGTGTAGTGCCCCCCCACCACCCCTAGGTTCCACCATGCGAGTCTTCGCTGTGTCTTCCGGCCTGCGGAAGAGAAGCCTCACCGCAGAGCCGCAGAGAACGCCGAGAGAAGAGTTTCACCACGGAGCACACCGAGGGGCACGGAGAACAGCCGCACGCTCAGCACCCGGCTTCAAAGCGGGCGAGGAAGAAGAGGAGGTCGTTGATGTCAACGGCGTTGTCGGGGGTGCCAGTACTCGTGCCATTGTCGAGATCGACGAGCACGTTTCCCGCCTCGAAGCCGACGAGGAAGGAGAGGAGGTCGTTGATGTTGACCGCGCCGTCGCGCGTGAGGCCGTTGGCGAAGTCGCCGTCGTTGTCGAGGTCGGAGGGGCAAGGGAGCGAGTAGGCCCACAGAAGCGCTTCGTCCCGGCCAGTGATGGAGTTGCGGCCGTACCCTGCAACGAACGTGTTCACGCCGTCGCTGGAGATGCCCAGCGCAGTGCTTTGGGAGAACCCGGCCGGCACGAAGGCGTGGAGATCGACCCACGAGGCGGCGGTGCCGCTCCACAGGCTCGCGCGTCGCACCCCGCCCACGATGGCACCCCCCGCCTGCTGCCCGCCGCTGGCGGCAAATGCAACGGACTCCGTCGCACCCGCTGGGGTCAGATCGACCCACGACGCGGCCGGC
>NZ_JAMZMM010000288.1 GCF_024178385.1 Limnofasciculus baicalensis BBK-W-15 | reverse complement strand
AGTTTTGAGTTTTGAGTTTTGAGTTTTGAGTTTTGAGTTTTGAGTTTTGAGTTTTCAATTAAAACTATCCCCATTCCCTATTCCCTATTCCCTATTCCCTATTCCCCATTCCCCATTCCCTATTCCCCATTCCCTATTCCCTCATTTTAATTTCCGAGATGTTAACTTTTGTATAGCTTCAATGAGGGATCGCACTTTAGCTTTTCCTGGTGAAGACTCAAACAGGAAGGGAAATTTACCACGAGCGAGCATTCGTAATCCCAAGGGTGCTAAACTGATTAATCCTTTAATATCTCGTCCGGAGTTGGCTACAACTTGTAAACCAAATTGACGTTCATCGATCCAGCCGCCTGTTTTGACTAAATTAATCAGTACCTTACGATGACGGATTGCTCGACTGCCTTGAGCATCCTTACGGGTGAGAATTTCCTGTTTAATTTTACCAATTTGATCCATAGGTGCAACTTCCATGGGACAAACCGCATTACACATTAAACAGCGAGTACAACCCCAAACCCCTTGGGTGCCTTTGTTATAATTTTCTAACCTATTTTCCGTGGCGGTATCGCGAGAGTCTGCGACTAGACGCTGTGCTTTGGCTAAAGCATGAGGTCCGACAAAATCTGGATTAACTTCACGAGCATTACATTCAGAATAACACGCGCCACACATTATACAATTGCCATTCCGATCTAGGCGCGATCGCTCTTCGGGTGTCTGTAAAAATTCCCGCTGTGCGATTGAACGAGCGCTACTACTAACGTAGGGATCTACAGCCTCTAGGTTATCCCAAAAACTGCGCATATCGACTACCAAATCTTTAATCACAGGCAAATTACCCAGGGGAGCAATAGTAATTTCTGCCAGAGGAGAGTCAGCCCTCCCTGGAAAATTCGCCAACTCATTGGCGACATTTTCCTTACATGCTAAAGCCGAGCGCCCATTAATCCGCATCGTACAGCTTCCGCAAATTGTGTTGCGGCAATTTTTCCGAAAGGCTAAAGAGCCATCTTGCTCCCACTTAATCCGATTCAGGCATTCCAGAATCGTGTTTCCTGACTCCACATCTAATATATAAGTGCGAAGAGTGGGTTCAGTATTTTGCGTCTGCCGAAGGATCTTAAAACTAACCTGCATAGTGAAAAGCTCTTAACTATCCAAACACCGAAATGAAGATCTTGTCAAGGGATGAGTAGCAACCTCTAGGATCTTCCCTTTTGAGGTACCATTGAATCTCCCGATCGTTTCTCAATCGTTTTTCCCTCGCTCCTTACAGTCTAAGACATGGGGGTTGACTTAATCTCGGATATGGGGGGTTTTTGCGATCTTCTCATAACTTATAGCAACCTTGGGGCGGATCAAAAGCCCAAGCCTTAGCTGCAAAATCCCTCCAGATCCTAGAATCCTTCTGTCAGATCTTTTAGCAGCCATCGCTACTGACGTAAAAATCTTCACCGATAACAGGGTTGATCCGGCTTCCCAGATCTACCTGAAATCCAATTTATTAAGATTTGAGTAAAAAAATCCAAAATACTTGTCAAAAAACAGAGATTTAAGGATATATTTTTTATATGGCCAAATTCACTTGGCAGTAAATGACCTTTACCATCCTGGAAATTTCAGGATATCCCGTGAGATTATGACGGATACAATTACTCCACTAACAGGGAAAGCCCTCCTTCAGAAAGTAAAAGAGCTGTCTCACTTGCCTCGGCGAGAAACAGCAAAGCGCTGCGGCTATTACTCGATCACTAAAAACGACCAAACTCGCGTCAATTTAACCGACTTTTACGATGCAGTGCTTGGTGCTAAAGGGGTTCCACTCGATCCAGAAGGAGCAAAAGATGGCCGTGGGCGCGAACCGACGTACCGTGTCAGCGTCCACAAAAATGGTCAAATTGTGATCGGTGCCACCTATACTCAGGCAATGGGATTACGCCCAGGTGATGAGTTTGAAATTAAGTTGGGCTACAAACACATCCACCTCAAACAGGTAGATGGCGATGGCAGCAAGTCTGGTGAAGATGATGCTGAAGAAGCCGCAGAGGATTAATTTTTCACTCGGTTTGAGGATGGATAATTTCTTCGCTCCATCCTAAGCCCCATTTCGCTCCACAGCTCCTCACAATTCAACAGATGCCGCCAATGGATTTCTTTCATCGGGCAGCAAATCAATGGTTAGTGTCACTTGTTGCTGGCACTGCACTTACTAAAGTGGCGATGTTTTTCATCGCTTGGGCTATTTTATGGTTACCCTTAGCCCTAATTGTCGCTACTTTAGTAAAATGGCATCCTCCCCAGCCCTTGGCAGGAGAACAAAAATTGCCATTGCTGGCATCACTTTATCTAATTGCCCCCCTGATTGTCTGGGGGGTAACTAGAGTAGAGGGTACATCCTTTTCTGAGTACGGGGTAGAGTGGAATTTATCGCTTTTAGTATCCTTGGGGTGGGGATTAACCTTGGGGATACTAAGTTTAGCGATCGCATTTGCAGCAGAATCAGCTTTAGGCTGGGTGGTATGGCATTGGCAAAATTGGCGACAGCTTGTACAGGCATGTCTACCTATATTATTGTTGGGTTTATGGATAGGCTTCACCGAAGAGCTAGTTTTTCGGGGATTTTTAGTCACTCAACTTCAGGTAGACTATTCGATTTGGGTGACAGGGGCAATTTCTAGTGCTGTTTTTGCCCTATTACACCTGATTTGGGAGCAAAAAGACACCCTACCACAGTTACCGGGACTCTGGATCATGGGGGTAGTATTAGTATTAGCCCGTTGGGTAGATGGCGGCTCTTTAGGTTTAGCCATTGGTTTGCACGCGGGCTGGATTTGTGGATTGACTTGTTTAGACTCGGTGCAACTAATTTCTTATACTGGAAAAGGGCCAATTTGGATTACGGGTTTGGGGAATAATCCCTTAGCTGGGTTAATCGGTTTTTTCTGTTTGCTGGGAGTCGGCTCTGTATTATTGGTGATGTCGCCCTATAGTTTGTAGGGAATGGGGAATAACGCACCCGAAAATTTTGATGATGATGAAGTACACAAAAGAAACCGGATTTCTTGAAGAAACCCGGTTTCTTTGTATTTTATATGAGATCTAACTTTAATCCTTGGCGCTATGAGCGTTAAAAATAAAATCTGCTCCTGAAGGGAAGGATAAATGATCCCAGCACTAGTGCCGCTACGCGGAAGTCACGCATTCAAAAGTCACGCATTCAAAAGAATTGATTGGTAAGGCTTTGAGAATTTTGTCACTGGTGGGTTACTTCTGCCGCGCTGTATTAGTGGTAGTAAAAAACGAGAAGTGAGTTTATTTTAGTGTTAAAAAATTGGGTTCCATGCAGGCACGGATTACCATTATCTAATAATAATGCCATAGTTGTCAATTGTCAAGAGCCTTGGGCAACGGATTTGATAACGGATAGCGGATGGATTGAGGAAAATTATCGGGATTTTCGGTAAAACTAAAGTGACGGAGGGATGATTACATCGGGATATTAAAATGCTATCCTCAAGGGGATGGAGTTATCATCGGAAAACCGTCTTCAATCGATACAAGAGCAGTTATAGCAAAAGTCATCCATTCAAAAGGGACTTAGTCCCGCTACGCTAACAAAAGTCATCCATTCAAATGATTGCTGTGAATGGGTTTTGGCCTTTTTGGATGGCTTAACACGGGCGACTGCTATATCTCTCCTAAATCCCAACAGACTACTAACCACTAAGAATGGAATTACAAGTCTTCCACTTTGATACAGTAACGGTAGATAAATACGGGAAAATTACCAACCGCCGTCGAGGTGAATCCCAATACTTCCTAGAAAAATTAAATAACCAAGTGGGGATAGAAATGGTTTCTATCCCCAATGGTACATTGATGATGGGTTCACTGGAATCGGAGTCAGGGCATTCTAGCTATGAAAGTCCGCAACATCAAGTAACAGTACCGCCATTTTTTATGGGCAAATACCCCGTAACCCAAGCACAGTGGCGAGTTGTGGCGGGTTTGCCTCAAGTGAATCGATCGCTAAAACCCAATCCATCCTACTTTAAAGGAGATAATTTGCCAGTAGAGCAAATCTCATGGTATGATGCAGAGGAATTTTGTGCTAGACTCAGTAACCATACAGGTCGGAGTTATCGACTACCTAGTGAGTCGGAGTGGGAATATGCCTGTAGAGCTGGAACAACCACCCCATTTCATTTCGGTGAAACAATTACTACCGAGCTTGTAAATTACAACGGAAATGCTGTCTATGGTAAAGCACCAAAAGGAATTTATCGTGAATCAACTACCGTAGTAGGTAGCTCTGGTTTGGCTAATTCTTTTGGACTGTACGATATGCACGGGAAGGTCTGGGAGTGGTGTGCCGATACATGGCACAGTAATTATATAAATGCTCCTGGTGACGGTAGTCCGTGGATCGATAATGAGCGTAAAAGTATCCGGTTGCTGCGCGGTGGTTCTTGGTATTGCTGTCTGTGGGGCTGTCGCAGTGCGCTTCGCTACAGGAACAGTTGGGACGAGTGGTTGGACTACAGTATCGGGTTTCGGTTGGTTCGTTGTCTGTCGAGGACTCATTAGCGCTTTACACTCTTACTTATGGTGTTTGCGCTGAATAATTGCTGCTAGATAGTGGGCGACTGAAATAATCAGAGCCGAGTTTATTTTGGTGTTAAAAACTTCGTTTTCAGGCGGGCACGGATTACCATTATCTAATGATAATGCCATAGTTGTCAATTGTCAAGAGCCTTGGGCAATAGAAATAATAAACCTCAAAGAGTCAGCTATAATTAACCCTTTCATAAAGCCGTTGGAGGCAGGATTAGCGTATGAGCGAGAAAATTAGCAAAGCTCAATATTCTCCTGGTTTATTCGATATCACCCAGGATATCATTGGCGGGTTACCGATTAAACTAATCGAACATTGGCTAGAAAGCGCACAAACTCATGACGTTGCCGTGCAATTATTGACACCTTATCAAGTAACAGGATATAGCGTATCCTCTGACTCTACTGGTTTAACCAGACTTACCAAACAAAAAGGCTTGTTAGAAATTTTAGTACTTATTAACCAACCAAAAGAAATTGTATATGGCATTGGGATGGCAATAGGCGGAGAAGGAGTCGGGATTTGGGCAGCCGATAATACCCAAATGTTTTATCCAGCATCAATTAGCGCCGATACTCTCCTATCTGCACTCCTGACAATGGAAGATGAAATTAGCAAAAATTGCCAAATTTCCATTGGTATTGGCGCACATTATGGCGAATTTTACTATATTAGTGGTGGCTTGTATGGGTTAGAAGCAGACACCATAGAAGCAGTGGCGGAAAATGATACAGAAGGCGGTGAAATAGTAATTAGTCAAGCAATTTGCTCGCGCCTTCCTGCCAATAACAGTTTTCAGCTTACCAAAAGAAGCGATTTGTTAACCCCAATTGGGGATATTTTTCGAGTATTAGATGGAAATCGTTTAGCTCAAGTACCCGGGATTAATAAAAACTATCCAATTCCTTACTCAGACAGTTTTTATGCCGATTTAGTTGAATATGAAAACAGACTAAACGATACAGCATTTTGCCAAGCTTTGTCAGCTAAATATATAGCCCACAAATTCGTAGTTTTAATTGAAAGAGAAAGTAAAGCAGCAGAAAGCCACGAAGTAGGAATATTCACTAATCTGTCTATTTCTGCCATGATGAAAGATATCGGAATGCGATTGCTCCCTCAGAGTCATGGCATGGAAATTAAAGTAATTAGTTTATTAGGAATTTACACTTTTGATAGTGCAAATGCTGCACTGGAATTTGGGAAAGCATTTAGGGCAGAATTAGCTAAAGAAGACATTGCCTGTCGGATTGGTATTGATGGAGGAGCAGCCTTGGTTTTCGATTTATCTGTTGGTGGTAAAGATATTGCCGGAATGCCCGTCAATGTCGCATCGAAAATGGCTCAAGATAAAGGTGAGTTTGGTAAGTTGTATTTGAGTTATGGGATGAGAGAATATGTGAATGTGAGTGGATTTAGAGAAATTAGTTATACAGTTTCTGGAGTCGAGATGATTGTATATGAGGGTTGAGATTAGTTTGTCTTTTTTAACGCAAAGGTACGCAAAGGTTAGCGCAAAGGTACGCAAAGATTTTCTCAAAACCTCTGCGTACCTCTGCGTCACCCTCTGTGCCCTCTGCGTTAAAAAAATATTCTCAACTATTTATCAATAAATTTATCCAGTCTTTCCTTAATTCCCAACTGAATCAACGAATAGAGTAAGATAAAAAACCAGAATCCAGAGAAGGAAAAAGCTACAATCGCCCATTTAGTTTGGGGTGATAGCAATAATACTGTACCTGCTAGTAATGTAAATCCAGTTAAGCAGGCGTAAATGAGACTTTTGATTGCTAAATGAATCCGTTTTAAGGTACGATCGCTGCCAAGGGAACGAACTCTTATTTCTAATTCTCCTTCTTCGATCCGAGATTCTAATCTTCTTAATATAATTTCTGTACCGCTGGGTTGTTGCCATTTCTGTTTGATGAATTCTCCTGCTTGTCGTGCTAATTCTCTGATCGCTTTTCCTTGCCCTTTGGAGACTGTTAAGCTCTTGACAAATGGCTGACTTGCTGCTAGTAAGTTATACTCAGGATTTAGGGCACGGGCAATCCCATCGAGGGTTGTTAATGATTTTAAAATAAATGTCATTTGTGGAGGTAAGCGAAAGGGTTGTTGCTCGAACATTAAATATATTTCGCTACCGAGTTTTTCAAATTCTTTGATATCAATTGGTTTGTCTCGGAATTTATCTAATATAAAGGCTACTAGCCGTTTTACTGGTTTCATATCGGATACGGGTTCAATTAAACCCATATATGTCAGAGTATTGACTACTTCATCTGTATCTTTTCTGAGGATAGCAAAAAATGTCTTAATCATTTGATCTTTGGCAATGGATTTTACTTCTGCCATTGTGCCAAAATCATAGAAAATGATACTGCCATCTTGAGTAACTGCCATATTTCCTGGATGGGGATCTGATTGGAAAAAACCATCCTCTAATAACTGTTTGAGGTAGCAGCAAATACCGAGTTGGATGACTTCATTGGTATTGATACCGCAAGTTTCCATAGTTTCGCGATCGTCAATTTTTATGCCGGGGAGATATTCTAGGGTTAAGACTTTTCTGGTGGTGTATTTCCAATAGACTTTGGGTACGAATATTCTGGGATATTTATCAAAGTTTTCTCGGAAGCGATCGGCGTTTTTACCTTCGTGAATATAGTCTATTTCTTGATAGAGTAACTCGAAGAATTCCTGGTAAATTGCCTCCATATCGTACTTCTTAAATCCTGGTAAATACCGATTGGCAAATCTGACTAGGCGATGGAGTACTTCAAAGTCTAAATTAAACAGCTTTTCGATACCGGGGCGTTGTACTTTTACAACCACATCTTCCCCTGTATGTAGTCGTGCTTTATGGACTTGCCCTAAACTTGCAGAGGCTAAAGGTTGAGGATTAAAATCGCGATATAAGGCATAAATAGAGTTACCTAATTCTGATTCTATAACTGCGATCGCATCCTGTCCACTAAATGGCGGAACCCTATCCTGTAATTGGCTTAGAGCCTGGACATATTCTAACGGAATTAAGTCGGCACGAGTGGAAAGTGATTGTCCAATTTTAATAAATGTTGGCCCTAAATCTAGGAGTTTTTCTACTAACCATTGGGCGCGGCTATTTCTGTGACTAGGGGAATCTTGCCCAAGGGTTTTATCGCATAACAAATCGCAGAGCAATTTCGCCGCCGCACTGAAAACGTCAATTTGGCGTGTTAGAGGTGAGTAGTTACTTCGTTGCCAACGAGGTGGTTTGGGTGTAGCCTTGGTGAGCATTGGGGAATGGAGAGTGGGGATTGGGGTGTGG
>NZ_JAMZMM010000718.1 GCF_024178385.1 Limnofasciculus baicalensis BBK-W-15 | reverse complement strand
TTTTTTATATTTATCGCCGCGTTATGATCGCGGTCAAGAGAAAAACCACAGTGAGTGCAGTTATGCCAACGAATATGCAGTTTTTATTGAAATCTGGCTTAATTTCGGGAATCGTCTTGTCTTCCAGCGAGAGCGTCAAGTAGTAACCGTCAGCTTTTTTGGTAATTGCTCTCCGGCGAATACAGCTAAATTAATTGATCTGTAGCCTTAGTTTCAGGTTCCATCTCAAATGAGGAAGTATGCCTTTAGAGACTCATAAACCAACAATTCTTGCAGTCGATGATAGCAAAGTTATGCAGGAAATGATCAAAATATCAATAGGCAACGACTACAATGTCCTCGTAGCCAATAATGCTGAGGAAGCTTTATCCTTAATGTACAAACATCCGATTGCTATTTTACTATTGGATGTTTCTATGCCAGATATTGATGGATTTTCTCTATGCCGCACGCTCCGCAGCCTGCCGCAATTTGGGGATTTGCCGATCGTCATGTTAACATCCAGGGATAAAGTTTTTGATAAGGTTCAAGGGCGACTAGCTGGCGCAACAGAATACTTGACGAAACCCTTTGATGCTAAAAATTTGATGGAGGCTTGTAGTAAACTTATAGAAACTGATTCTTCAAAAGCAGGAGTTGGGAATGAAAAATAAGAAATGGGGAATAATAAATAGGAGTTTTGCCACATCGTTAGGAGCCTTCGCTCAAGGGTGTTTAATAGTTTTAAATAGTCCTTCAATAGTGTTGGCTCGTCCCGCTTCTGTATTTACCTCTCATTTAGAGGAAATTCAGAGTAACTTGCCCGTGGGATTGGCGATACGCTTGCCAGCAGAATTGCGGATGGGGAAACTATTAGATATTGATGAAAGCCGCCTGATTCTCCGTGTTTTTCCCTCAGAAACCCCAGTTAGCTTTACAGTTAGTCTGTTTACCTGCTCTCGCGGAGCTTACCCCTGTTTGTTGGGTAGTTTTTCCGCGAATAGCAAAACTAATGTCAGTGCTAAACTGGAATTACAAAAGTATAAAGAAAAAGGCGATCGCATTACTTTAGCCCCTAATGTAGAAGGATATCTGCTCGAAGGCCCAGAGCAAAATCCTGCCTATCCCTTTTCGGCGGTAATGTGGGAGCAGAATAATATTATTTATACGATTAATTTCCCCGCCATTGAACGGCAAAATATCCTGTTTATGGCTCTGTCAATGGCTCAGGAGCAACCTCTGTATCGTCGTGTGAATCGTCTAATTCCTTGAGGAATGGGGAGTGGGGAGAC
>NZ_JAMZMM010000287.1 GCF_024178385.1 Limnofasciculus baicalensis BBK-W-15 | reverse complement strand
TCAACCCATAATTAAATTCCCGTGCCTAACGCACCATTCTCAATGTTTGTAAGAGAAATTAACATTTTTCACCATTAACCCGAAAAATTCTGCCAGTTTTGCTCAGGATTAACATAATTCAAAAGATTTACAGGATTATTTTCCTGATTCCCTAATCCCCACTCCCTACTCCCTACTCCCTTCTTGTGAGCTAACATTGTGGTAATTCCGTTCAAGTATAATCCTTTGTCAGAAACCCCACGCCTAAAGGCGGGGGCTTGCCAAAGCCCAAATCTGACCAGACTCAGTACCGAAGGGTACTACGTTAGAATGACTCAATCGCTAGAAATCGCCCAGCTAGGCAACCCAATCTTACGACAGCAAGCCCAACTCATTGATAATATTCAAGCTGTACGCTTCCAGCAGCTAATTGATGCTCTAATCGTAACCGCTATTAGTAAAAACGGTGTTGGTATTGCTGCGCCTCAAGTTTCTGCCTCCTATCGTTTGTTTATCGTAGCGTCTCGCCCCAATCCCAGGTATCCCAATGCCCCAGAAATGGAACCGACAGCGATGATTAATCCACGGATTATTGCCCACTCCGATGAAATAGTAAAAGATTGGGAAGGTTGTTTGAGTGTTCCGGGTATGCGAGGATTAGTTCCTAGATATCAGAAAATTGAGGTAGAGTATAGCAATCGAGACGGTAAGCTCCGCAGCCAAGAGTTAACAGATTTTGTCGCACGTATATTTCAACACGAGTACGATCATCTTGAGGGGATCATGTTTTTAGATCGGGTGGAGTGTAGTCAGAATTTGATTAAAGAGCAGGAATATCAGGAGCGAATTGTGCAAAAGTACGATGCCTCTGGCGGGCGAAGCCATTGCGTTTAAAGAGGATCAAAATTACTTGATAAATAAAAACATGCAAACAATACAACTTCCTGCCAAAATCGATAAAGTAAAAGTATACGCAACCGGAGCAACCATCACCCGCATTGCCGAATTTTCAGAAATCAGTAATGGAGAAGTACCAGAAGAGGTGGAAATTGCCGGACTACCTCTAGCATTAGATGATAGTAGCGTGCGAGTACGGATTGAAAGTGATGGGAATAGAGAAACTATTATTCCTACAGATATTCGCATTGGTTTAACAGTTGCCCCACTTCAAGATACACCAACTCCACCAGCAGAGGAGGAAATACGACAAGGCAAGATCGAAGTTCAACAACTTGTGGATCGGATTGGTCTAATTAATAATGAGATTACTCTAATATATAAACTTAACGTACCAGATCGACCTCATGGAGAAGAGGGAAAAGCACCACCACCTTCCCCAATAGCAGCACGACTTGCGATCGCCAATTTCCAGGACGAACAAATCCGTGCCAAACTACAGGAAAAACAAGAAACTGAAGAAAACTTACGCAAAGCAAAAGAACATTTAGAAAATTTACAACAAAAACAGCAACAGGCATCCAGCGCCAAAGAAGTTCAACCTCACGAATTGCGAAAAACGGCGATTGTTCGGTTGAGTTATGAAGGTGACAGAACTATTGTAGGACAACGGTTACTGATCGAATATTTTGTTCCTGGCGCACGTTGGACACCAAGCTATGTATGCCATTTAGATAGTGCGAGTAATACAGCCGCGATCGCAATTCGAGCATTAATCTGTCAGCGTACAGGCGAAGACTGGTGTGGAGTAAGTTTAGAACTTTCTACCGCTCAACCCATGGCTTGGTGTGAGTTACCAGAATTACCTTCACTCAGAATTGGACAGAATCAACCTTTGGTAAAAAAATCCGGTTGGCGCATTCCTCCAGTTGGTGTCGAACTTCTATTTGAAGATTATGACAGACAAAAACAAGCAGCAGTTTATGGTTTGTCTAAACGAGACTTTAGTGTGAATTTGCAAGCTGTAAAAGTGCCAAGTTTTCCCAACCTAAAATTAGATTTTAGTTTCCCAGACGAGAAAATATCTGACAAATTTGTTAAAACACAAGATTTCCAAATTTTCTCTTCTCAATCGCTAAATATACCAACTTCCGCTGGATCGGTATCCAATAAAGTTGCAGAGAGAGTCCGCGCTAGGAAGGAGATTAGCCAAAAATCATTAGATGGTAATACTGGAGAAAGTGTTTGGCAGGAGCGATTGTCACCTATGGGATCGCTTCCTTTCGATACCAATAGTTTTTTATGCCCAAAACCGGAGCAATTGCTTGATGATAACGATATAAGTAGATTTAATTTCTTCACCTACAGCCTCATGGAATTAGCAGAAGTAGGTAACCTAACCAATCGCGGAAAATTGTCCATCAGGCAACAGAATGAAATTTATCAAGAAACCCTCAAACGCCAGGGAATTACTGTTACTCTAGATCTATTACAAATCATGCAAAATGCTGTAAGCTATTCACAACAATCTCTTTCTGTCAACTTACCTCCCGGTGGGATTAATGTTCGTCGAGTAGCAGGTTCATTCGACTATGCTTACAACGCTGATGGAAGAGTCGATGTTCCCTCAGACATGCAATTTCATTCTGTTGCCCTCACCAGCCAAAGTACCAAAGTAGACATGCGTTATATTGTTGTCCCCCGTGAGGATACCAATGTTTTCCGCATCGCTCAACTGTACAACCCATTACAAGCACCCTTACTATCTGGTGCTGTAGATGTTTATGTGAATGGCGAATATATCCTATCAACAAATATTCCTACTGTACCACCTAAAGGACAAATGGAATTAGGCTTAGGAGTAGAACAAGCTATTAAAGTAGCACGGAATGTAACCGATCAAGAAGTTCGTTCCAGTCAATCTCTGGTTTCCCTCAACGAAATGCGTCATACAATTGCCATTAATATTGCCAATCGTCTCCCTAAAGAAGCACAAATTGAAGTGCGAGAAAGAATTCCTCTTCCCCAAGATGGAGCTAAAGTAGATGTAGAAATTGGTAACGTTTCCCCTAACTGGGAAAAATATGAACAAAATGAACGTAGCGCACCTATTCAGGGTGGTTATCGGTGGCAAATAAAAGTACCCGGAGGACAAGAAATAAAACTATCAGCAGAGTATAAAATCAAGACATTTGTCGATAGTGAAGTAATCGGTGGAAATCGGCGAGAATAGATTTATTTTCTAAATGGAGAGCGGGGAGTGACGAATTTCTGTAGGGGCAAGTCGCTGCGAAAATTTTCATTCCTAACTAATAACCTTGATTGACTCGCCCTCTTTGAATTTATTGAATAAAATCAACCACAAAAAAAGTGACCCATGCCACCAATTAACTTAACACCACAAACCATCCAAAAATTAACTCTAGAAGCACCAGTTTCCACCGTCACACTTCTAGAAGATCGCGCCTTAGTGCGACGGATCTGCAAAACAAATCTCACGCCAGGATTATGGCAAATTAAAGTCGAGAATGTTGCGTCAGTACTCGCTGATAAATCCCTCCGTGCAGAATTTGTTGGCAATTATCCCGGTGCAAGAATTGATGATGTGCGCGTGCGCCGTCGAATGCTAGTCAAAGAAGAAGATAAACCACAGGAAATCAAAACCTTACAAGCGGAATTGCGATTCCTCCAAACCACACTCAAAAATCTTGAAGAAAATCGCAGCCACCAAGACTATGCTTTTAACCAAACTAACATTATTTTGGCAAAAGCTGTACAAGAGTTACCAGTTGATGCAGTATGGGGACAAATAGATCCTACCTCTTGGCGATCGCAATTACAAACCCTATTTAAACAGTTGCGCGATTTCCGTACCGAAATTGTCAATAACTATTACAGTCAAGAAAAACTCAGCCAGCAAATTAACGACTTAATCTCTAGAATTCAGGCAATGTCTCGTCCAGATATGGTTTATACCGCCCATATCGAAACCGACTTAATGATTTCCGACACTGGAGACTATGAAATTGCTTTCGACTATGTAGTACCAAATGCTCTCTGGCGACCTTATCATCAATCCCGTTTAATATTAGCAACAAATACTACCAATGCTACCCTATCTTTTCGCTTTGATGGTTGTGTCTGGCAACGAACAGGCGAAGACTGGAATAATGTAGATTTAATCTTTTCCACCGCCCGCGCTTCCCTCGGTACTGAACCTCCTCTGCTAACTGATGACAAATTAAATGTGAGGGAAAAATCCCAACAAATTATTATTCAAGCTAGGAATCAGGAAATCCAAACCACTGGAATAGACAAGGATACTACCCCTACCACTGTTGAACTTCCTGGTGTGGATGATGGCGGCGAAATCCGCAATTTGCGACCCCCTCACAAAGCTACTATTCCCTCAGATGGTAATCCCTATCGCGTTGCCATTTTCTCCTTTACCTCAGATGCCGAAATAGAATATATTTTAATGCCAGAGGTATCCTGTCAAGTTGTCCTCAAAAGCGAACAAATTAATACAGCAAATTTTCCAATTCTAGCCGGTCCAGTCGATTTACTACGCTCCTCTGAATTTATCGGGAAAACATCAATTGGATTTATTGCACCGGGCGAGAAATTTGCACTTTCCTGGGGATCAGATGCGGGAATGCGCGTTCAACGTACCCAAACTGAAAAACGAAACAAGAATCATCTTACCAAGTGGAATGAACTAACCATTGAAACTACATTATTTCTCTCTAATATTGGGGCAGAATCAAGAGTCATTAAAACCACTGAGCGCGTCCCAATTTCCGAACTAGAACAGGTTAAGGTTAAGGTAATCCCAGACAAAACTACAAATAGTGTCGAACCTGATAAAAATGGTTTTTGTAACTGGAATTTTACTCTAGAACCCTATTCTCAACTCCAGGCTACTTTAGTCTATCAAATCTCAGCAGCACCAGAAGTACAAGGACTGTAAAAACGGCGTAAATCCAGTTTGTAGTAAGCACTTTAGTGCTTGTTACTAAAACATTTTTAGGCACTAAAGTGCCTACTACAAACAATGTTAATACAACTAGACTTGGTATTACATCCTATCTAATACTGGAATACCCAGCAAAGATAATCCCAACTTTAAAGTTCTAGCCGTTATCGCACAGAGAGTTAATCTAGATTTTCTTACAGATGCCTCTGCTTTCAGTACAGGGCACTGATTATAGAATTGATTATACTTCTCACTCAGTTCATACAAATACAGGCAAAGGCGATTAGGTAGCAAATCCTGTTCAACATTACGAATAACCTCACCTAACTGTAATAAATGCTTGGCTAGCACCAATTCTGTTTCTTCCTGCAACATAATTTTGCCATCCGCTTCTAACTCCTCAAAATTAATATCTCCTTTACGACTAATACTCTGAATCCTAGCATAAGCATAAAGTAAATAAGGTGCCGTATTTCCTATGGTTGCTAGCATCTTATCGTAACTAAAAATATAATTACTATTACGATTTTGACTAAGATCCGCATATTTAACCGCACTAATGCCAGCTACCGTAGCAACATGAGATTTAAACTCTTCCGTTTCCTCACGATTTTCTTCCTTAATTTTATCTTCCAGATAACCACGGAAACGCACAACTGCTTCATCTAATAAATCCCGCAACCTGACAGTTTCTCCAGAGCGGGTTTTCAGCTTCTTACCATCTTCTCCCTGCACTAATCCAAAAGGAACATGAACTATTTTCACATTATTTGGAATCCAACCCGCCCGTTTTGCTACCTGAAATACCTGAGTAAAGTGATTTGCCTGTCCCGAATCAGTCACATAAATAATTCGTTCCGCTTTATCTTGCCCGATGCGATATCTTAGTGCGGCTAAATCAGTTGTCGCATAATTATAGCCCCCATCAGATTTCTGGACAATTAATGGCAAAGGATTTCCCTCTTTATTGGTAAATCCTGCCAAAAAAACACACTTAGCACCATCGCTTTCTACTAATAAGCCTGACTCTGCCAAGTCTTTAACTACATCTGGTAAGAAAGGATTATAAAATGATTCACCCCGTTCCTTTAAATGAACATCGAGTAAATCATAAATTACCTCAAACTCCCGCCGCGATTGCTGACATAATAATTGCCAAGCTTTTCTAGTATCCTCCGCACCCGATTGTAGTTTTACTACTTCTTGTCTTGCTGTCTCTTGGAATCCTTCATCTCCATCAAATCGCTGTTTTGCCTCCCGATAAAATGCTACTAAATCTCCCAATTCAATAGCATCAGATGTCGTCAAAGCTTCTGGGCAAACTTCGCGCAAATAAGCAATTAACATGCCAAATTGAGTACCCCAGTCTCCCACATGATTCAGTCGCAGTACATCATGACCCTGAAATTCTAAAATCCGGGCAATAGAATCTCCTATAATTGTCGATCGCAGATGACCTACGTGCATCTCTTTAGCAATATTTGGGCTGGAGAAATCTACGATCGCTCGCTGTGGTTGCTTTGCTTGTGCTACTCCTAGACGTGGATCGTTTTGAATAGAAGTAAGTTGTCCTTCTAAATAGGTAGGTTTTAGGCTAAAATTTATAAAACCTGGACCTGCAATAGACGGTGGATTGCAGATTTCAGTAACATCCAGATATCCTAAGATAGCTTCTGCGATCGCTCTTGGTGGTTTCCCTAATTTTTTGGTCAGCGACAAAGCCGCATTTGATTGATAATCCCCAAATTTCGGATTACTTGCTGGAACTAACATGGGATCTGTACCAGCCATATCAGTTCCAAATGCTGCAATCAATGCTTGTTCAAATTTAGCTTTCAGATGTTCAACTGTAGAGTTCATTTGTGTTGTGGAAAGGTTATTTCAAATCAGTATTGGGCACTATTCAATCACTTTTCGTGATTAATAGTGTTATGGAAATTGTAGTTATTCTCTTTAAAATCAGTTCTTCACTGAACTGTTATGGTTAATTCTCATACTCAAGTCCAGCCAAGTCGATCTAGTAATTGGCGCACTACTGGAAATGTAGTCTACCCCAGTTTCCGCCACTGTGCGAATCGTTTCCAGAGTGATATTGCCTGAAGCTTCAATCTTAATCCGATTATGAGCCGCCCGAATCATCTGTACAGCTCGATCCATCATATCTAGCGGCATATTATCCAACATGATGATATCCGCTCCCTCCGCCACCGCTTCTGCCACTTGATCCAGAGTTTCAGTTTCAACCTCAATACTCAAGGGATAGGGGATATGGGAACGAATACGTGCGATCGCTTCTTTTATCCCACCAGCCGCAGCAATATGATTGTCTTTAATCATCACAGCATCATCTAACCCCATACGGTGATTGACTGCTCCTCCTACCTGAGTAGCATATTTCTCCAACAATCTCAATCCTGGTGTTGTCTTGCGGGTATCAACCAGTTTGCAAGGTAGATCGGTAATTTTGTCAATATACTTCCGGGTTAATGTGGCAATTCCACTTAGACGCATAACCAAATTCAGGGCAACTCGTTCTCCCATAAGTAGTGTATCAATAGAACCTTCCAGACGTGCAACCACCTGTCCCTTGTTGCACCATTCACCCTCAGCAACTACAGGAACTAAGTTTGTTTTTTCACTCAATAGCTGGAATACCTTCATTGCAACTGGTAAGCCAGCGATGATACCCGCTTCCTTAGCCGTCCACTCTGCTTTCCTCACTTGGGCATCTGAACTAAATAATGCCTCAGTAGTGCGATCGCCTCTACCAATATCCTCCAATAGCCAGCTACGGAGAAATGGTTCTAGCAGTATCGGGGCAGGTAATATCGCAATCTGACTCATATTACGGGTATTTGTTATATAGGGTCTCGCATTGTCTCTAGACTAACTTAGCTCAGAAATCCCTCCCAGAGAGATTTTCCAGGAATCCCAAAAAAACTTTTTCAAAAAGCTTGACAATCAAAGAGAGACCAGCTACATTGGTAAATGCGCTCGAGAAAGGAAACACCGACCGAGAGCGACCGAACCTAGACAAATAAAGAGTTTGAAAGCTTCTAAAAGAAGTAAAGTACCTCGTCAAAATTATAA
>NZ_JAMZMM010000286.1 GCF_024178385.1 Limnofasciculus baicalensis BBK-W-15 | reverse complement strand
GGGTAATGGGGAATGGGTAATGGAGGAAATAATTTTGGTTAAACTAACTATTCTAGTGGTGCCTATAAGTAGAAAAAAACGAGGCAAATTATGAGATACCAAGTGAATATCCTAGAGCCAACAGATGATTGGTATTTACAAAATAACATCAATAAAGAAGCTAACAAACTATACCATCCCACTCGCAATATTCCTTTTGTCCAGCAAGTGGAAATTCATTTAGAGAATTCAGGTGTAATAATTCAAAAAGGCTCGCTCCATAGGTGTATGGGTAAATTAACCTATGGAGTTTATAAAACCGATAATCGCCTGAAAGATGTCTGGATAGCGATGACGACAGAAACCGATTACAACGCGCCTATCTACAAAGGGACTGGTGCAGTTTACCTCGAACCAAGGCAAAAAGGATATTTCCTCCATTATACGGCTGTGGATCTATTAGATTCAGAACAATGGGAATTTGATGATGGTATATTTCGGTTTTGTTCTGATAATGTAGTCTTGGGAAGCAAAAAATTAAAAGTTCGACAAATGGCTGCTTCTGGTGATGGATTATGTCGGGTTGCCCTGAAAGCTTTACCCAATCAAAAAGGTAAAGTTGTACTGGGTACAACAGCACCAGCTAAGATGATTGAACTCAATAAAGGTGAAACTTTAATCGCTGATTATGACTTCGTAAAAGGATTTACTAATGGGATTACAGAAGAGTATAAAAAAATGGGGCATTTTGGTAAAGGTGGTGGCGAAGGTTATGTTTGGATTTATGAAGGTGTAGGGAAGTTATTAGTTTCTGAAACTGAGGGGATGGGTTTGGGTTAAATTAGGTTTTGAATAACAGTAAAATATCCTCATCGTCAAATGATTGACAGCCATAATTCCTCCCTACTATCTAAAATAATCTAGCAATGAATGAAACCCTTTTTTGTGTAGAAAATTTACGGGTTGCTTATCCCGGCAGTAAATCAGGAGAAACCACTCGTTGGGCAGTGGATGATGTTTCCTTTACTCTCAATCCTGGGCAACGTTTGGGATTGGTGGGGGAATCTGGTTGTGGGAAGTCAACATTGGGGCGTGCGGCGATGCGGTTGTTATCAGCATCTACCCAAGTTGAGGGAAAGGTTAAGTTTAAGGGAAAATCGGTATTTGATTTAACGCCTTCTGAGTTACGGAAATTTCGTGGGGAGGCGGTGGCACTGATTTTTCAAGATCCCATGACACGCCTAGATCCTTTGATGACGATTGGGGAGCATTGTCTGGAAACTTTGAGGGCACATCAACCGGAGTTATCAAGAAAAGCATGTAAGGATAAGGCGATTGAAACATTGGAAACTGTGAAGATTCCAGAGAGTCGTTTCTCTCAATATCCCCATGAATTTAGTGGCGGAATGCGGCAGAGAGTTGCGATCGCACTGGCTTTATTACTTAATCCTAAATTAATTGTAGCTGATGAACCGACAACGAGTTTAGATGTGACGGTATCGGCAGAAATTTTAACGGAATTAACGCGATTGTGTCGGGAAAGAGAGATGGGATTGCTCCTGATTTCCCACGATTTGGCAATGGTGGGGGAATATTGCGATCGCATTGCGGTAATGTATCAGGGCAAAATAGTAGAAACTGGGGCAATCCAGGATATTTTACGGAAACCACAACACGAGTATACGCGATCGCTATTGCAAGCTGCACTACATATTCAGGCAGTTAGTGATGATAAAGCAGATTTAGCAGCGGATTTAGCAGCGGATGAGTTATCGGGTTTAGCAAGGGGTTTAGCAGGGGATTTGGCAGCGGATGAATTATTAGTTTCTTCAGGAAAAATCAGCAACCTATCCGCTGAAATCGATCGATCATCCGCTACATCCGCTACCAAATCCGCTGCCAAGGCTATATTAGAAATTAAAGAATTAAAGCAATATTATACCTTAGAGCAGAACTTTGTCGCCCAATTATTCACCAAAGACAAGCAATTTATTAAAGCCGTAGATGAAATAACTTTTGATTTAATTAAGGGTGAGGTTTTGGGATTAGTAGGGGAGTCAGGCTGTGGCAAAAGTACCCTGTCTCGCACTATTTTACAATTGATTCGTCCGACTTCGGGAACAGTTGAATTTGAAGGGAAAGATTTAACCAAATTGAATAAAAAATCGCTGCAAGAAAAGCGGCGACAAATACAAATGATATTCCAAGATCCCCATGCTTGTTTGAATCCTTTGATGCGGGTGGGCGAGAGTATTGCCGATCCTCTATTTATCCATAATTTGGCGACACCAGGGGAAGCAAAGGAGCGGGTTGAGGCAATGTTGAAAAGGGTGGGTTTGACTCCCGTGGAGGAGTATTACTATCGGTATCCGGGGGATTTGTCGGGGGGACAACAACAGCGGGTAGCAATTGCTCGTGCCTTAATTACTCATCCGAGTTTGGTGATTTGTGATGAGCCTGTGAGTATGTTAGATGCCTCGGTACAAACACAGGTGTTGGAGTTAATGCAGTCGTTGAAAGATGAGTTTAATTTGACATATTTGTTTATTACTCACGATCTTTGGGTGGCGCGGTTTTTTTGCGATCGCATTGCTGTAATGTATCAGGGGAAAATTGTGGAGTTACGGGAGACGGAGGAATTGTTTAGAAATCCTCAGCATCCTTATACTAAGACTTTGTTAAGCGCTGCTCCTTTATTGGCGACTCAAATGGGATAGATTATTTTGTTAATTGCTAATGGCTAATTGTTAATTGTTAATTAGATAATTTTTCTACTCCCCACTACCAGAGGGTAGTCCTTTACGAGATAATGCGGTAAACTTGTTGTATAGCTTGCAAACTAATTTGACAGCCAATCAAAGGTTAGATCAAGAGGATAGGAGGTTAATTGTGGCCTTAGCACCACTTTTTCAACAAAAACTAGAAGAGGCTATCCAACAAGGTATTCAACAAGGGGTTCAACAAGGTATTCAACAAGGGGTTCAACAAGGTAGACAGGAAGGTGTTCAACAAGGTAGACAGGAAGGGGCTCAACAAGGGGTTCAACAGGGAAAACGCCTGATTGTAGAGAATTTATTGAGGGTTCGCTTTGGGGAATTTAGCGATCGCATCTTACCACTAGTCGAGCCTTTGTCTGGCTTGCCTTCAGAGGATTTGACGTTGTTGTTACTGCAATTCTCTCAATTATCTGGAGATGAGTTGGGTGTCGAAGAAGTACCGCGTTTGGTTGTGGAAGCTTTCCTGAAATTGCGCTTTGGGGAATCGGATGATGATTTTGCCAGGATGGTTGAGTCTTTGTTGGCTTTATCTTCTGATGAGTTAGCTTCTTTATTGTTGCAATTGTCTCAGGTTTCCCGTGATGATTTTTTGGCTAGGTTTGGTGAATAAATCGGTTGAGGATTTAGAAGTCGGATTTTTTAGTAAGTCTGACTTCTAATTTTTGTGTTTCAATCCCTAAAAGGGATTTAAGTTGATTTCAACCTTCGTTCCCAGTGTGAGGAAATTTATCATTGTTCTGGTTTCAATCCCTAAAAGGGATTTAAGTTGATTTCAACACTGGATGCTATTTAGTCGATTGGAAGAAAAAAGTTGCGTTTCAATCCCTAAAAGGGATTTAAGTTGATTTCAACAATCGGAAATAGAGGAAGTGGGGGAAATGGTGCATGTTTCAATCCCTAAAAGGGATTTAAGTTGATTTCAACAAATGGGAACATATTTCCTTGGAATCTGGAGTTATGTTTCAATCCCTAAAAGGGATTTAAGTTGATTTCAACTCGTCGGTATCTTTGTGATTTAAGTATTGCAGAGTTTCAATCCCTAAAAGGGATTTAAGTTGATTTCAACTCTAACTAAAAAAGCGTTAGAGAATTTCGGGGTTGTTTAAATCCCTAAAAGGGATTTAAGTTGATTTCAACCGATAGAATGAATTAGCCACCCAACAAAGACTGAAAGGTTTAAATCCCTAAAAGGGATTTAAGTTGATTTCAACTACCAAGCAAGCCCTGGGCTTTCGCTTCAGTTAAGTTTCAATCCCTAAAAGGGATTTAAGTTGATTTCAACGGGGAAGTAGCCATCGTTGATGTATTTACCCCTAGTTTCAATCCCTAAAAGGGATTTAAGTTGATTTCAACTAGTACATGGAGGGCCATTGCCTCGTTGAATTTAGTTTCAATCCCTAAAAGGGATTTAAGTTGATTTCAACCAGAAGACTTTCCAGAAGACTTTCCAGAAGATTTTCCAGAAGTTTCAATCCCTAAAAGGGATTTAAGTTGATTTCAACCTGCGATCGCACTTTCCTCTCGGGTCTGGGTAGGGTTTCAATCCCTAAAAGGGATTTAAGTTGATTTCAACGTGTGTTTTTCATAAGTACGATTGTAGTGTCAATGTTTCAATCCCTAAAAGGGATTTAAGTTGATTTCAACATCTATTGATACTTTTAAGCATCTTTGTTACCTGTTTCAATCCCTAAAAGGGATTTAAGTTGATTTCAACATTGGTTCCCCTGCAAAAAGGGAGGTATCGATAATTAGTTTCAATCCCTAAAAGGGATTTAAGTTGATTTCAACCACCGGGAGCAATCGAGATCCGTCTGTAATTGTTTTCGTTTCAATCCCTAAAAGGGATTTAAGTTGATTTCAACGTAGTAGCAGAAACAATTAGCGATCGCGTTGCTCAGTTTCAATCCCTAAAAGGGATTTAAGTTGATTTCAACATTAGCGATTCAAACTATTTCTGCGGCATTGATTGTTTCAATCCCTAAAAGGGATTTAAGTTGATTTCAACGAGGGCATTCCTTAAGTGGATATTAGCGCCTAAAGATGTTTCAATCCCTAAAAGGGATTTAAGTTGATTTCAACGGCATTATATCAGCATCCATGTCTCGATCCCCAAGTTTCAATCCCTAAAAGGGATTTAAGTTGATTTCAACACTTTACCTTCAGGCACTTGAGTTATCTGTGTTAGTTTCAATCCCTAAAAGGGATTTAAGTTGATTTCAACATGGTAGGGAACAGTATAGATTTAAGGAATGCTGATGGGTTTCAATCCCTAAAAGGGATTTAAGTTGATTTCAACAATGGACTACAGCAGACAGATTATCGACTACATCTTAGTTTCAATCCCTAAAAGGGATTTAAGTTGATTTCAACTGAATAAGGCAAAGCTTGGCGACTGGCAACAGCACGTTTCAATCCCTAAAAGGGATTTAAGTTGATTTCAACGATAAAATCTCTCAGAAATTATCCTCTCGCGAAGCGTTTCAATCCCTAAAAGGGATTTAAGTTGATTTCAACATTCTTGCGCGATTGAGCAAGGAAATCGATCTTTGGCAGAAACTAGTTTCAATCCCTAAAAGGGATTTAAGTTGATTTCAACGCTTCGGAGTCGCGATCGCGCCACTCTGCATCAGGTTTCAATCCCTAAAAGGGATTTAAGTTGATTTCAACAGAAACACTATGTGTATCTCTCCATTCCATTCAATTTGTTTCAATCCCTAAAAGGGATTTAAGTTGATTTCAACCCTGAAACCCTAGGGTTCCTCCACTAACCTCTCTATGTTTCAATCCCTAAAAGGGATTTAAGTTGATTTCAACTGCTGAAACCTGGAAGGCTTACTGTATGTAGTTTTCAAGGTTCGGTTGCGCGGTTGAGAAAAATTATAGCATTTGAGCATCTGGTGTGGCAAGACCCCCATGAATAAAATAGTCTAAAACCAAGTCACAGTAAGGATTTGAGAGATTGCGCGGCTGAAAAATTTGGGTGATGACTCTCAAATCATTATACAGAAGGCACTTCAGCCATTTTTCCCAACCGCTGAAAAAAAACACCTACCCATCCGCGCATTCGGCAAAAAATATCGTGTCATCCCGAAGTGCTTCGCCGCCGATTCGTTCCACTTTTCTCTGGCAGCACGCACAGAGGGAGTAAAAACGGATACTATCGGTGTTTGGATTAATCAGCTTGCTCAAGCGCGATCGCAACTTGGCATACTGGGTATCGGTCAAGTCACACTCAAATACACTATACTGCATCCACTGCCCGTAAGACTTGAGGATACTATGGATTTTAGTCCGGCGCTTGTCTTCAGGGATATCATAAGATACAACAACATACATCGTCCACTACCTCACAATTAACGGTGGATACTTGTCAATTTCACCCATCAGGTATTTCGCCAAGAGTCGCGCCTGAATTTCAAAAGCCTCCTGATAGCAACATTTTCGTCCTAAAACCGGATGCCTGAACTCAGATTGTTTTTTCTGTTCGTACAAACGGAGAAATGTTTTTAACCCATCTGGTGTCAAAGATACTGCATCACTAATAGGTTCATTGATAAAATCAGAGAGTTTCAAGAAACGTCGATTAATCCCATTAAGCACCATTGCATCCACTACCAATGGTCGAAATTCTTCCATTAAATCCAACGCTAATGATGGGCGACCATAATGTTCGACATGAAGATAACCCAAATAGGGATCGAAACCAACAATATTAACTGCACTTTGGATATCGTGACGCAAGAGAGAATACCCCAGACTTAACAAGGAATTAACCGGATCTTTAGGCGGACGGCGGTTTCGCTTTTCAAAGTGAAATTCCGTAACTTGAATCAGTTGATTGAAACAGCCAAAATAAGCCGCACTTCCCGATCCTTCTAACCCACGGAGTGAATTAATATTAGAGGTGGTATTAATCGGTGCGATCGCACTATAATTGCCCGAACTTGCCAGGTATCTTCGCGGTATATTTCAGATAATGTATGAACGCGATCGTGTAAGCTTGTTCCTTCAATTGTGTACTGGTTATCGGTGAATTCTCCTGCACAAAACATCCGCCAACAGCGATGGGGGCAATAGGCGTATTGGTTGAGAGAGGCGATGGGTATGTAGTCTGTTTCGTTCATAGATTTTGAGTAAATTATAAGTAGATTCAGGTTTTTAGATTCACCCAATTATCCGCCAGTCATCCGCCAGTCATCCGCCAGTGGTTAAAACCACTGTCTCATAGCTGAAGTCGGTTGAAACCGACTGCGGATAATAGATTTCGATAGCAATTTGATCGTGCATTACAACCGAATCCGGCTGGTAAGTTTAGTCAGTTTTAACTGACTTAAGCTATGAGACAGAGAATTTATTCTCTGGCGGATGTAAACAACAAACAGTCAAATTAATTAAGCAGAATTCACTCGCCTAACCATCCCCATCCCCATCGGCGTTTTCCGCCCCAAGCCACAATAAAGAGCAAAATCGGCCAACGCATTAATTTGCTTAATCCTCACCGCCTCCACATCGCCAAAAATCCGATAACTAATTTCTCCCACACAGCCGATAAACTTGCTGCGAGAATCAGCAGCAATCTCAGTATGGATATTAAAAAAGTTGGGAAAAAGTGAATCTATCGAAAAATCCGATAACTCAATCCCGCTGTATTTATGCCACCGACTGAGGAGACTGTTAAATACACAGTCTTTTGTAGGCAGGGCAGTATCGAATTTTCCTTGGCGGAATGCGGCTGGAGTAGCGAAGGAGAAAGAAATAGTGCGATCGCAATCTGAAGCTTCCTCATATAATTGAGTATAACTACAAGCATTTGCCCAAGGTTGAGTAGATTGAGGTGTACCGAGAATGCTGGTAATATATAAGTCAGCGGAACCTAAATGCCAGGGATGTTTGGGATTAATATTTAACCAAAGTTGAGTTAGTTTGCTAAATAGGGTGTCATCTAATAAGGAGATGCGCCACCAACAGGGAGTATTTGCAGGAATGGGTTGGGTATGTGAGTATTGCAAAATATTGTGGCGGGGTAGTGATTTTTTGGTGGTAATTTGTAAGGGGCTGAGGGTGAATGCTTTTTCAGTTTTTTCATCATGGAGATGGGTTCCTAATTCGATATCGACGTGACTTACTAGGTTTAAGAATAGGGCGTGGAGGTGTCTACCTGTTAGGAATTGGGGGTAGATGGGGGAG
>NZ_JAMZMM010000717.1 GCF_024178385.1 Limnofasciculus baicalensis BBK-W-15 | reverse complement strand
CTAAAATACCCCATCTATGGCAATCTAAACAGATAATGAACAATACCCGATATTCTCACCACTTCTTATGCAAACACTTTCAAAACCGACAACAGCACCCCAACCCCCCGAATTCGACACCACCATCCGCCGCCGCAAAACCCGTCCCGTCAAAGTCGGTAACGTCACCATCGGCGGTGGCTATCCCGTGGTAGTGCAATCAATGATTAACGAGGATACCTTAGATATAGATGGTTCCGTGGCTGGAATTCGCCGCCTCCATGAAATTGGGTGCGAAATTGTCCGCGTTACAGTCCCCAGTATGGCACACGCCAAAGCTTTGGCAGAAATTAAGGAAAAACTAATTAAGACATACCAAAAAGTACCCCTAGTTGCAGATGTCCACCACAATGGCATGAAAATTGCCCTGGAAGTTGCCAAACATGTGGATAAAGTCCGGATTAATCCTGGATTATACGTCTTTGAGAAAGCAAAAGGCGATCGCACCGAATACAGTCAAGCTGAATTTGAGGAAATTGGCGACAAAATCCGGGAAACTTTAGCACCTCTGGTGATTTCTCTGCGAGATCAAGGTAAAGCGATGCGGATTGGTGTAAATCACGGCTCGCTGGCAGAAAGGATGCTGTTTACCTACGGCGATACTCCCCAAGGAATGGTAGAATCTGCAATCGAATTTATCCATATCTGCGAATCTCTAGACTTTCGGAATATAGTAATTTCCATGAAAGCATCTCGCGTGCCAGTCATGCTAGCTGCTTATCGTCTGATGGTGAAACGGATGGATGAATTGGGCATGGATTATCCTTTACATTTAGGGGTAACGGAAGCAGGTGATGGGGAATATGGACGGATTAAATCTACTGCGGGAATTGGCACTTTACTCGCTGATGGCATTGGCGATACTATCCGTGTTTCCCTGACTGAAGCACCAGAAAAAGAAATTCCTGTTTGCTATAGTATTTTGCAAGCCTTGGGATTGCGAAAGACGATGGTAGAATATGTCGCATGTCCGAGTTGTGGTCGTACTTTATTTAATTTAGAGGATGTTTTGCATAATGTCCGGGAAGCGACTAAACATCTGACAGGTTTAGATATTGCTGTCATGGGTTGTATTGTCAATGGTCCCGGTGAAATGGCAGATGCAGATTATGGTTATGTGGGTAAGCAGCCTGGATATATTTCTTTATATCGCGGAAGGGAGGAGATTAAACGAGTACCGGAAGATAAGGGTGTTGAGGAATTGATTAATTTAATTAAATCTGATGGGCGTTGGGTTGAGC
>NZ_JAMZMM010000285.1 GCF_024178385.1 Limnofasciculus baicalensis BBK-W-15 | reverse complement strand
GTAGGGAATACTCTCTTCGTGCCGTAAGAATAGTTATTTAATAAACCACTAAGACAAAGAATGCGTCAGAAACCCGGTTTATTCATCAACCTCGATCGTCTAAATCCACGATTTTTTTGTATAAACCGGGTTTCTTTGCGCAACTCCTGACGAAGAAAAAAATAGATAATCTTCTCCCGCCAAGGGAGTAAATTTTTAATGGCAGATCAAGAATCAAATAGAATTGATTTACCTGTTTGTGGATCGAATAAATGAATTTTCTCGGCGGCGATTGACAACCAAATTTTCTCACCAATTTTGACAGGTTGATCCGGAGGAATACGCACCTGTAGAGGAGATGAATCCTCCATCGCTACTGATATATAAGTATCGTTACCCAATGCTTCGACTAATTCAACTTGTACGCGCAAGTTTTTTGGTGCGGGAACCCCTAAAATTAAATGTTCGGGGCGAATCCCTAAAAATAATAAAAGTCCATCATATTTTGCCAGAAATGGTGACCAAGTTTCCGGTAGGGTGAGGCGAAACTGAGAGTGATGAATTGTGTGGGGGGCTTTAACTAAAACCATGATAAAATTCATTGGTGGTGAACCAATGAATTCCGCAACAAATTTGTTGGCAGGATGATTATATAGTTCTAATGGGAGCGCAATTTGTTGGATTTCACCTCGATCCATTACCGCAATGCGATCGCCCATTGTCATTGCTTCAGTTTGGTCGTGGGTAACGTATATTGTAGTTGTGGCTAATTGTCGCTGTAGTTTGACAATTTGACTGCGAGTTTCAGTTCTCAGTTTAGCATCTAGATTAGATAGGGGTTCATCCATTAAAAAAACTTGAGGATTTCGCGCGATCGCACGTCCTAATGCTACCCTTTGTTTTTGTCCCCCTGATAGTTGTTTTGGTAAGCGATGTAATAATAATTCAATTTGCAATAATTGTGCCACGCGGCGGACTTTTTCATCTACGGATTTCTCCTTCTCAGACAGATATCGAATTCCTTTAGGCAGATTTCGCGTCATCCCCACCAATAAATCCACCATCCATTCCGGCATCCCCTCTTTTTCCCCATTCCCCATCCTGACATCCACTGTGCCACTCCCCAATTTAGTCCGCCGCAAACCAAAAGCAATATTGTCGTAAACTGTGAGATGAGGATAGAGGGCGTAGTTTTGAAACACCATGGCGATATCTCTTTCCTTTGGGGGTAAATCGTTTACCAGAGTATCGCCTACCCAGATTTTACCACCCGTTAATTGTTCCAATCCTGCGATCGTCCGTAGTAGAGTACTTTTGCCACAACCTGATGGTCCGACTAATACCATAAATTCGCCGTCATTAACTGTCAGATTGATGCGGCGTAAAATATTAACGCTTCCTGATGCAGCGGTTGAGGAATTGGTAGTTTGGATTGAGTTATCGTTTCCAGATGTCCGCAAAGCTTCTACCGCTACAGGTGTGACGGTTTCCTCTCCTTTGCGATGTGGAAAGCTTTTATAGATGTTTTCGAGAACAACCTGCGCCACGATTGTTACGGGATATGATGACAGATCTTATTTTATAGCAATTAGGCGACTATTCCTAATCAAGCGTCGCTAACTCAACCGGGAGCGGAACCGATATCTTTGAGAAGGGGATCTGTGATTCAATTTTAACGCGATCGCTGTAATTCTTGCAACCGAGTATTTGGTGGGTGATTTGTGTATTTGTGCCTGTGAAGTTAATTTGAACTGTGGCGTTGGTAGGGTTGTAGTTACCGGAGATTTCGATAGTGTGTTTGCCTGGGGCAAGTTGAGGGGATAGGTTGATTTCGGTGTAATTGTTTTTGATGGTTTGGATGATTTTGTCGTCTAGTTTGATTTGTCCGGTTAAGGTTGTTTTAGCGGGATTTGTGCTAATTTTTAGGAGATGTGGTTGATTTAAGTCGGCGCTATTTAGGTTAATGGTGGTTTGTTGAATTTGGTTGTCGATGATTTGGGCGGAATCATTAGAGTCAGGAGAAGTGGGAAGAGTTATCTCTCTATTTCTAATGTGAATACTATTTCTCCCTGATTCTACAGAAATTCCTTGGGGATTCAGTTGGATTGGATTGTTATCTATAGGATTAGTAGGCTGTACTTGATTGCTAGATTCGACAGACATTCCCCTTCCTTCAATCCGAATTGAGTTTTCATCCATCTGAATGGATATTTGAGAGAGTACGGGAATAGCGGCGAGGAGAATAGCCGAACAGGAAATTGCGATTGCTAGTATTTTGCTCTTCATATAATATAGAGTAGGGCAGGCATCTTGCCTGCCACTAATAAGCTTTAATTCCTGAAATTATCAGCAGGATTATATACATCAATTCCTACACTAGGTTGCAGTTGCACTCTTGGCGGATTGATGCCAGTACCGTTACTACTATTACACGTCATTTCATGACGGACATGGCGATTTTGTTCTCCAGGATTGTTCCCACCTACAATGCCTTGTACACCTATAGTGACGCTAGCATTTCCCATACAGGAACCTTGGCTATTAAATTGCACATCATCGTTTCGGTTGGTTGGCTGCTGTGAACCATTAATTCTGTATTGTAATCCAATATCTGCTTGCACGTTTTGTGCGGATACTGGATTAACAAAAGTACTTCCCACAGTTAAAAAACTGGTAATGGATAATAAGCTAAGTGATAAGCCTGTAAAATTCATCATTTATCTCCTTTCATTTTCTGCTGGGTTACACAAACGGTAGATTGTTTCAATGGAATCAAAAATTGGATTATCCTGTTGGATAGTGGGGGAATTGTTCAAGATAAATCCACAGTCACCAACTTCAACATTATTCTCCCAGTCTTCAGTACCGGAAATGTCTACTAGATCGTGGCGGTGAGTATACAAACTTATAAAAAGCAGAAAACATCTATTTATTCCCAATTCTCGAAAAATCGACCTAATGGTTGTGCTGAGGTGTATTTTAATGGTGCTGGTCCTGGTAAGTTTGAGAAATTGCGTGTTTGGCTGAAGGAAACTAAGCATCCTGAATGGTTGAGTAATCAAAAAAATATTACTTCAAATGTGCTAGAATCTTTGGTGTTAGATGATACCTATTATGTAGAGCGTCCCCCGATTGAATTTGATTGTTATCAAGCAATTGTACAGCCCGGAGCGCTAATTAGGATTAAAGCACCGCAGCAGATGGGTAAAAGTTTGTTGTTAGATAGAATTAGGGCACAGGCAGAACAGGAAGGTTATAAAACGGTTGTTTTAAGTTTTGATTTATCAGATACTAACGTTTTTAGTAATTATCAAATATTTTCTCAATGGTTTTGTGTAAATGTGGGTCATTTGTTGGAGTTACCGAATCAATTAGCTGAACGTTGGGATGATATTTTTGGCTGCAATCGCAATAGTACTATTTTGAAAAGTATTTGTTATCTCAACAAACTAATCCGCTGGTATTGGCGTTGGATAAGGTTGATGTGGTTTTTGAACATGCTGAAATTGCTAATGATTTTTGTCGCTTGTTACGTGGCTGGCATGATATGGCAAAACAAGGCGATCTCAAAGGTGCAATTTGGAAACAATTACGCTTGGTAATTGTTCATTCTACCGAAGTTTATAGATCTTTGGATATCAATCATTCCCCCTTGGCAAATGTGGGCAAGATTGTCCCTTTACCAGAGTTTACACCGGAACAGGTGCAGGATTTGGTAGGGCGTTATGAATTGGATGGGGAACCCCTTAAAAGTGGGTATAATTTAATCGATTGGGTTGATGAATTAATGGGGATGATAGGTGGACATCCTTATTTAGTGCGGCAGTCTCTGAATTATCTAAAATATAATCAAGTGACGTTGGGAAAATTTTGGCAAATAGCCCCAACAGAATCAGGAGCATTTGGCGATCATTTACGACACCATTTGTGGGATTTACAACATTATCCGGAATTAGCAGTAGGTTTCCGAGAGGTGCTAAGGGCAAATGAACCTGTACAATTAGAGTCAGGAGTGGCGTTTAAATTACAGAGTATGGGATTGGTGAAGATGGAGGGGGATAATTGTAGTCCGAGATGTGATTTGTATCGTCGGTATTTCCGCGATCGCTTAGATAAGATATAATCAGATAACTGCTGTAGGGGCGAAGCATTTGGATAAAGTTAAGGAAGTTCAGCAATATTTGAGAAAAATAGGCTTTGATCCAGGTCCTGTCAATGGGATCTATAACCTACAAACAGAAGTCGCTTTACGGCATTTTCAGGCAGAGAATAATCTAAGAATTAGCGGGATTATTGATAAGAAAACCTTGGATAAATTGCGACAAATTGCTAGAGTAAATAGCCATCCGACAGGATTATGATTGTGAATAATTGGCATGAATGAGATACACCATCCTTCTCCTGTTCATCTTAAAAATAATGTAGGGGCAAAGCATTCCGGGGATAACCTTTCCATTCCACCCGAATATTCATATCGGAATGCTTCGCCCTGCCGTGGGATAACTCCCTACTCATCAATTTGCCACATATCCCGACTCAATGCTTCATCAATAATCTTTTTCGGACGCAATACTAAAATCAAACGTCCCAATAGAGGTACACTGGGCTGATCTGCAAACCACTCAATCCCTAATTCTCCTGACTTATCGATCGCAAAATAACTATCATCATCCCATTCCCGCCCAGCGCGATCTATAATAACTAACACATCTTCCGGTTTTTCAGTGGATTTTTGGGATATTTGATGAGTATTACACAAAATCCCCACAGGCTCTTTTGCCTTCAAAACAACTTGCCAACCAGGTATCGTAATTACCGTTTGTTTTTGGGATATCTCAATCAGTTCAAAAGCACCAGTCGGTTGAATTGCAGGGATTTGATTAAGAACATCAGTTGTAAGGGGGAATTTACCTAATATAGGTAAAAGTCGTGGCAATTGTTCGCTTAATTCAATCCGATAAAATGGTAATCTGGGAGCAGGACGACGATTACTACCAAAACCTTCAGTAAGTAACTGCTCAATTTGTTGTCTCGCCTCCGGAGAATAAACAAACATCAAACCCCGGGCAATTAAACGCGCCCTCTCTTGTAAATCACTTTGCTGTTTGGCTAATTTCCAATACTGATAAGCAACTGCGTCTCCGGCGTGGTTAGTAAACCCCTCCGGCAGACTTGTGCGCCGGAAAAACTCTTTCATCGCTTTGGCTACCTCGCGGGCAGCATCAGAATCCAGATTTTTCGCTACAATCAGCTCAGATGCAGCAGCCCGTTGTGGTTGGGTGAGAATCCGCAACTCGTATAGGGTATCACTGCCTGTCCGCTCAAAACGCGATCGCACCGCCTCAGATATCCCAACCGCCACCAAAGTCTCGTAGACCTGAGATGCTACAATAACTTGGTTCTGTTGAATCGGCTCAAACCCAGTTTCCTCAAAAATCGTCTGGGCATTGTACCCAGCTTTTTGGAGTTGTTGACAAGAGCGCCCCCATTCAATCCAATTGCTTTCTTTACGGCGCAACAATTGGAGTAAATCGTTAAAATTTCCTGTCTCTGAGTCTGATTGAGGCTGGGGATAGGGATTGTCTAGTGGTGTTTCTGTCATGATTTGGCAACAATTAGCTGTGGGTGGGAATGGTTAAATGTTTTTCATGTATCGCGCAAGAGGCTAGAGGCTAGAGGTAAGATGCTACTAGATTCTGTTTTCTTCCGGGTGTGAATGTATAGAGATATTAGCTTAGAATGGATGGTTTATATCATTTCCGGTAGTAGCGGTTATGTCAGGTAATAGGTTAAATGTTAGAGGTTAGAAGTATTGGTTGCGATCCTCCCCGGAAGTCGGCAGCCCACTGTCGGCAACGAGAAAAGCGAACTCCCCTTTTCCCCTTCGACTTTGCTAATTCACCATTTCCTATTCCATTGACACAGTAACTATGCTAATCTGCTGTAGATCTAAATTGTATATTAAAATTTTTGAACGGGGTGATTGGTGTTCTTTTTGGTGTGAAGGTATACAAATTAAATCCGTGACAGCCTACTGGAATTGATATTAACCCTTCAAACTTGCCTTCAGGAGTTTGTTGTATTGTGACAGACAATCTAATTTCTAATATTGATAGTATCACACGTCAATTAATGAGTTTGACAAAACCCAAAAAACCAAAAATGTTAGTGGTAGATGATGAACCCGATAATCTGGACTTACTCTACCGTACCTTCCGCCGAGATTTTCAGGTACTGAGATCTGAAAGTGGTGCTGAGGCACTTACTCTATTATCCACTGAAGGGGAAGTCGCCGTGATTATTTCCGATCAGCGGATGCCGGAAATGAAGGGAACTGAGTTTCTCAGCAAAACAGTACCAAACTTCCCAGACACGATTAGAATTATCCTCACGGGTTTTACAGACGTTGAGGATTTGGTGGAAGCAATTAACTCCGGACAAGTTTATAAGTATATTACCAAACCTTGGGACCCTAATGAACTGAAAACGGTAGTACAACAAGCTGCTGAAACTTATAATATCCTCAAACAACGCACCGAGGAACTTCATCGCGCTCAGGCACAAATGATACTTATGCAAGCAATTGTACAAGTGACTCAAGTGTCGGATAATTTAGAAAACTCTCTCAAAATAATTGCTCAAGCTTTTGGGGATAGCTTCTGTGCCGATAACTGTATTGTCCAAATTGTCGAAGACGATCGATTAATCGAGACAAAGGGGACTTATACTAAGTCTGAATCGATTACTAACTCCCTGGAAAACGATCCCTTAGTGCAAGATGCGATAGCTTCACTTGCCGCAGGCATCGCAACTCATCAAATTCAGTCGTGGGTGAATATTCCCGGCGAAACAGTACCCGCAGTAGCAGAATACTACCAGAATACTAATATCCAAGTTCACCTGATCGTGCCTATTATTTCCCACAGCAAATTGCTAGCATTTCTATCCCTCCAATGGCAGGATAAAGATAGACAAATTGCCGAAGAGGATTTGAAATTAATTCACCTATCAGCCCAGCAGATAGGTTTGGCTATAACGAGTACTAAAAAAGGATAAGATTGTTGTTGGTTGTTTGTTGTTGGTTGTTTGCCAGGAGTTGAAAAACTTTCTCTCAGCCC
Source organism: Limnofasciculus baicalensis BBK-W-15 (assembly GCF_024178385.1). GTDB lineage: Bacteria > Cyanobacteriota > Cyanobacteriia > Cyanobacteriales > Coleofasciculaceae > Limnofasciculus > Limnofasciculus baicalensis. The sequence goes on along the minus strand of NZ_JAMZMM010000285.1, from coordinate 847 downwards.
CTTCCCCATAACCAATAACCAATAACCAACAACCAACAACCAATAACCAATAACCAATAACCAATAACCAATAACCAATAACCAATAACCAATGACACCACCAGCATCACAAATTCGCGATATATTCGATCGCATAGCCCCAGTTTACGACCAACTAAACAATTCGTTAAGTCTGGGGCAACACCGAATTTGGAAACTAATGGCAGTAAAATGGAGCGATCCTCAGCCGGGAAATATCTGCTTAGACTTATGTTGTGGCAGTGGCGATTTAGCACAATTACTAGCCCGAAAAGTAGGAAATACAGGTAAAGTTTATGGAGTAGACTTCTCCAAAGCTCAATTAGCGATCGCAAAAACTAGAGCTGAAACCCACTATCCACCACTATCCATTAACTGGATTGAGTCAGATGTCCTTACTTTACCCTGCGATGACAATTATTTTAATAGTGCGACTATGGGTTACGGTTTGCGGAATGTCACAGATATTCCCCGCTGTTTAAAAGAATTATATCGCGTCCTCAAACCTGGTGCAAAAGCAGCAATTCTCGATTTTAATCGTCCAACTCAGGGATCGTTGCGTACATTTCAGCAATGGTATTTAGATAAAATAGTAGTACCTGCTGCCAAATCCTTTGGCTTAACCGAAGAATACGCCTACATTGCTCCCAGCTTAGATCGATTTCCGACAGGACAAGAGCAGGTAGCATTAGCCCATCAAGCAGGATTTTCCACAGCCACTCATTACCCCATCGCCGCTGGTATGATGGGAGTATTAGTCTTGAGTAAGGGGCTAGGAGTCTAGAGGCTAGCGGCTAGAGGCTAAAGGTAAATCCCCCCCCCACTCCTC
>NZ_JAMZMM010000284.1 GCF_024178385.1 Limnofasciculus baicalensis BBK-W-15 | reverse complement strand
CCCTAACATCTGGTCATGCAAAACCTGTATTCTATAAATTAGAGATAGCACATACAAGCATTATCGCTCGCAGACTAGAAGGAACTCTTCGTGGCACAAGGATCGTCTTGGTGGCGGCAACTTATCCGAGAAAGTGACAATTTATTGCTCTTGACATTAAAAAGTCGAGGGTTTAAGCCGCGTTACCCATACCGATTTAAGAAATCCGGTAGCTGGTTGGTGGGATTATTCGTCGTCGCCATGCTGTTTTGGAATTGGCAGCTTTTGCTGGCGACGGTGGCTGGTGTATTAGTAATGGCGGTAGTTTACTTCCTCCAAGACTGGGATTGGCAACTCTACTTATCAAGTTTACGCCGCTTCATCAGTGGCACTAATCGAAAGTTAGCCATTGCCGTAACTAGTGGCGGTATCGCTACCTTAAGCGCTTACATCATGGTTTCCATTTGGGTTGAGCCTAATGGAAGCTGGATTGCTGCTGCGGCAATGTTTCAAGGATTTGGTACTCTCGCCACCCTAGGTTTACTAGTTTGGCACATCCTCAAACAACAAAATAGTCGCGATGAAATAAAACATGACGAGCTATTTATTCAGCTTACTGACACTGATCCCCTAAAACGCCTTCTCGCAGTGCGACACCTAACCCGCTGGGGCACTCGGCACTTACACTCATCCACACAGCGACAAGTAACAGAGTGCTTTCGCTTAATGTTGAGTCGTGAATCAGAAGTCATTATCCGGGATGCTATTCTTGATAGTCTTCAGGTGCTAGGCGATGCCGAAGGCGGGCGAGCGCGAAGCTTCTCGTTGGCGCAGCCTCTCGTAGAGAAGAGAAGCAAAATCTTAGCTCAAGGTACTCAGCCATTGCAAATCCCGGTTGTGATTAAGCAAGCTGAGGGAGTGGGGAGTCGGGAGTAGGGAGTGGGGAGTGGGGACAATTTGCTGTAGGGGCGAAGCATTTGGGCGATAACTTATGCGGAAAACCCAAAGATGACAATCCAAATGCTTCGCCCTGAGTGGGGAAAGATACTATACTCCCAATATCACATCTAGTGCTATAGGAATAATAATTTTTTTAACGCAAAGGGCGCAAAGAGTAGCGCAAAGAGCGCAAAGTTTTTAGGTTGTGCCATAAGATATCCGTTGAGTTAAGATAATATCCATAACTAGATTTCCTTTCGTACCACATATTTAAGTGGTTAGGAGGCTATGTTTGACACTCTCAGGGCTGAAGCCGCTGAGATTCTTAAGAATTAAGGCCCTAGTGGATCTTGATTCTTAACGGCTGAGCCAAACAGCCTCTAGACAGTCCGGTAAAACCATTCTGCTTACTTTTTCGCCCAATGTTTGCAGCACCATTAGCATCTGAGTTAATCAAATGTCCTTTTTTGCTTCTATACAATCCTCGCTTAACCCGCTTTCCAGAAAACTGGTACGTAGCTGGTTTATCGGCATTGTAAATAGGCAGGTTGTCACCATCCAAAGCACTCGCTTTACTAGTGTAAGACTCTTCTTGCTCTTGGTAGTTCAAACCGTATCGCTCACAAAGGGATTTAAGTTTATTTCTCAAGCTATAGAAGGGAATCTGAACAAAGTTTTGATTATTCCTCCTGCCAATATTGATGCCATCTTTCATCCCAATATTGAACCCGACAATCAGGTGTTCAATCTTAGTATTGACACAATGGTCAATAATCAATCTTGCCGTCTTGTTCAAGTAGTCTCTAACTTGACTGCTGCGATTGGTATACAATCTTGATTGACGCTCGGTAAGTTGCTTAATTCCCTGGAAATCTTTAATGGATTGCAGTCTGGCATTTTCTTTGTTGAACCAGTGATTAATAGATTTAAGTTTGCGACCATCCACAATAAAGGATGCCCCATTGGTGTCAACACAAGTAGCCAAGTTATCAAGCCCGAAATCAATCGCCAAAGCACTGCCCTTGACTATTTCAACAGCTTCAACTTCGCCTTCAGAAACATACTCAACTTCAAAAAATTGAGCGTCATACTTGGGGTTAATTCTTACTTCTTTAATCTTAGCTGGATCAAGGCGTTTGGGGAAATCAAGTACAATTTCACCAAATTCCTTTTTAAAAGAATTCGACATCGGCACTTTGAATTTCCCATCCTTGACTTTGATCCGAGGAATTATCAGCACAAAATAGCCATCCTTATGCAAGTAGTGAGGAAGTCTTACCTTCTGCTGATAGGTTCCAGATCGAATGGCTTTGATCGATCCATAGAAGCTGCGAAAAGTTCTATCTACTACCTTCAATGTTTGCTGTGCAATGTCAGTGTTGAGAGTTTGATAGTTCTCATTGTCTTTGCACAAATGGTAAGCAGACTCATAACGCAAGTGCTTATGTTCTTGGAAGTAGTACTGTCTGACTGTGTAAAGCCCTACATTGTAGAGGTTTTTACTCAACCGACACAACTGTCTCAGAGCCAAGAACTCGGTCTTGCTAAGATCGCGTATTTGGTTTTTCTGAGTCAAGTACATAAGATTTTCTTTCGCTACCCTTTGATTATATAGCGAAAGCTCTTAAGATGCAAGGAGTATCGTTGAAAAGACCACTGGGATTAAAATCCCCCGAGTCGCTTACCTCTCAGCTCTGAAGAGACTGAGTTTCCCGCATCCCTTACTACTTTTATGATGCTTGCTATCGTCTCATCTGGCATTGTGCCCAAAATATGACCTATCCAGACTTTTACCAAGCTTGGCACAATTAGTTATTGGTTATTGGTTATTGGTTATTGGTTATTGGTTATTGGTTATTGGTTATTCGTCTATTACCCGACTTATTCGCTTCAAAACTTGCAAAATACTGTAGAGTTCATGATTCGAGGTAAATGGTGAAAACACCCTGGAAACATCATATTGTCGATTATCAATTTGTGTCAGTTTCACAAACAAAATATCATCGCCATTTGTCATCATGCCAAAACTAGGTCGCTCTGGCTGAGGATTAGCCATTAAATAAGCAAGAGTTTGTGGTAATCCTGACCAAACCGAAAGTGCTGTCTTTTTAGATTCTAATACTACTATCCAAAGCTGATTATCAAGCACCAACACATCAATCCGCCCTTGTAAAACCTCCTCGCTATCATCAAGAATAATCTGGACTGATTCCTCAGCCCTAACCTTAAATGGTGGATCGTAAAAACCCGCGATTGCTAGGAGAGGGGAAGCCAACAAGAGCATAACAGTTCCCTCCAACAAATGACTCTCAGCACGTTGATAAAGATATCGCTCCCTCAACTGATTTAGCCCCATCCTTTCTGCCTCAGAAAGATTAGGTAAACCCGTGCGCCAGTCTGAGAAAAATTCCTCGTTTTCTGTGCGGTGGAGATTAAATCGTCGCTCTGCTTCTGCCAGGGTTGTAATTGCTTCTGTAATTGCTATTCTGGACATATCTTTTATTCTGCGGCTATTGGTTCATCGACTCCCCATTCCCCACTCCAAAAAACCCACTCCCCACTCCCCATATCCGCTGTGCAATTCGCCCCACTTTACCCCATTCTCTACCCAATTCTGAAACGAACCTTCCCCAATTGTCTCTGGTCAGGTTCTCCCCAAAGAAAAGCGATCGCGCTAACATTCGATGATGGTCCTCATCCCAAGTACACTCCCCAACTCCTACAAGTATTGGACAGATACAATATCACAGCCAGTTTTTTCTGGTTGGGTGCTTGCGTCAAAGCAGCGCCCACAGTTGCCAGAGAAGTTTACCAACAGGGACATTGGATCGGACTCCATGGATATCACCATCGCTCCTTTCCATTGCTAAAACCAGATGCGCTTAAAGAAAGTTTAGAAAAAACCCAAGACGCGATCTGCCAAGCATGTCAATTTGAACCGAAACATATTAGAGATGTGCGCCCCCCTAACGGTTTATTTACACCCCAAACCTTGAAATTATTACATCAGTGGCAATATCGCCCCGTGATGTGGAGCGTTGTACCAGAAGACTGGGTATCACCCGGCGTTGAGGTAGTTGTGCGACGAGTAATACAACAAGTACGAAATGGGTCGCTAATTGTCTTACATGATGGTTACCATGGAGGAGAAGATGTAGCTCAGACTACCAATCGGTTAATTCCTCAGCTATTGCAACAAGGTTATAAATTTGTAACCATAGAGGAATTGTCAACTTTCTGACTTTCCAGTCTCAAGACTTAGCGACTTTTAGCGACTAAACACTACCAGTAGGGTGACAAACAGCTAAAACTCCATAATTAAAACTACATGTAGAGGTTGTGGCACAGTCTACCGATGAAACAAGGGACCAGGGGGGAAGAGTTAGAAATATGGGAGGGAGACATAAATGACTAATTGATATCTCTTATCTTCCTATCCCCCGATCGTTGAATAGAAGTACTCAAAGACTTCTATCACCCTTGACTAGAGTGTAATTTCCAGTTTCTTACCCCAGAGACTCATTTTCTGTGTTAAAACAAATGTTTTACACAAATAGACCTTTGGCGATCCCGTAGCTGTCTGTGATCGTTAAAAATGTTTCCAATAGAGAAAAACTTCGCTAACGTAGTCAGAGGAGATGCCGATAGCGGCACAGAACAAATGTACTATCTAGAATTCGGGATGATTTATGACTTTCTCAGAAACTATGGGTGTTATCGACCAGCAAAATTCAGTGCAATGGCTGAGTATATTTCAGCTATTTGTCTGGGGTCATTCAGTGGGAAGCTAGAGTAGATTTGATGAAGGGTTAATCAACAGTAGCAGTTTTATTAATAAACACTGACAAAGGCTGACATATGCTTCTAGGGTTCAAAACCGAACTCAAACTCAATGGTCCACAGCGCGTCACTTTAGCCAAACACGCCGGAGTAGCGCGTCATGCTTACAATTGGGGATTGGCATTATGCCAAAATATTCTGAGTCACAATCGGGAATACCCATTGGAATTGTTAAAGTTTCCCACTGCCATTGACTTACATAAACTCTTGGTAGCAATGGTGAAATCAGAGAATCATTGGTACTATGAAGTATCTAAATGCGCACCTCAATATGCTTTAAAACATCTAGCCGATGCCTTTAAAGCTTTTTGGACCTCTAAAAAAGGCTTTCCCAACTTCAAGAAAAAATGGCGACATGACTCGTTTACTTTGGATGGTTCAATTACTGTTTCTTCAAGAAAAATCCGAGTACCTGTAATTGGTTGCTTGAAAACTTATGAACGCCTCCCTCAAGGAATTAATCCGAAATCGGTGACAATCTCCCGAACTGCTGACCGATGGTTTATCTCATTTAAATTCGAGGTATCATCACAGGCAACACCGAAAAAAGTTGAGGTGGTTGGGATCGATTTAGGCATAAACCACCTGGCGACTCTCTCGACAGGGGAGGTGTTTGAAGGAGCGAAGAGTTATAAAAAACTCTCGACCAAGTTAGCCAGAATCCAATGGTTAAATCGACGAAAAGTCAAGGGTTCTGGTAATTGGAAAAAGGCGCAAATTAAAATAGCAAGGCTACATAGACACATCGCTAACATTCGGTCAGATACATTACATAAGATTACTACCTATATCGCTAAAAACCACGGCGTAATTGGGATTGAAGACTTGAATGTATCAGGAATGATGGCGAATCACAAATTAGCCTCAGCTATTGCGGATATGGGTTTTTCTGAATTTCGTCGCCAGTTAGAATATAAATGTCAACTTTATGGCAGTCAATTGGTGGTGGTAGATAGATTCTTTCCCAGGAGCAAAAAATGTTCTAACTGTGGTGTAGTTAAAGAGTCTTTGTCACTATCTCAACGAGTTTTCCGGTGTGAAACTTGTAATAATGATGCGGACAGAGATTTCAATGCTTCTGTGAATTTAGAAACGGCGGTAAGCTATACCGTGACAGCCTCTCGACTGGATAGTGCCGACACTTCCAGGGTGACAGAGGAAGAAGATGTGAGCGATTGTTAGCAATTGTCAGCATTTTTGGGGCGGACATAAATCTTAGATGATTTCTCCTAGCTCAACGAGTGGAGAACAATTCAGAAAGTAGCAAAACCCAGATCGCTGGCTACACTATCTGAAACACATGAACGGACAAGATCCTAACTAGTCTTTAACTGAAGGAGCATGAGGAAAAAGGCATGACCCAGACACACGACGTACTCGAAACTATCGCTCAACCTCGCAGCGGATTGGAGTTTGATTTTCTAATCGAGGATGAAATCAACCGAGACGAGCTGCTAGATATTCCACTGGATGAGGAAGATATCACCAGAGAGGATCTAGTTGAGGCTCCAGCGGATGAGGAAGATGGTAAGACTGGCAAGGTGCGTTCTACCCGTCGTCGGGCACAAGCCAAGAAAAAGCACTACACGGAAGATTCCATTCGCCTCTACCTGCAAGAAATTGGTCGGATACGACTGTTGCGGGCAGATGAAGAAATTGAATTGGCACGGAAAATTGCCGACTTGTTGGAATTAGAGCGAGTGCGAGAACGCTTATTCGATCAATTGGAAAGAGAGCCAAAAGACAATGAATGGGCAAATTCAGTCAACATGAAGTTGTCGGAGTTTCGCTATCGCCTATACTTAGGTCGGAAAGCGAAAGACAAAATGGTTCAGTCTAACCTCCGTCTGGTAGTCTCAATTGCTAAAAAGTACATGAATCGGGGTCTGTCATTCCAAGATCTCATTCAAGAAGGCTCTCTGGGTTTAATTCGTGCCGCTGAGAAGTTCGACCATGAAAAAGGCTACAAGTTCTCCACCTACGCAACCTGGTGGATTCGTCAAGCCATAACTAGAGCGATCGCAGATCAGTCCCGCACCATTCGCTTACCTGTCCATCTCTACGAAACCATCTCTCGGATTAAAAAGACAACCAAGATTTTATCCCAAGAAATGGGGCGCAAGCCGACGGAAGAAGAAATCGCCGATCGTATGGAAATGACCATCGAGAAGTTACGATTTATTGCTAAATCCGCCCAACTGCCCATCTCCCTGGAAACACCAATCGGGAAAGAAGAAGACTCTAGACTGGGAGACTTTATCGAAGCCGATGGTGAAACTCCAGAAGATCAAGTGTCCAAAAATCTGCTTCGGGAAGACTTGGAAAGCGTCCTTGACACTCTCAGCCCTCGCGAACGAGATGTCCTGCGACTGCGTTACGGGTTAGATGATGGACGAATGAAAACCCTTGAAGAAATTGGTCAGATCTTCAATGTGACTCGCGAAAGAATTCGGCAAATTGAAGCCAAAGCACTGCGGAAACTACGCCACCCCAATCGGAACAGCATTCTCAAGGAATACATCCGCTAGTAGGGATTTAATTTAATGTCACAAAGGTAATTAGATAAAAAAACCCGGTTTTTCAGAAAAACCGGGTTTTTTGTACTCCATAAAATTATGGGTAATTCTCGATCGCATAGTCCAGTAAACCCTGACAGGCATCTAGGAGTAAATCAATTACCTGGTTAAATCCCTCTACACCACCATAGTAAGGATCGGGCACTTCTTCTTCCTGATGGCAAGACGCAAACTTACACATCAACCGGACTTTATGGCGATACTTACCCGTAGCATCTAGGGCAAGAATCTCCCGATAATTATCTCGATCCATTGCCAAAATCAGGTCAAAGCTTTCAAAATCAGATATCTCAAATTGCCTAGCTCTACCTTTGAGGGTTATACCCCGACGGAGAGCGGCGGCTGCCATCCGTCGATCGGGGACAGCACCAATGTGATAACTGCTAGTGCCAGCCGAATCACAGATAATGCGATCGCTCAAAAGAGCTTGTTCGACAAGGTGATTCATGATGTTCTCGGCTGAGGGAGAACGGCAAATATTACCAAGGCAGACAAAGAGTAATTTACAAGCCATAGGTTTGACACTTAATATTTAGCTTTGTCGGTTCCTAGCTGCTAGGGAGTCGGGAGTCGGGAGTGGGGAGTGGAACAGCGGATGCCGTATCGGTTTTGGGG
>NZ_JAMZMM010000030.1 GCF_024178385.1 Limnofasciculus baicalensis BBK-W-15 | reverse complement strand
GCGATGGCAACGTTAGCCCCAGGTATTGCTGGCAAGATGTCAAATGGGTTCTATAGGCGCAAACCTCGCACCTCACCTGCAAGGGAAAAAGGTATTGAGCGGATCGCCTCTTCCTCATCCCCAAAGGCGGGTTAATCTTCTCATTGGTCTATAACCTGACACTTATGTTACCTAAGCTTTCTTAATTGTTGACAATGTTAGAAAGGTGAGCTACTTTATAGAAGTAAACTCCAAACGTTGGAGGTTTAATCATGCCTGATGGGGATATTGTCCACAATAGGCTGAGGTGGGGCTACCAAAAACCATACAAGTCGCTGTGTGAGGGAAAAGCCAGTACCAGTGAGCGTGCTAGGGCTTTAATAAAGTCCCTAAAAGAAGATCTGAAACAGAAAGGCGATCTTTCAGTTCAACTTGCTCAACTGTAAGGATAACTAAAATGGCTACCAATATCTTGGAAAATATTGATATGAGCAGGTTGGGGGAACTCCTGCAACAGGCACGGAAAAAGTGTGGTATGACTCAGGCTGATGCAGCCAAAATTATAGATGCCGCACGTACAACTATAGTGGCTATTGAGAAAGGGGAACGCCGTCTTAAGGCAAATGAATTGATCAAACTTGCTCGTGCTTATGGATGCGCTGTGAGTGATTTCGTTGCGCCACGCCCTGTTGTACAACCTTTTGAGGTTCAATTTCGAGCAGCTTATCGACGGAATGAAGAGGAAGAAGCTCAAATTAATCCAACTATTTTGCGATTGGAGGAATTATGCCGGAATTACTTAGAACTTGAAGAAATTATGGAAGCACCTTTACCTCGGAATTACCCCCAAGAATATGATGTAACAAATATGCCTATAGAGGCTGCTGCGGAGAGTATTGCGATCGCGGAACGTCAGCGACTTGGACTTGGTGACGCACCCATTTCACGTCTACGAGATGTTTTAGAACAGAGTGTGGGATTGCGTGTTTTTTACCTACCAATGCCGCCAAAGTATTCCGAAGCATACAGTTACAATGAAACACTTGGCGGATGTATGGCAATTAATGCTAACCATCCTGAAGAGCGTCGCCGTTGGTCATTAGCTCATGGATATCTTCACTTTCTTGCCCATCGACGGAAGCCTGTGGTTGACTTTGATGGACAGTACCAAAGACTCCCAGAAAGCGAACGGCTAGCAGAAGCATTTCCTAAATATTTCCTGATGCCAACTAGTAGTTTATTAAAGCAGTTTAATGATATGCACCGTTCTCATGGAAAGTTTACTCCAACCAATTTATTTACTTTAGCTCATTACTACGGAGTATCTGTAGAAAGTTTGGTTTACCGATTAGAGGAAATAGAACTTTTACCATCTGGAACTTGGGATAGATTGCGAGATCGAGGATTGAAAGTAAGACAGGTACAAAAGGATCTGGGATTAGAAAATATTACCCAAAGAACTGATATGACTCCTATTCACTATCAACACCTAGCAATTGAAGCATTCGATCAGGGTTTTATTACTGAAGGACGCTTTGCCAATTTTCTTGGTGTGGATAGTTTAGAAGCGCGTCGCATTGCAGAAGCATTGCGTAAACATTCAAGCGGAATGATCGAGGAAGCTACTCATTTAGATCTACGTCAGGCATAATAATGTGGGGTAATTATCGATGTATATTCGGCACTCCCATCTTGTGCTTGATGCTTGCTGCGTTCTCAACTTTTGCGCTTCGGGTAATTTTCTAGCAATTTTGCAGGCTATTCCTGCTCAAGTTGTAGTCAGTGAAGTTGTAAAAGATCAAGAAATAAAAACACTTCAATCTCTTGAAGATGAGGAAAATGAGGGGATACTTCAGTTTGAGAAAGCAATTGAGTCAGGTTTACTCTTAGTAGTAGATTTTGCCTCAGAAGCAGAGGAAGAAACTTTTGTTAACACGGCTTTTGTACTTCGGGATGATGGTGAGTCGGCAACTTTTGCGATTGCATTTCACCGAGACTGGGGAATTGCGACTGATGATAAGAAGGCGATCTCATTTTTTCAAAAAGAGGCTCCACAGTTACAGATTCTATCCACTTTAGAAATAGTCAAGCATTGGTCAGAGCAAAAAAATATTGATGCTGCTAAATTAAAAATTACCTTGAGTGCAATTAGAATCAAAGGGCGGTATATTCCACGTAGGAACCACCCTTTGCTGAGTTGGTGGGAAAATGCGATGGAGTGATATTTATTTTTTGGGTTGAGCCGAACATTTATAAAACTAGCTAAAGCGGTAGTGTCTTAGCTACTTTATTAACTTTTTACCCTTCTTGTCAGTGAAAAAGACTTAGAATCGCAATGTCCCTGTAACAAAAAAAAACGATCGCTTCTTTTGGCAGAGCGATCGCAAAATTCACGATTGAGGTTGAAAAACTATTTCACAATCCCCAAAATAGGCTCGACTTCAGCCTTGACAATTTGGGGCATCAAGAAACCTTGAGCATAAATTTGAGGATTCCCTTGGGCGATTTCGATATAAGATTGACGGACTTGAGCATTCACTGCTACTGTCTTTGCGTCATATAATTTTGTCGCCAGTTTAGGATATACGCCAATCCCAATAATTAGTGCCAGGAAGCTGACTGCAATAAATACTTCACGGGGGCTAGCATCATTAAACTTTGCCTCGGTTGGTAAAACACAGTTTGTACCGAAGCAAACTGCTTCTTGATTTCCCTGATTCTTCAATTCTGTATCGTTAATATCGCAGGTAGGTGTAAGATCGCATGTTGGTACTGCGCCTGGGTTGTAAAATATCTGCCGCAGCATCGAGAGTAGATAAATCGGAGTGATGATGACTCCAACTGAGGCGAGAAAGACGGTAACGGTGCGGAAAGTGGAGCTATAGACATCGCTAGTCGCCACACCAACGAATACAGAAAGTTCGCTAATAAAGCCACTCATACCGGGAAGTGCTAAGGATGCCATTGCTCCGGCGGTAAATAAGGCAAAGACTTTGGGCATGGCTTGGCCAATATTGCCCATTTCCTTCATTGCCATTGTATGGGTGCGATCGTAGGTTACGCCAGCGAGGAAGAATAGTACTGAGGCAATCAAACCGTGGGAAATCATTTGTAACATCGCGCCATTGATGCCCAAGTCGGTAAAAGAGGCAATCCCCAATAAGACGAATCCCATGTGAGAAACGGAGGAATAGGCGAGGCGACGCTTCATGTTGGTTTGGGCAAAGGAGTTAAAGCCACCATAGATAATGTTGACAACACCCAGCATTGCTAGAAGCGGTGCAAAGTAAATATGCGCGTCGGTGAGAAGTTCGAGATTGAGGCGAATTAATCCATATCCACCCATTTTTAGAAGTACACCAGCCAGAATCATCGAAACGGGAGAAGATGCTTCGCCGTGGGCATCGGGTAACCAGGTATGGAGGGGGAAAACAGCTAGTTTGACACCAAAGGCAATGAGTAATCCGGCATATAGTAGTAATTCTAGAGTCAGGGGGTAATCCTTCAAGCCGAGTTCGACCATATCGAAGGTTATATTACCACCACCGTAGAGTGCCATTCCTAATCCGGCTACCAGAATAAATATAGAAGCTGCTGCGGTATAGATTAAGAATTTTGTTGCGGCGTATTGACGGTTTTGCCCGCCCCAAATGGAGACAAGTAAATAGACGGGAATTAGTTCTACTTCCCACATAATAAATAAGAGGAGAATGTCTTGAGCGACGAAGACTCCTATCTGTGCCGAGTACAGGACCAGCATTAAGAAGTAGAATAGGCGAGGCTTGCGATCGACTTGCCAAGCTGAAAAAATCGAGAGTGTGGTGACGAATCCTGCCAGAAGCACTAAGGGGGCAGAAATTCCATCCACTGAAACAGCCCAGCTTAATCCTATCTGAGGCATCCAGGTGTACTTTTCCACCATTTGGAAAGTCGTGCTGCTGCCATCGTAATGCTTCCAAAAGGCATACAACATCAATAGAAAGTCGGCGATGCCCACACTCAGGGCGTACCATCGCACGCGATTACCCTCTTTATCGGGTATGACGGGGATGAGTAAGGAGGCAAGGAGTGGGAGGAGGATTATCGCGGTGAGCCAGGGAAATTGAGCCGCTGTCATGGGAGTAAGAATAAATACCTACTGGTGAATAAAATAATTCTACTAAATTTTTTAAGCTTTTATTCATATTTGGTTTATAAATCTTTATCTAACCTCAACATAGGTAGATCTCTATTGCAGACATGGTTACCAAACTTCATGTTGGCTGAAGTGGTGGGGGTGTTAGGGTAACTTCTCTTGTGAAGGATCGCATCTATAATATGTGGTACTTTTGCTATTTGATTACAAAGTAATTAGGGGCGGGTTTTGATTTGAGGTGTATTGTTTATTGATAAAAATTTGTCTCTCAACTCGTCAGTGCCTTGGTGTCGGTTGGATTGGCGTGAGCAGGACTTAATAGACTACATTACATATATAGGTAATGGTGCGTTAGCTGTCGCATAATGCACCCTACAGCTAAATTACATATATAGGTAATGGTGCGTTAGCTGTCGCATAATGCACCCTACAGCATAGAGGCTTTGCGTAAGTCCTGATTCTGTTGATTTAGTGAAAAAGTTTGATAAAATTATCTGAGTTTAAAGTTTCAAATTATGGTACAAGCTCTTACTAAACCATTCACCCTAGCAGAGTTTTTAGAATTACCAGAAACTAAACCTGCTAGCGAATATATCAACGGTCAAATTATCCAGAAACCCATGCCACAAGGAAAACATAGCAAATTACAGGGTAAGCTAGTTACGGTAATCAATAACATTGTCGAAGCATCACAGATTGCCTTAGCGCTGCCAGAATTGCGGTGTACATTTGGTGGGCGTTCCATTGTGCCAGATATTGCTATTTTTACTTGGCATCGTATTCCTTTGGATGAAGAGGGAGATATTGCTAATGTTTTCGCGGCTCATCCAGACTGGACGATTAAAATTTTATCTCCAGATCAAAGTTATACTAAAGTAACAAATAATATCCTCCATTGTCTTAATGGTGGTTGTGAGATGGGTTGGCTCCTCGATCCGGCGGAGAAATCTGCGATCGCATTTCCTGTTGGGCAACAACCTATATTTTTGTCAGAGGCAGATTTGGTAATGCTAACTCCAGGGTTTATGGGGGATTTTAAACTTACGGTTGGGGAGTTATTTGGTTGGTTAAAGCCTGGTATTGTTTGAAGGATTTACTATATTTTAAGCGATGAATACTCAGCGATATATTTATTGGAAAGATGAGGATATGTGGCTCGGTAATAACTTGCACCAATCTCAATTAACCTCCGATCCCGCCAGAGAATAAATTCTCTGTCTAATAGCTTAAGTCCATTGAAATGGACTAAAATTATTCCACAGTCGTCTTTAGACGACTTTAGCTGTTAGACAGTGGTTTTAACCACTGTCGGGTTATCGCAACTAGTGCAAGTTATTTGCAAGAGATCTAGTGTTAATAGAATTGTTAGATACAAAGCCTGAAACTTACTCGCTAGTTAAACCCAATCTAGCCCGCGCTGCTGCTGCTGAAACAGTTTTTGTTTGCTTGCCACGCTCATCGAGAAATGCCATGAGTTCCTTAATATTAATTCTATCACAACTCAAGCACAAAACTATCTCGCAAGTGAAAATCAGCTACCCCACCTCGATGCGTCAACGCCCAGTAACTCACCTCACTATTTTTATCTTTAATCACCGTAGTAATTGCTACTTCTACCCCTGCTTCTGGCAAAACAATTTTAGCTAAATCTACATTTAAAGATACCACTAAACTATCCAATCTCCTCTCCACAATAAAAGGAAATTCAGTAAAAGCAGTTTCTTCTACGATCCCTTGACGATATCCAGTAAAGCGATAAACATTCCAGTCTCCGGAAGGTGAAAGGTTAAATTCCCAATAACCAGAAGAATCTTTAATACCTAGAAAAAACTCGAAGCATGTATCTTGCCACAAGTCGTCTTTGCGAGTCGGGGTATCTGATGGTGAGATAATATCAACTTCTGCTAAGTTGCCCTTAAGTGTATAGTCGAGGTTGAGCTTATTGTCATTTCGAGTAATATTGCCAATAATCTGAATATCAGGCAAAAGTTGGGCAGTAGAAAAAGGTTGTAGGATAAATTTCATAGTATTTTACTCAATTCTCTTTAGATCCATGATTTTTTGGATAATTATGGTATCTGGGCATCATTAATAATACTACGAATAGTCGCTTCTTGAGATTCAATACTCTCAGTTAGTTTAAACTGAACAAGTGCCCTCACCAAATTATGTTCTGGATACTTTACTTTGAAATAGACATTCCCGGATAAATAGTCAGTAAAGAATCTCAATCCTAACTCAAAAGTAATCAGACGAATGGCATCATATATATAGATATAGTCATTTTCAGTAAGAAATGCTTTGGCAATAGAGAGATATCCTTGGAGAATTCCCTGACATAAATCAGGATCGAATAGTACCGTTTCCCACTCCTGAGTTTCTTCGCCAACAGGATTACAACCGGAGCGCAAACAGTCGCCAATATCGTAATGTATCAATCCTGGTTTGACTGTATCTAAGTCTATGACACTAACAGCTTGATTAGTAGTCGTGTCGAACAATACATTGTTAATTTTTGGATCTCCGTGCATCAGGCGGAGGGGTAATTTACCTTCAGCTTTGGCATTTTCTAGTATATGTGATAAAGAAGTGCGATGGCTTCGCCCGCCAGAGGCATCGCCAACAAAATCTAAACCATAATTTACCTCAACAGATTTGGGTAGATTCGTCTTTGCCAGCACTTGATTGTACTGTTCCAGGTAAAGTGGTGTAATGTGGAATCCCGGCAAAGTATCGGCAAGTTTTTCTGGAGACAAATCGCTGATAAGGTTGTGGAATGTTCCCAAACCATAGCCGATTTCTTTGGCTTGTTCAATATCGCGAATTGTGTCAAAAGATTGGGAATTATCAATAAAACTAATTCCCCGCCAAAAGGAACCATCATTATCTTGATAATAGTCGCGATTCTCTTTAGTTGGCAGTACGCGCAGTACTTCCCAGCGACGATTGAGAGGTGTCTGTTTTAAGCGATTAGAAATATGTTGAGTCACGGTAGATATATTCTCCATGACAAGTTGGGGTTTAGGAAACACTTGGGTGTTAATCTTTTGGAGGATAAAGTGCCGTTCCCTAGCCGAATCTAATATTACGAGGAAGGTGTCATTAATATTTCCACTACCAAAGGGTTTAACTTGTGTAATTTTATCCTCTAAGGTAAATTGCTGGGCAATGGTAATGAGATTGTCGGTGTTTTGTATTTTGGGATCTGATGTCATATTTGTTTTTGAGATAGACTACTGTAGTTTTTATTTGAGGAAGGTAATAAGCTGCGGCGCATCTAAATTGGATATTAAATTTGTTGAAAGGGTTTTTTGGTGTGGGAATTTACAAATTAAATGCGTCACAGCTTAGTAGACATATTAGCGCAAGTTTGACCCCTGCCCCCAGGGCTGTTTCATTCTCATTAATTACACCTCAATATTTGGCAATAAATTGTTATTTATGATCGGAATTATAGCAGTCGCCAAGGCGCTTAGTGCATTTTTGGTCACTTTGTCAGTGTATTTCGACTCCGATCAATGACTTAACCGCCCTGGCAGTTGCTATAATCGCTATTATTCTCTGGCTCAATAGAGACAACTTAGTATCCATTAAACCTTTTAACAAATAATCACTAAAAATCACCCTATTGCTTACACTACAGGGCTTGAGCTTAATTATCATTCTAATTTTCCCAGAAAATAACCCAGTCTATTCCGGAAATCCTATCGGAACTCTTTTGGCAAAATAAAAAGCTTGTACCATTGATTTCCTAACCATCGTTGTCCTTCTGTAATTGATCAAAAACCTAAAATTTGGAAAAGATTCAATGCTATTGTTTTGATAATCGCTTTTACTTTTGACATTCTGATGGGAGAATGAAACAGCCCTGGGGGATTTCAGGGGGCGACAAGCGCCCCCTGAAGTCTTACTCTCCCGTCGAAGCAGCTAACTCCTGTAAGCGCTCCTGCTGATCTTGGCTAATACAAGATTGAATTACAGACTCCAACTCTCCTTCTAATAATGGGTTAAGGGAATAGTTTTGACCCAGACGATGATCGGTGACGCGATTATCCTTATAATTATAAGTGCGAATTTTTTCAGAACGGGAACCTGTCCCTACCTGACTTTTACGCATCGATGAGACAGCTTCTTGTTGCTCTCTTAGCTTGATCTCGTATAACTTGGCGCGGAGAATCTGCATGGCACGTTCGCGGTTTTGTAATTGCGATCGCTCTTCTGTACAAAATACCCGAATTCCTGTAGGCTTGTGGAATAAATCTACTGCTGTTTCCACTTTGTTGACATTTTGTCCACCTGCACCACCGGAACGAGCGGTTGTCATTTCTATTTCCTTCGGATCGATGTGAATTTCCACATCGTCAACTTCCGGCATCACTGCTATTGTTGCTGTTGAGGTGTGAACTCGTCCTCCTGCTTCAGTTACCGGGACTCGTTGCACCCGATGAACACCTGCTTCAAACTTGAGTTTACTGTAAACTTGTTCTCCTTGAATTTCCAGGATCGCCTCTTTGAATCCACCCATATCGGCTGTAGACTCACTTAATAGTTTCACCCGCCAGTTTTGAGTTTCAGCATAGCGGGAATACATCCGTACCAAGTCTCCCGCCCAGATACTAGCTTCATCTCCACCTGTTCCGGCGCGAATTTCCAACATGATATTCTTATCATCGTTAGGATCGCGAGGTAGAAGTAGTATTTTGAGGCGTATTTCCAAATATTCTAACTTTTCTTGAAGTTCGTTAACTTCCAGACTTGCCATTTCTTGCAACTCTGGATCGCTACTTGCTTCTTTGAGAATTTGCCTTGCTCCCGCTAAGTCTTCCTTAGCAATTTTCCAGGTATCATAAGTTTCAACTACTTCCTCCAAAGAGGAACGTGCTTTTGCTACCCGTTGCATCTCATTGGGATCTCTAGCGACATCTGGATCTGCCAAACGTCGGGTTAATTCATAAAAAGTTTGTTCTACTGATTCCAGTTTTGAGAGGAGATAAGTTTCAGCCATGACTCGTGTGAAGCTCCATTGAAATAGCGATGAGAAAGTATGAAGTGTGAAGTATAAAGTTTGAAAGGGAGGAGGAAGTTTCAGGGGTGAAGAATAGGAAGGTTTACTGGCTTTAGGAAAATTATGTCTTGTAAATCAACAATTCCATGCCAGATTTCACCTTCATATTTCATCCTTCACACTCCCACTTTTTTTGCTATTTCTCTTTGGACTCAGAATCGGTGGCGGCTCCACTAGAACTATCCATCATGCCGTATTTCCGCATAAAGCGTTCTACTCGGCCTTCAGTATCGATAATTTTCTGGGTTCCGGTGAAAAAGGGATGGTTACCGGACCAAACATCCACATGGAGTTCCGGCTTGGTGGAACCAACGGTCATGACAAGTTGCCCGTTACAATAGACTTTGGCTTCTGGATACCACTGGGGATGAATGTCAGATTTTGGCATGGTGAATCACAACCCGCTTTGGGGTTTCAAATTAAAATCCTGGTATTTGGTCTTTACTGCTTGGATGTATTATAACAATACAGGGGACAGAATTAGAATGCGATCGCTCTGATTCATATTGGGATTAGTTTTCAGCGCACTCACCCTTTGGTTGAGAGGCTCTCAACTCTTGTGCTGGTGGCAATGGTTTTTGGTCAAAGCAAATCTCAGGAAACTGAGGAGTATGGCTAAATACAAGTTAACGAGCCGATTGTTGCAGCGCTGTCGGCTGTGGATACCGAGCCAATTAATATTCCAGTGTCGCTTGCGAGCGCTAACTTCATCGAATCAGAAAAATAATCGTTTTCACTGATTTTACCCCTCACCCCTCCTGTACCATCCAAACCAAAAAACCTAAGATTTGCTCCACAGGAGGTAAGGGGTAATCTGTGAGATCCACTGTTATTGTCTGTTCCTCCAATTTGAGAAATCGCCATACTGTACCACTGCTGATACAGCCATAAACGGTTTTCATGGGATTTTCTAGCATCGCTTGATTAAATTTTTGAGCGGCAACCATTTCAGCGAAACATTGTCCCAAACCTTCATTAATATCAGCTTTCTTCGCTTCAGTAATTACGATTACTGGCGCTTCGACAATCAGTTGTTCCGGTGAACGGCTAATGAGGAAATCAATCCGTCCATTAAGTTCTTTGTCAGGATCGACATTAAATTCATTACCGGAAAACAAACTAATTTGACGATTGAGAATGCGTCGTACTTCTTGCAATACGGGATAAATAATGGATTCAGAGCGAGCTTTTTCCGAACCAACTGCGATCGCCCAGGGTAAGTCTTCTAATTCGCTGGCTAATCGATGGCTAGGACTAATTGAATCGACTTGAGGCAAAAAGCGATCGCCCTCTTTAATTGTTAACTGAAAGTCTTTCTTTGCTTTGGCAGGTGTGAATTTCCTGTAAGGCATAATATTATAAATCGTTTCTTTACTTTATAATAATGCTTTAAAGCATTTTTGGGTTAAATTATACTCTACTGCTGAATTTTATCAATTGTCGAATCTCCTCCTTTCAATCAAGAAGCAATCTGATAGATAGCAGGTTCTCCTTCTAACTGATAAATTTCCATAAACCATTGTACGGGATTAGCAACAGCAACGTTGAGAGAAGCTTGATTTGTTATAGTGCTTAATTTTCATCTTCAACAGTAATCGGCACACCTGACCATTCACTGAGTTCATGAGCTAGCCATTCAATTTCTGGATGGGTGATTGTGATGTGGAAATAATAGGAAATTAATGAATATAGTGTATATTTCTGTTGTCCTGCAATGATTTGAATCCACAAACCTTCCTTATAAATCAATTGGCTGATATCCTTCTTTAGAAGAGGAGTCTCCTGACGTTTCCACCAAGGCCACATGTAAGTCAAGGAAATCTGTTTTTGGTTGAGATTCAGTCGAGTGGATCTGAAAGAAGTTGCGAGGAGTTCCCATAATATCCAAAAACCAATCATTCCGCAAGGGAGTGATAAAAACAATAACAATATCACGAATAGAAAAATTAACTCAAGGTTGCCGTGAATCGCACGTATTATTGATGCCACAGGCAATAAAGCAAAACTGAACATAGAGAACATTAGTATTAAACCACAGAATACGTTCCAAAAACTCAACATTTTGGGTAGAATGAAAATCTCTACATTATCCCCATTTTTATTTACTTGAATCCTACTCCCAAACGGTTTTTGTCGAACCGCAGAAATCCCTGTTTTCTGACGAGGATTTTCCAAAGCTTTCAGCGCCTCCTCAGCAGATGCGAGACGACGATTTAGACTCGGTTGTGTCATCCACTTCAGCCAATCGATTAAATCTGGATTGAGATTTACGGCTGACTCAAACTGAATTGACAAATTATCCTGGGGTAAATCTGCTGGATGCCTACCTGTTACTAAATAAATTAGCGTTGCACCCAAACTGTACAAATCGGAAGCGGGAACATTCCGTCCACCAAATTGTTCGGGTGGCATATATCCGTAAGTGCCAACAACTGTAATCGTGTTACCTTTTTTGGCAGCTAGTGTATTTACTGAACCAAAATCAACTAAATAAACCTCACCCACACTGTTGCCAGATCTATTTTCCAATAAAATATTACTAGGCTTGATATCTCGGTGAATTACTTGCGGCTGTTGCCCGTGGAGGTATCGCAAAATTTCCAGGAGTGCTTTAGCCAGTTGTTTAACTTCTTCTTCGCTAAATGTTCGTCCACTTTTTAACCATTCCTCCAATGATTTAGCAGGTATATAACTTTGTACCAAGGCAAATCCTTTACCTATGGATGTATCCACATCAAAGTAATCCAGGTAACGGGGAATTGCTGGATGGGAAAGTAGTTGTAAAGTTTGCGCTTCTCGTTCAAATAGCTTCAAGTTATCCCATTCAAAATCTTCATTAAAAATTAGCAACTTGATCGCTACTAACTCTTGGGTTTGTAAGTCTTGTGCCAGCACTGTGCGTCGTCCCGCATTTTTACTTAGCTGTTTCTCGATGACATAACGTTCTTTTAAAACTTTATTTGCCATTTTTTCTCCTTCTCTTGAGAAGAGTGATTATTGATTTTAGATTTAATCCATCTATTATTAAGTAATAGGCAAATTTAACCACTCGCTGAGTTCATGTGCTATCCAATCAACTTCGCCATTGGTGAGATCTTTGGTAATAAGTTTATATTCTCGGATTCCTGCCCAAATCTGAATGTTGCGACCAACACGAGAGTTTTTATTATAGTAAATGTCTGAAATTCTTAATTTACAAATAGCCCACCTTGGACTTGGAGGCATATTATTATAACCAAACCAATTGTAATTGAAATAAATTCGTTGATAAATTTGTTGTCGATCGATCCGCAAGCGATTACGAGGTTTGATGGTTACCCATGATAAAAATATAAAGATAAACAAAAATAAATAACCTCCAAAACCTGACAGTATTGATATACCGAACAAATGGGAAATAAACTGCATTATCAATATCCATAATAATAAGGAGAAACAGAAGCATATCAATAAAATAAAAACTATGCTAAAACAGCCGATTCCATTAACATCTGTCCAATGAATAGGAACGATAATCTCCAAATTATTCCGATCTTTCTTCAATTGAACCTTACTCCCAGTAGGTTTTGACACAACCGAATATTTACCCTCTTTTTCCCCCGGTTTTTCCAGTGCCTTTAATGCCTCCCCAGCAGAAGTTAAACGACGCTTTAAATCAGGTTCCGTCATCCACTCTATCCAGTCAACAAAATCTGAACTGAGATAAATTTTTGGCTCAAACTTAATCCGCAAATCCTCTTGCGGTAACTCCGCTGGATGGGTTCCTGTTACTAAGTAAATTAATGTTGCACCTAAGCCATAAAGATCCGAAGCGGGAACACCACGTCCGCCAAATTGTTCGGGGGGCATATATCCATAAGTTCCTACTACAGTAAAGGTGCTACCTTCTCTTGCTGCTAAGGTTTGGACTGAGCCAAAATCAACTAAATAAACTTGACCCTCCCAGCCCCCCTTATTAAGGGTGGAGAGTTTTTGATCGAGGGGGGATTCTTCTCCTAATAAAATATTACTCGGCTTAATATCCCGATGAATTACTGGGGGATTTTGTCCGTGCAAATATATCAATATTTCCAGTAAATCTCTAGCCAGTTGCTTGATTTCATCTTCGTTAAAAGTCCGTCCCAACTTGACCCATTCTGCCAGAGATTTAGCTTCGATATAGTTTTGTACTAGGGCAAAACCTTTAGTCTTACGAGTCTGGAATTCAAAATGGTCTAAATAACGAGGAATTGCGGGATGGGAGAGCGATTGTAAAGCTTCTGCTTCTCGTTCAAATAGTTTTAGATCTTCCCATTGAAAATCTGCACCAAAAGTGAGGATTTTAATTGCGACTAACTCCTCAGTTTGTAAGTCCCGCGCCAGCCAAGTTTGTCGTCCAGCATTTTTACCTAGCTGTTGCTGAATGGCGTAACGTTCTTTTAAAACTTGCTCTGCCATGGTTTTTACTATAAATATTAAAAACCTATATTATATTTCCCCCTTTTCCAGGAAGCTAGGAAAGAGCGAGATTTGTCACAAACATTAATGAAATTGCGATGGCTTTGCCCATGGAGCTTGGAGCGTGCGTCTTATCCTGCCTCACATCTTGCACCACGATCGAGCTTGGCAAAAACCTAACCCCCCAGCCCCCTTCCCTGGTTAGGGAAGGGGGAGCATGATTTCCTGCTCCCCTCTCGTTTTTCGATGAGTGGTGCTTGCAGTAGAGAAACACCAACCTATGAACATCTACCTCGATACCAGCGCCCTCAATCGGATTTTTGACGATCGCTCGCAAATGCGGATTTCTTTAGAAGCCAAAGCGGTAGAAGCCATATTACTGTTGATAGAAACGAGTACGATTGATTTAGTCGCATCGGCTGTTCTTGCTTATGAAATTTCCCAAAACCCTTACCGCGAACGGCAGGATATAGCAGTACGAATTCTACAGCAAGCTAAAGCATACCAAACATTGGCACCTGAAATTATAGTTAGAGGTCGCCAACTGGAAAGCACTGATAGAATAGCCTCAGTAGATGCTCTCCACATTGCCTGCGAGGAGGCTTTAGTTACTGATTACTTCATCACCTGTGACGATCGCCTGATCAAGCGCTACAAAGGAGCTATGTCTCTCCTCAATCCAGTCGAGTTTATCCTAAAAATCACTACCAAGGGGGAATAAATGAACACTATCTCAATTCCAACTCTACCCAAAAGTGACGATGTGCGTCACGAAGCGATCGCTGTTTTGATCGATCGCCTCGGCATTGCTAAAGCTGCCATCTTTTTGGGAGATCTGTTATGGCAACCGACAGACTACTTGGAAATCAAAGATCGACTCTTTGCTGGCGAAACTATTGATAGTCTCAATACCAAAATCTCAATCTGGCAATCGGCGAATACCTTTCCAGAAAATGACTTGACAAAATCCTAAATTTTATCTACTAATAATTGCCAATTACTAATTGTTAATTGTTAAAAATTTTTTTTTCTCCACCATTAGCAGCTATAAAAAAAATGGGATTTTAGATTAGTAAATACCCCATCCAAAATCCCAAAGAAAACGACTTACCGCTTCGAGTACTGAGGTGCTTTACGAGCTTTATGTAACCCGTATTTCTTCCGTTCTTTTGCCCGTGGGTCCCGAGTCAAATACCCTTCTATTTTTAAGGGTGAACGATTTTCCGGATCAAGTTGGCACAATGCTCTCGCGACACCCAAGCGAACAGAGTCAGCTTGGCCAGTTAAGCCACCACCATGAGCCTTAACCAAGATGTCATAATCATTTTCTAGACCAAGGGTTTCCAGTGGGGCTTTAGTGGCTGCTAGGTAAGCGGGATTGAAGTTAAAATAGGAATCGCCTGGACGATCGTTAACAACCAGCTTACCTGTACCGGGAACTAGACGTACCCGTGCTACTGAAGACTTCCGACGACCAGTGCCCCAGTATACGACGCGATCGCTTAAATCTAATGTTGGCATTAATTTTCTCCTGGAATCGTGTTAATGGTTAAAGTCTGGGGTTTTTGAGCTGAATGGGGATGATTATCTCCCGCATAAACTTTTAGCTTAGTAAAGAGTTTTGCACCGAGAGAATTTTTTGGTAGCATCCCTTTAACTGCGCGTTCGATAATTCGCTCTGGTAGGCGGACTTGCAATTTGGCAAATGTTTCCGTCTTCATCCCACCTGGACGGCCTGAATGACGGCGATAGAGCTTCTGAGTCCGTTTTTTGCCAGTCACCAGGACTTTTTCGGCATTAACAACAATCACGAAGTCACCTGTATCCATGTGAGGGGTGAAGGTGGGTTTATTTTTTCCCCTCAAAATTGTGGCAATTTCACTGGCTAGTCTACCGAGACGCTGGTTTTCTGCATCTACGATATACCAATTGCGTTCGAGGGAGTCGATTGGGGGAAGGTAAGTTTTTTCCATCTGTCTTTTTCTGTGCTTCTAGGGTTAGGATTTCACTTAATGGAGAATTGGTCTGGGATTTGGGGCAAGAGAAACTTGGGCTGGGTATCAAACCAAATTTCTCGATCAAAGGGTGAGTCGGGGTATCCAACTCGCAATAAACACAGTCCCTTAGCTGGGGCGGCGTATTTTACTTCTTCCCGGCGCTGGTTTACCCAAATTTCGGTAAACTCATCAGGCTCGCGCAGTCCCCTTCCTACTTGTACCAGCATTCCTACTAATAGGCGCACCATACCGTACAAAAATCCGTTAGCCTGTATTTCTATATAAAGAAATGAGCCATTGCGGTAACATTGAGCTTCTTGAACATCTACCCAAGAATGCTTTCGTGCGGAATTGGAGCGGTGAAATGCCGTCAATTCGTGCTTGCCAATTAGGGGATTTAATGCTTCCTGGATGCGGGATTCATTCAGGGGTTCGTAATAATAATGCCAACTATAGGGTCGCACAAACAAGTTTGGTCGAGCGTCCGTATAGATGGTGTATCGATAGCGACGGTAACTGGCGGAGAAACGAGCGTGCCAATCTGGTGGTACCAATGCGGACGCTCGAATTAGGATATCCTCTGGCAAGCTTTTATTGAGAACATCACGCCACCGATGGGCTGGTATTGGCAGGGTGGTATTAAAATGGGCTACCTGAGCAGCCGCATGAACTCCCGTATCCGTGCGACCAGCACCGTACAGAGTTACTGGTCGCTGTTCTATACTCAAGAGGAGTTTTTCTATTTCCTCTTGTACGGTGCGATGACGGAGTTGCCGTTGCCAACCGTAAAAATTAGTACCTAGGTATTGGATTACCAAGGCAATTCGCGATTGGTTGTTAGTTGTTGGTTGTTGGTTCTTGGTTGTTTGTTGTTTGTTATTAGTCATTGGCAATTGCTTTTTAGCTCTCCAAAACTCTCCCACAAACAACAAAAAACGAACAACCAATTACCAACAACTAATCCTCAAACCAACTCGATAATTGCCATTTTAGCATTATCACCGCGACGGGGCACGGTTCTCAGGATACGAGTATATCCGCCGTTGCGATCGCCATATCTATCCTTGGCTCCCTCAAATAGAGAGTGAACTAACTGCTTATCGTAGATATAGCCAATAGCTTGACGACGTGCGGCTAGGGAGCCGTTTTTCGCCAATGTCACCATTTTTTCTACTTCTGAGCGGACTGCTTTTGCTCGGATCATAGTCGTAGTAATTCGACCATGACGAATTAGTTCAGTTGCCAGACTTCTCAGTAACGCCCGACGTTGGTCAGCGGGTTTTCCCAGTTTTGGGACGCGACAACCATGACGCATTTTCTTTCCTCCCTCTCGTAGTTGTTGGTTGTTTGTTGTTGGTTGTTTTTTGTTTGTTTTTTGTTTTTTGTTTTTTGTTCGTTGTTTTGCTACTAACTAACAACTACTAACTAACCACCAATAACTAACTCCCAATAACTAACAACAAACAACAAACATTCATTTTAGCCAGGTTTAACTGTTTTTTCGTGTGGCAGTGTAATTCCTAACCGCTTTTGCAAAGCTTCAATAACTTCTTCTGCCGACTTTTGTCCGAAGTTTTTGATTTCCAGGAGATCTTCCTGGCTGTAATCGAGTAAGTCAGCGACAGAGTTAATTTGTGCCCGCTTCAGACAGTTATAAGCCCGGACTGAAAGTTGTAATTCTTCAATCGGAATTTGGCTGGTTGGATCTGCATTATCAGGAGTATCTCCAATCCCTGGCTTGATTTCAATATCTTTTAGGGGATTGAATAACTCCACCAGAATAGTAGCAGATTGACTCAGGGCTTCTTGAGGACTAAAACTGCCATTTGTCCAAACTTCTAATAGCAATCGATCTTTTTCTGCAGAACCATCAACTCGCACATCCTCAACGCTATAATTAACCTTAGTTACTGGCATAAATACAGCGTCAATTTGTAAAAAGTCTACGGAGGAGTTATCGTCACGCCCTCGTTCTACAGCACGATATCCTTTTCCTCGTTCAATACGAAATTCCAACTCCAGCCTAGCTCCATCTGCTAGAGTTGCGACATATTGACCTGGATCGACGATTTCCACTTCTGATGGAAGCTCGAACTGAGCGGATCTCACTGTGGATGGACCAGTAATTGAGACTCGACCAATATGAGGTCCAGGGGAATAGCTTTTGAGGACAATTTCCTTCATATTCAGGAGAATTTCCAGAACGTCCTCTCTAATCCCTTCAATTGTTGCAAATTCGTGATTTACACCAGCAATCCGGACAGCGGTGACGGCAGTCCCTTCTAGGTTAGACAGGAGTACACGCCTTAATGCGTTGCCAACTGTCGTCCCTTGACCGCGTTCCAGAGGCTCCAAGACAAATTTGCTATATTGACTCTGATTCTTTAGTGTTTTAGACTCTACACACTCAATTTGAAACTGCGCCACTCCAGTGACCTCCCTCCTTATTTATAGGACCCTACCAAAAGCACTCAAGTAGGTTTGCGGAAAATGTTACTCCTGACCCAAAATTTGGTGCAATCGACCCGCAATTGAAGATCCAATCGGGTTGGTTTGGTCTAAAACAATTTCTAGCTGACAGTTGTTGAAAAACTCTAATGGGGAATGTAACTTTGCTGGCTGAATCGATGTTTTTTATTTGATCCAAAAAACTATATTTCCACCTCTTGCTAATTTCCAATTCCCATCTCCTTTTCTACACTCTCCGTCGCTTAGGGGGACGACAGCCGTTATGGGGAATTGGCGTTACATCCCGAATTAGGGTGATTTCCAGCCCCGCCCCTTGCAGTGCCCGAATTGCGGTTTCTCGACCCGCACCCGGACCGCTTACCATCACTTCAATCTGACGCATCCCTTGATCCATAGCTCGGCGAGCTGCACCGTCAGCGGCTGTTTGAGCGGCAAAAGGTGTGCCTTTTTTGGCTCCTTTAAAGCCACTTGAGCCTGCTGATGCCCATGAAACTACGTCGCCTCTGGTGTCAGCGATCGTGACGATAGTGTTGTTGAAGGTAGACTGGATGAAAGCCACTCCGTTTGGGACGTTGCGTTTCTGCTTTTTTGTACCAGTTTTTTTAGTTGGTCGCGCCATGTCGCTTTAGTTGACTCTATTAGTGATTGCCACAACTGATTCGATTGGGAAGTTTTACTTCTTAGCGGGTGCCTTTTTCTTACCAGCGATGGTAACGCGGCGGCCTCTACGGGTTCTACCATTGGTGCGAGTTCGTTGACCCCGCACGGGCAGCCCCAATCGATGACGACGACCGCGATAGGTTCCGATATCAACGAGGCGCTTGATATTCATTCCCTCCCAGCGCCTCAGATCCCCCTCAACCTGATAGTTCGTTTCTACGGCTACTCTGAGAGCAGCTAAATCGGCATCATTTAGATCTTTAACCCTAATATCGGGATTGACCCCAGTCGCTTTCAAAATTTCTCTTGCTCGAGACGGACCAATTCCATAGATGTAGGTTAGACCGATTTCTATGCGTTTATCACGCGGCAGGTCTACACTGGCAATCCTCGCCACTCTTTTCTCCCTCTTCTTTGTTTTGTGCTACAACTGAGACGGTGACAGTAAATGAAACAGTAACTGAAACATTAACACTGAAACATTAACAGTGCTGGGTAGATTCTATGAGCTACCCTTGACGCTGCTTGTGTTTGGGGTTTTGACAAATCACCATGACTCGACCGCGACGCTTAATGACGCGGCACTTTTCACAGATTTTCCGGACGGATGCTCTAACTTTCATTGGTCTTTGGTAAGTTCATGCGTTTTTGGCAACAGTGCAAGCACATCATTATACCATTTTATCGAATACTTTGTCAAAGATTTAGACAAAGTATTAGATCTTTGAATCACAATAAGTTTTTCTTTACCTTATTTTTTACGGAGTCGATAGGTTATCCTACCTTTGGACAAGTCATAAGGGGTTAGTTCGACTTTGACTCGATCCCCTGGCAATATCTTGATATAGTTCCGACGAATTTTGCCGGAAATATGGGCAAGGACATTAAAGCCATTGTCTAGATCCACTCTAAACATGGCATTCGGTAACGATTCCGTCACCGTGCCCTCCATTTCAATTAAGTCTTGTTTAGACAATTTGTTATCACCTCACTCAGATTCATTAATCAAAACTAAATCCAGAATACTGGAGCTTTGTCCAGAAGAACTTAACATATTTTATCAAATTTACGGTCAAACAAGCTGGGAATGGGCAATAGCCTTTTCCCTTGTCTGTTTTTCCTTTCTCCTTTTCTTAGCAACTTAGGAGGGGCGATTCTCGTTACCGAGATCGACATTAGGCATCGATCAGATTTTTGAGAGACTCGGTAACTTCATCCATGGGACGATTGCCATTGATGGATTTTAAGGCGGATTTATCCTGATAAAAGCCAATTACTGGTGCTGTCTGCTCCCGGTATACTTCCAAACGCCTGCCAATTGTTTCTCGGTTATCATCCTTACGTCCTCTTGAAAGAAGTCTCTCGATGAGTACCTCATCAGGAACTTCCAGATTGATAGCATAATCGCAAGTTTGATTTAACTCCGCCAACAAATCAGTCAAGAAAGACGCTTGACTGACATTACGGGGGAAACCGTCCAAAATCCAACCGTTTTGCGTATCCGGTTGAGCTAGACGCTCCCGGATCAAATCCAGGAGCAAATCATCAGGAACTAACTCACCCCTATCCATGTAAGACTGAGCCTTTTCACCGAGAGGAGTAACATTTGCGATCGCAGCACGTAGAATATCACCCGTAGAAATATGAGGAATATTCAATGATTCAGCTAAGAGTTGAGCTTGAGTACCTTTTCCTGCCCCTGGCGCTCCTAAAAATATTAATCTTGCCATTTGTTATTTGTTATTTGTTATTTGTTGTAAGCAATGGGCTTGAGCCAATTGCTTTTTTTATCTTTGTTCCTGTCAAAATTTTGAACTCCTAACAACCAACAACCAACAACCAACAACTCTACTGCTTAACCATACCTTCATAGCGTTGAGAAATCACATAAGTCTGAATTTGCTTGGCTGTGTCAATTGCCACACCCACCAAAATCAGTAAAGAGGTTGCGCCGATTCCCCTAAATGTCGTGACTCCGGTAGCACTTTCCACTGCCGTTGGGACAACAGCTACCAATCCCAAGAAAATGGCTCCTAAGAAAGTCAGTCGATTCAAAACCCTCTCTACATAATCACTTGTCGCCTTTCCCGGACGAATACCCGGAATACTAGCTCCCATTTTCTTCAGATTTTGGGACATATCTACTGGATTAACAATCAAGGATGAGTAGAAATAGCTGAAGAAGACAATCAAAAATAAATAAACCAAGACATACACCCAGGGGGTTGGACCACTTGGATTCAAATAAGTTGAAACCTGAGCTAGAACTTTGCTAACGCCTACTAAAAATTGATTACTTCCTTCACCGCCAGTGAACCCAGCCAAAGATTGTGGCAGAAATAAGACAGCCGATGCAAAAATAATCGGCATCACACCACCTTGATTTAATCGTAGCGGCAGATAACTAGTACGTTCTCGGTACAGACGTTTTCCCACTTGCCGTCGAGCTGAGATAATGGGAATGCGGCGGGTTCCCTCTTGGACAAAGACAATCCCGACAATCATCACCAGGAAAACTATCAGGAGCAGTACTACTTTCCCCACCATTTCTCTACCACCTGCTTGAGCCAGTTCAATAGTTTGACCCAAAGTGCGGGGTAAAGATGCCACAATATTGAGGAAAATTAATAGGGAAGCCCCATTACCAATACCTCGTTCCGTGATCAACTCTGAGAGCCACATCACAAACATAGAGCCTGCCGTGAGCGCCAATATTGTTTCGGTAATAAATACCACTCCAGGCGCATTGGCATAGTTTTGTATCCAGAGAGCGATACCAATACTTTGAACTACTGCCCAACCAACTGCGACATAGCGAGTAATCTGGGAAATCTTGCGTCTTCCTGCTTCCCCTTCATTCTTCTGGAGGTTTTCCAAAGAAGGGAGGGCAGCGGTTAATAATTGCAGGATGATGGAAGCATTAATAAAAGGCAAAATTCCCAGAGCAAAAATCCCCAAGGCAGAAATACCACCACCGGAGAATATGTCTAAGAATCCGATAATTGGACTATCTTTAACCGCTTCGGTAAACCTGGCTCTGTCGATGCCGGGTACGGGTAAATAGATACCGAAGCGAGCTACAATCAACAGGCCAACAGTCACAAGGAGCCGACCTCTAAGGCCAGCAGCTTGTGCCATCTGCATAAATGTTTCTTGAGCGGTTGGGGTTTTATCTCGACTGACGACCATAAGGGGCTACCTAAAAGAGGATAGGAGAGGGTGATGGAAGGAGAAGCTACCGCGACACCCCGATAAGCTGTTTAAGCATCTATTACTTCACAACTACCACCAGCGGCCTCTATTTTTTGGCGGGCACCAGCCGTGAAGGCACTGGCTTTGACGTTTAAGGGTACGGTTAAGTCCCCGTCGCCTAACATTTTCAACGGTCCATCGTTGGTAGTGACAATGCCTGCCTCCATTAATGAGGTTAAAGTCACCTCTGTATTGGCAGGAAGCGATCCCAACTTACTTACGTTGATTGTAGTGTAATGTTTTCGATTGATGACAGTAAAGTGCTTTAACTTGGGCAGACGGCGATACAAGGGCATTTGACCGCCTTCAAATCCTGGTCTAGTATTGCCACCTGCTCGTGCTTTTTGACCCCGCATCCCTTTTCCGCTGCTAGCACCTTGACCAGCACTTATACCACGACCGAGGCGACGTTTACGCTTTTTTGACCCTTTTTGGGGTGCTAAATCATGTATTCTCATAATTGGTTATTGGTTATTGGTTATTGGTTATTGGTTATTGGTTATTGGTTGTTGGTTGTCGGCTAATAACAAACAACCAACAACTAACAACTAACAACTAACCGTATAGTCTCTCAATAGGTACGCCCCGTTCTTCGGCAACTTCGGCAAAAGTCCGCAGAGAATCAAGGGCGTTAATTGCAGCTCTGGCATTATTCAGAGGGTTGTTTGACCCTAGTTGTTTAGCTAAGATATTGCGAACTCCAGCCAACTCCAATACTGTCCGTACTGCTCCACCAGCAATTACACCTGTTCCTGGTGCAGCAGGTCTAACCATCACCTTAGCACCAACAGCCGTCCCGCTAGATTGGTGAGGAATGGAGTTAGATTTAGTCAAGGGAACATCGATTAATTGCTTTTTGGCATCAGCAACGCCCTTCCGTACTGCACCAATCACATCGCTGGCTTTGCCAACACCAACACCCACTTGACCGCGCTCATTACCAACAACGATAATTGCTCGGAAGCTCAATTTTTTACCGCCTTTGACGACTTTGCTAACGCGGCGAATTTGGATTACCCGTTCTTGCCATGTCGTTTCTTTTTCTTTTGCACGACTTGTTTTGCGACGATTTGTCATAATTTTGCTAATTGCTAATTGCTAATTGCTCATGGCTAATTGCTAATTGCTAATTTTTAACTATTAGCCCTAGCTCCTAGCCCCTAGTCCCTCTAAAACTCTAGTCCAGCTTCGCGGGCGGCTTCTGCCAGGGATTTGACCCGACCGTGGTAAATATTACCACCTCGGTCAAAGACTACCTTGGAGATACCTTTTTCAATTGCTCGCTGGGCAATCAACTTCCCTACTTCGGCTGATGATGCACAAGTCGCACCAGATTTTAAATCTGACTTGAGGGCAGTGTCTATCGTGGAAGCGGCTGCTAGGGTATGTTGTAGATTATCATCAATAATCTGGGCGTAAATATGTTGATTTGAGCGAAATACTGCTAAACGAGGGCGTTCAGCAGTTCCGGCAACTCTGCGACGTATCCGGCGATGTCTCCGGTGGACTGATTCTTTACGAGTAAGCTTCATTTTTATTTACTTCTTACCTGATTTACCAACTTTACGTCTGACAATTTCTCCTGCATAACGAATGCCTTTACCTTTATATACTTCTGGTGGTCGGACAGCGCGAATGCGGGCTGCAGTATTGCCGACGATTTCTTTATCGATACCACTAACAAGCACGTTGGTGTTGTTTTCAACTGCCACTTGGATGCCTTCAGGGGGGACAATCTCAACAGGTTTGCTGTAACCAACATTTAAAATGAGGTTACGACCTTGAACTTGGGCGCGATAACCGACACCCTGAATTTCCAAGCGTTTCTGAAAACCTGTGGAAACTCCTTCCACCATATTGGCAACTAAGGTGCGAGACAGACCATGGCGCTGACGGGATACTCTTGATTCATCCCGCCGTAGCACTTGTAACTGTGCCCCTTCTTGCTGAACCGAAACTTGTTCAGATAAAAGTCGTTGCAGTTCCCCTTTCGGACCTTTGACAACAATCTCTTGACCGTTAATATTGACGGTTACCTTACTGGGAATGTCTATAGGGCGTTTGCCAATCCGCGACATTACTTCGATTCTCCTTCAGTAGTTTTGAGTTAGGAGTTTTGAGTTAGGAGTTTTGAGTTACAAATATTAATTCAAAACTCAAAATTAAAACTGCAAAACTTTTTTACCAGATGTAGCAAAGCACTTCACCACCAACTCCCTGACGGCGTGCTTCTCTATCTGTCATGATGCCACTGGAGGTCGAGATAATCGCAATTCCAATGCCACCCATGACTTTGGGGAGTTCTTTACGGTTTTTGTAAACCCTTAGCCCTGGTCTACTTACACGCTTCAAGGTTCTTATGATCGGTTGGCGGTTTTTGCCTTTGTATTTCAGAGACAGTACCAGGAGTTTTTTAATCCCTTCACCTGTTTCTTCAAAATCAGCAATAAAGCCTTCCTCTTTCAAGACCTGGGCAATGGAGCGGGTCATTTTTGTGGAGGGTATATTAGTTGTTTGATGCCGCACCAAGCACGCATTCCGAATGCGGGTCAGCATATCTGAAATTGTATCGTTTGCCGCCATTATTTCTTTCCTATGCTTACTGCTTTAGTTTTCACGGAATGGCATTCCCATTTCTTTAAGTAAAGCGCGACCCTCTTCATCTGTCTTTGCTGTTGTAATTATTGAAATATCCATGCCACGAATTTGATCGACACTGTCGTACTCTACTTCGGGAAAAATTAGTTGCTCTCGAATGCCAAGGGTGTAGTTCCCACGGCCGTCGAAGCTTCTGGGACTAACGCCCCGAAAATCCCGAATTCTAGGTAACGCCAAGTTGATTAAGCGGTCGAGAAAGAAGTACATTCGATCTCCCCGTAAGGTGACCATCATACCGACGGGCATCCCTTCACGAATTTTAAATCCTGCGATCGCCTTTTTTGCTCGTGTCACCACTGGTTTTTGCCCGGTGATGATTGCCAGTTCGCTCAAAGAAGATTCCAGCGCTTTGGCATTCTGAGATGCTTCTCCCAAACCTCGGTTGACGCTAACTTTAACTACTTTCGGAACTTCATGGATGTTGGTGTAGCTAAACTGTTCTTTGAGTTTGGGTACTATCGTTTCTTGATAGAGAGTTTTCAGCTTTCCTGTCATGGTTTTTGTCCTCTTAAACCCTGGGCTTGGTCAGGGAATTGTTGTTTGTTATTGGTTATTTGTTATTGGTTGTTTGCTATTGGTTGTTTGTTATTGGTTACTTGCAATATACAAAGAACAAACAACAAAAAACAAATTAATCAATAATTTCACCTGTCTTTTTCAGCATCCGTAGTTTTTTCCCCTCTTTATCAAAGGTGTAGCAGATGCGGCTAGCAACTTTTTGCTTTTCGGAGTAAAGCATTACGTTGGAGCTGTGGATGGGACCTTCAAAAGTGGTAATCTGACCGCTTTCTCCCTCCTGTTGAGGCTTGACGTGCTTGGTCTTCACGTTCACTCCTTTGACAATAACCATGCTTTGCTTGGGTATTGTTCGCAGGATTTCTCCTACCTTTCCTTTATCCCTACCCGCAATTACCTGCACTGTGTCACCTTTTTTGACGTGCATTTTGTAGACTATTCCGGGATTTTTCTTGCCCTTGAATTGAGTTGTCATCAGATTACCTCCGGAGCCAGAGAAACAATTTTGGTGAAGTTTTTATCCCGCAGTTCCCGCGCCACTGGTCCAAAAACGCGGGTTCCTCTAGGGTTGCCATCAGCGTTGACGATTACGGCTGCGTTATCGTCAAAACGAATACTCATACCGCTGTCCCGTCGTAAGCCCTTGCGAGTACGAACAATCACAGCTCTAACGACATCTGATT
Organism: Limnofasciculus baicalensis BBK-W-15; assembly: GCF_024178385.1. Classification (GTDB taxonomy): domain Bacteria; phylum Cyanobacteriota; class Cyanobacteriia; order Cyanobacteriales; family Coleofasciculaceae; genus Limnofasciculus; species Limnofasciculus baicalensis. Next base: position 3,081 of record NZ_JAMZMM010000030.1, on the reverse strand, counting down.
TTTTGATTGCCATGTTTGGGATAGCGTCTTTGACGACGGCAATAATCACATCACCAACACCGCCAAAAGTTCGGTTACCAGCTCCCAAGACACGGATGCACATTAATTTACGGGCACCACTATTGTCGGCAACATTTAGGTAAGTTTCTTGTTGAATCATTTTCCACCTCCATGAGAAAGTTTTGAGTTATATTTGTTGTTTGTTGTTGGTTGTTCGTTATTGGTTATTTTTCAATAACATTCGTTATTGGTTGTTTTTCAAATAACAAATAACTAACAACAAATAACTAAACTCTATGAATCTGAACCCTTGCCGATAATTTCTGCAACAATCCAGCGTTTAGTCTTACTAAGAGGTCGAGTTTCGCGAATCCGAACCCGATCCCCTTCCTTGCATTCATTTTCTTCGTCGTGGGCTTTGTATCGCTTGGTGCGCAATACGATTTTGCCGTACTTGGGGTGGGGAGAGCGATTTTCCACAGCAACTACGACGGTTTTATTCATTTTGTCGCTAACGACTAGACCAACTCGTTCTTTAACTGCCATTGGGGTCTACTCCTCTTCTTGAGTGTCTGATTGAGACTTATCTGATGCTTCGGCATCCACAGATTTTTCTCCTTCTTGCAGTGCTTTAGCCTCAGTTTTTTGCGACTCCAGGGAGGCTTTAGTCGCAATCAGTTTACGTTCCCCCAATACTGTCATCATTTGACCAATCTTGTGGCGTAGCTGTTTGAACTGATGTGTTTTTTCCAATCTTCGGGTTGCTTTTTGCATCCTTAATTGAAATAACTCGCGTTTGGCGGCTAAAATTTCATCCGCCAATTCCTTGTCGCTTAACTTTCTAGCGTCTTGTATCTTGGGCAAAGGCATAACTTATCCCGGTTCCCCTTCGCGGGTGATGAACTTGGTGTGAATGGGCAATTTGTTAGAAGCTAATCGCATCGCTTCGCGAGCAATTTCTTCGGTAACTCCGCCAATTTCAAATAGGATTCGACCTGGTTTTACCACTGCTACCCAAAACTCTGGAGAACCTTTACCGGAACCCATCCGAGTTTCGGCGGGGCGCATTGTCACGGGTTTGTCAGGGAAAATGCGAATCCAAATTTGACCACCTCTACGGATATAGCGGTTCATGGCTCGACGAGAAGCTTCAATCTGACGAGCGGTAATCCAGGATGGCTCTATGGCTTGTAATCCAAAGTCACCAAAGGTCAAGGTATTGCCGCGAGTTGCAACACCGGACATTCTCCCGCGCTGCTGTTTGCGAAATTTTGTTCTTCTAGGACTTAACATGGTTGTTTGTTGCTTGTTGTTTGTTGTTTGTTGTTTGTTGTTGGTTGTTTGTTGTTTGTTGTTTGTTGTTTAAGGTTTAACAACTAATAACTAATAACTAACAACTAATAACTAACAACTAATAACTATTCATTTGAACGATCTTCAAATTGCTGGCGACGTTTTTGTTGACGGCGACGAGGTTGGGCTACGTTAGGAGCTGCTATTTCTTCTTGACCAGGAATAATTTCTCCTTTGAATATCCAGACTTTTACGCCCAGGATTCCGTAGATAGTTTTGGCTGTCCGGCAGGAATAGTCAATATCTGCTCTGAGTGTGTGTAGGGGAACTCTTCCTTCACGCACCCACTCGGTTCGAGCAATTTCTGCACCATTTAACCTACCGCCAACTTGTACTTTTATCCCTTTTACATCGGCTTTTTGGGCACGTTGAATTGCTTGACGTACCACTCGACGGAACGAAACTCTTCGCTCTAATTGTTGGGCGATGTATTCGGCAATCAGTTCGGCATCTGCGTCTACTCGTGCTATTTCAACGACGTTGATGCGAATTTGACGATTTCCGCCTAGGGCTTGTTGAAGGCCTAGCCGCAAATCTTCAATTCCTTTTCCCCCGCGACCAACGACAACGCCTGGTCTGGCGGTGTGGATTTCTAGATCGATTTGGTCTGCTTTCCGTTCGATCCTAACGGTAGAAATCCCGGCATTACTGAGGGTTTTGTTAACGTATCCTCTGATCTTGTGGTCTTCTTTGAGAACTTCTGGGTAGCGCTTGCTGTCAGCATACCAACAGGCTCTATGTTCTTGAGTTATACCCAGTCTAAAACCAATTGGATTAATTTTCTGTCCCACGAATCTTTCCTTATTAGTTGTTTGTTGTTGGTTGTTTGTTGTTGGTTGTTTGTTGTTGGTTGTTTGTTGTTGGTTGGGGATGACAAATAACCGATCGCTTATAACTAACAACACCAATTACTATGGATTAACCCCTTCGCAAACAGCCACAGTTATATGACATGTTGGCTTCCGAATTTGATAAGCTCTACCTTGCGCTCTTGGTCGATAGCGTTTCAGGCTAGGTCCCATGTCGGCATAAGCTTGACTGATCACGAGTTTTGTGGGATCGAGACCCTCGTTGTGTTCGGCATTAGCCACAGCGGAGCGCAGGACTTTTAAGATGGGGTCGCAAGCCCGGTAAGGCATAAATTCGAGAACGATTAGGGCTTCTCGGTAGGAACGTCCCCGAATCTGATCTAGAACCCGCCTCACTTTAAAGGGGGACATCCGAATGTACCGTGCGATCGCTTTTGTTTCTACTGTATTATCTATTGCCATAGTGTTATTTTCTGTAATTTCGCTGCGGAGGTAAGAGGTTAGATGCAAGAGATAAGAGGGAATATAAAGGTTTTTTAGGCATTATTATTTCTCCGATCAACTGCTTCACTCTTCTGCTAACGACCGCCTTTGCGATCGCCCTTGGAATGTCCCCGAAATGTCCGAGTAGGCGCAAATTCACCCAGTTTATGTCCGACCATTTGTTCGCTGATAAAGATCGGTACGTGAGTTCGTCCATTATGGACTGCGATCGTGTGACCAACCATCATTGGCAGAATTGTTGATGCTCGCGACCAGGTTTTAATTACCTGTTTTTCTCCTTTAGCATTCAACTTTTCAATCTTAGTCAGAAGACTGTCGGCAATAAACGGACCTTTTTTGAGAGAACGACCCATAATTTAATGTTGTTTGTTGTTTGTTGTTTGTTGTTTGTTGTTTGTTGTTTGTTGTTTGTTGT
>NZ_JAMZMM010000283.1 GCF_024178385.1 Limnofasciculus baicalensis BBK-W-15 | reverse complement strand
TTGTTGGCGACTTTACGCGGTTTGATTCAGGGGGATCTTTCGGGTTGATTTTTCTTTCTTATTGTAGGATAGAGATAAAAAATATATAGCATATAAGTTAAAATTCCTCTAGTTTGAGGTACGCTTGCCTCTATTTTATTCTTTTCTTTGTTGAGGTTCGGTATTTGAGGGAAGGGCGACTCGAATATTAATATCGATTGTTACTGTATTATTTTGATCGATACCAACATTCACAATATTGACTAATGGAGTTAGAGGCAAATAATTATTTAATATAGATTCAGAAGAGGAAGGTTATTAAGTCAAATTTCTCTTTGTATTGAGTGGCTACTCAAGGCTGGATTGGGTGTCATACCAATTATTTCTATAATTTTCATATTAGATCATCGACCATTACCACAAATTATTCGCGATCCCAATGATTTCACCTATCTGGGAATTTTTGCCGGAGTTGCTTTAGTCTGGCTGATCTCAGGATCTGTGTATAATTGGGTTGTAAGTATCCCTTCTTCTAGGGTTATTCAGAATTCTTGGTCGCAGTTTGAATTGACGAGAAAACGTGAAAATGTTGAAAATCGTGAGCGAAAATATTATCGTAAATCAAGTTCTCTGGGATTTAGCGAATTTAGTTTTTTGCTGATTATTATATGTGTTATAGAAGCTTGTATTGGTTCGTCGATTATTTCATTTATATTAGAGTCACAAAAATATGATATTTATTCTCAAGAACTCGCTCGATTTCAACAACAATTAAGTTTAAATCCAAACTATAAGGGAATTCGTCCTGATACTAAAACACCGCCAGAGCTTGATTCATTGTCTCTTTTTCTTAGTGCATCGATCTTTGCTTTGACGAATATACTATTCTCTGTATCTAAAGCAAACAGATATAATCAGATCCAAAAAACCAAGAGAAGGTTAAATGCTCTGCTGAATAAGCTAAATCATTTAGATGAAGAGATTCAACACTGTAAAACAGAAGTAGACAAGGTTAAAAAAGACTTTGAAAAGAATAAACAGGAATACGATAATTTATTTAATAAAAAGGAGTCTGGAATTTTGAATGAAATCAGACTCCTCTCAAACCAAGCGTCTGTCAATCCACCTCGTCACACGTTGAACAGTTTGACAAATATTTTGAAATACTCAGAAGAATTAACAAAGATTAAGATTGACGCTTTGCTGAATGAAGAACAACAAAGATCTGTGTTATCAGTTAGAGATAACCTACTCTTTTTAGCTAGTAAAGTTGCCGAGAAAGAGTTTGAATTAAAAGCACGATACATAGGAAGAGATGCTGGATTACAAGAAAAGCTGGCTAAGATTCAAGAAGATATTAAAAATATTAAGGATAAACCTGAAGTTAAAAGTGTCCGAGAAGAATTTCACAGCAAGGGGGTGATCCGCGAATATGAGATGGCTCTAGAGAGTATAAGAAGTGTAATGCAAGAAGCAATGGAGGTGGTTAAACATAACGCAAAAGAATCTAAAAAGATGCACAAGTTATTGAAGCCATTAACTAGGATGGCAATGAGATTCGAGTCAAGAGGCGAGGCAGCTTGGTCACAAACCGATTTAGGTTCTGTAACTGAAGTACTGGGAAAAATTTCAGAAATATTCGCCAATCAACCTAGAATTGAAATCAACATGGAGAAGAACACTGTGAACAATTCGCAACCAACATCCTACACGCAGAATATTAACAAACCTAGACAGACGGGTATTGATCAGGGTCCTAATTCTACTGGTATTGGAACTCAGCACAATCATGCTCCCAAACAAAATCAAAATCTCGCCGAAGCAGCAGCAGAGATTCAGAAACTTCTAGAGCAACTATCCCAAACTTATCCAACGGAAACATTAGTTGCAGAAAAAGCACTTGAACAAATAGAAAGCAACCAAACGTTGAGGGGGCGAGTTGTTAGTGTCATTAAGGCAATGGGAGTAGAAGCATTGATGGCAGCAATAAATCATCCAGTAGCTAATGTTTTACGTGCAGGAGTAGAAGCATTGAAAGAACCAAAATAAATTTGATATGCTAGTAGTCTGTCACAATTGTTTTGACAGACTACTAGTGCGATACTCCTGATAACTTGCATCATTCTCAATTACCAGTTTCACCCCTCCCCCAACCCCTCCCATAAACCCTAAAAGGAGAGGGAAGCAAGATTTCATGCTCCCCCTTCCCTCGCAGGGAAGGGGGCTGGGGGGTTAGGTTTTTCCACTTATTTAAAGTTATCAAATACTCCCCCTCACAAAGTCTTCAAATACTCAATCAACGCCGTCTTCTCATCACCAGGTAAATCAGTACCATACAAATGTCCCTGATTCCCATTAGCAACTAAACTCGTATCATATTTAAAACCAACCTTCTGGGCTTCCGCACCCTCGGCAACAAAACCAACTTTTTCCTGATTATAAACATCATATCCCCGATAAAATACTTGAGGACGATTTTCCGGTTTTTCCAGTAAATCTTGTAACGAAGGAACCGAGCCATTATGTAAATATGGCGCTCTTAACCAAAGTCCATCAAGAGATACCGCCACATAACCATTAGTCTTGCGCAGATAATCAAAATCCCACTCATAATCTTCAGCATATTGATTGTAACTATCTGCCGCTGCTTGAGTCCACATATCCAAACGGTGTCTGTCAGTACCAATCTCCTCAACAGGAATTACCGTTCCCGTCTTTTTCCCACCAAAAGCATGGCAAGAAGCACAATTATTATTAAAAATCTTACTACCTTTTACCACTAATTCTGTATTGAGTGCAAAAGGATATTTAGGTGGAGGAAGTTCCGTAATAAACTCTTCCACCCGCTTCAATCCCTCAATATTAATCGACTTTGGACTAGCCCCATCACCAATTGCTCCTGTTTGAATAGTTTCCACCAAAGAAGTTTCCAACCCATCCCAATGGTAAGCAAACCCTGACTCTACCTTAATTTTCTGATTCCAAATCGACATCATATCAGAATTATCGACCGTATCATCCAAAGGTTGCTCTAAATATCTAAACTTACCAGGATTAAAAGGAGAAATCCGCCCTGCGCCCCAATCTGGACGAGAATCCATCCAAGCCAATCCCGCCGCTTGCCTAAGAATACCTTTCTTAGTTTGGGGAATAATTACATAGCGATAAAGCAACTTGTCAAACCAAGAAAGATTGTAGACATAGTTAATCTCACTTAGGATATAATCTGGCGTAAACCTGGGGTCATTAGCACAAGCTGCTAGAAATCTTAGATAGCTTTGGGAATCAAACTTACTCGAAGGACCACCTAAGAAAATCAAAGGTTTATCTTTCGGAGTTTCCCGCACAGTAGAAGTATGACAGACAGCACAAGTAATACCCTGACGGGGAAAACCAATAGTCATTTTAGAAATACCAATCGGCGTTTCTTGTCCCTTTTCCCAAGTAAAACCTAAAGAAGTATAACCACCTGGTTTTGGTAACTTTTCCGGAAATAGTCGAGGTAATACCAACCAAATCCAATAAGGTATTCCCTCACTAGCTTCCGTACCAATTGAACCGTATTTGAAGTGTTCCTCTGGTGATTCGTAATAAACGGGTACTTCTCGGAAAAGATTGTACCAGGCGATATATCCTACGCTGCCAATTAAAAGGGCGATAACTAGAAAGATGATAGTTACTGTTTTACCGATTTTTGACTTAATCGCTTCCATAAGTTATTCCTCGTAGCGATGTTTATGTTTTAACGCAAAGGGCGCAAAGGTTTATTTGTTACGACTTACTGAGATCTTGCACCTGCTTCTGGCGATTAGAAATCGCGGCTAGAGAAACCAAGTCCCCCTGCGCGGTAACAGAAAATCAAGGCTTTTAAACCCACGTAGGTGGGTTTTGTCTCTGTAGCCGCGACTTCTAGTCGCAGGCGTGCTCATAAACCCGGTTTCTACAGAAAAGCGTCGGTTTAGACGATCGAGGTTGACGAAGAAACCAGGTTTATGACGAGCTGTGCGTAAGTCATGTTTGTGTTTTTCTGCGTCCATTTGTGGTTTGGCTGTGGCTATATTAAAGTTGTTTCATGTATTCGACTAATGCGTCTTTTTCTCCTGGGGATAATTCGGTTCCGTACAAGTGTCCGCTATTACTATTTCCGGGAACAGTAGTATCAAATTTGAAGTATTTTTTGCCATTTTCTTCTGCTATATCGGAGACAAAGCCAACATTATCTTCATCAAAAACGTCATATCCTCGATAGAATTCTTTTGGTCTATTTTCGGGAACTTCTAGTAAGTCTTTCAAAGTTGGTACTGAACCATTATGTAGATAAGGTCCGCGTAACCAGACACCATCTAGGGGCATATTAGCATAACCATTCGTCTTGCGGAAATGACTAAAGCGCCAAGGATATCCTGCGTAGAGGGTATTCTGGTTAGAGGTTAATTCGTAGGTATAAGAATTTAGGCGATAAGGATCAGTACCAATTTTTGGAAGTTGGGTTACTGTTCCTACTTTAGCACCACCAAAGGCATGGCAAGAAGCACAGTTATTTTCATATAGTTTTTCTCCAACAGTCGCCAACTCCTGATTAATTTGATATGGATAAGCAGGAGGTGGTAATTCCCATAACCAATCTGCCACTCGCTTAATTCCATCTAAATCTACTGTAGTTGGCGTAACACCTGCACCTAAAGCCGCACTGAGATTTCGTTCATCGACTGAATCATTATCGCCATCCCAATGTAACTGCAATCCTTGACGAGGTTTCTGATTCCAAATTGCCGGAAAATCCGATGTACCAATTAATTCATCCGAATCCAACCGATCCATGGGAAAATGGAACTGAATAGCTTTATAAGGATTAAAAGTATCCACCCTACCTGGTCCCCATTCCGGTTCCTCATTTAAAAACGCCAAACGCTCTCCTTGAGTAATTAAAGCATCTCTAGTTTGGGGAATGGCAAAAAAGCGATAAATTAATTTTTGGATGGGATTGAAATTATCTGCGATCGCCTCTATCTGTGGTATCATCTCCCTAGCATTAAATCGCGGATCGGAAGCTGTTGCTGAAAGTAACTTAATATACCCCATCAAATTAACCGTATTGGCAGGCATCGTAGTAATAATCCGAGGTTCGCTATCCGCAGTATCTCTGACTGTACTCGTATGACATACCGCACAATTCAATCCTACCCGATCGAACAATACTCGCCGCTTAGAAAACCCAATTGGTAAATCTTGCCCCTCTTCCTGAATAAATCCCAAAGATTGGTATCCCTCACCCGGTAATTTTTCCGGAAACATTGCAGGCAAAACCTTCCAAATCCAGTATGGAACTCCATTTGCCGCCTCACTACCAATCGAACCATACTTAAAATGCTCTTGAATATCCCCATATCTTACCGGATTATTCGATACCAAAGGCCAAACTACAAATCCAGTAACAATCAGGACAATTCCTATGACAAAAATCCAAATCTTCTTAATCAATTTCTGCAATAACTTCTGTTTTTCTGATTCACTCATAAATCACCTCACTTTCAAATAGGGAATGGGACATATAAAAATACCTTCCTCCTTCTCCTCTTTGCGTACCTTTGCGATACCTTTGCGTACCTTTGCGTAAAAAAAAAACTAACCAAAAGGCTGCGGATGAAACACAGTCATCACCTCTTCAATCACCTTCTCACGATCGCCATCATATCGCCGCTCATCATAACAACCCAAAGGATTCTCCAAAACATTCAACAAACACTTATTACAATAAGTACAAGGCTTCTCTGCCAAATCTTTCCCTTCCTTAAATAGATGAACTAGATTATTATTCGCCACCAAGGGACGAGCAATACTTACTCCATCACAAAAACCTTCACTAATCGCCTTCCGAATATAGGAAGCTTGTTGAAATCCTCCCGTACAAATAACTGGAATATTTACATTATTCTTAATTTCCATTGCTTCCTGTAGATTAACACCTTGATAATCATCCAGTAATTTCGCCATCTCTTGAGACGAGATAAATTCCCGAAAGGAAGCACTCAAGGAGTCATCTTTCACCTCCAATCCACCTAGAGGCTGGGAATGTACCTGTTTTTTTATTCGATCCCAAAAGAAGAGAAAAATTGGATTCAAAGCTGGTATTTTAAACAACAGGTAATTGCGGAAAGCTTTAGTACCACTAGATAGCATAATGTCATACCACCGCCTAGCTTCTTCCACGGGAAATATACCAGGTGGATTCAATGGATGAGGAAATAAACTACCTTTGGAAACGTGAATCGCATCTGCACCAGCTTCCTCCACCCACTTACAGACTTGAATTGATTCCTCCAAAGTATTTCCCGGTTTTTCCCAAGGAATTACGGCATTATTATAGTCTATCGCACTAATTTTAGATTGGAGGTGGAAATCGTTCCCTACTTCTTTTCTAATTGCCCGGATAATCTCCAGTAAAAATCGCGCTCGATTTTCCAGGGAACCGCCATACTCATCTTGCCTGTCATTAATTCCGGAACTGAGAAATTGGGTAATTAAATAGCCATTGGCACTGTGTAATTCTACCCCATCCAATCCGGCTTCGCGGGCACGTCTCGCACCGTCAGCAAATGCTTGGATTGTTTCTTTAATTTCTGCGATTGTCATTGACTGACATAGCAAGCCGTGAAAAGATTCAGTCTTACTAGTTGAACTTAAAGCTTTTTTATTTAGATTCTCTACACCACCGATATCCTGTTGACGACCGGAATGGCTTAACTGCATGATAAATTTGCAGTCATATTCGTGAACTTTTTCCCCGACTTTCCGCCAAAATGGGATACGTTCATCTCGATCTATTGTGGCGTAGTTGGGTACGATTCTGCCTCGGATTTTTACTGGGACGAATGAAGATACGATCGCCCCAACACCACCTTTGGCAAATTTCTCTTCCCAGTTGATTCTTGCCTGATTACCAGAACCATCATAGTTATCAAATCTGCCAGATATATTTGATCGAAAGATCCTGTTTTTTACAGTCAGGTTTCTAAATTGCAGCGGTTCAAAGATAATGTCGTTTGTCATCTGTCTTCCCCGCGAGTGACTCCCACCATAACTGTACTCAGTTTGGTGGTGAGAGGAAACGGGGGGCATAATCTACGCGATATATCCATAACCATCCTTTTTGTGAATGTGTTTGCAGTATTTGTGACTAATTCCCTGGACTAATCCTTTTGTGGTTGAAATATTAAAGCTACCACTTGAAGGATTAAGGTAAAGGGAAACCGTCTAAATATGGCGGCTTTTTTATGACTTAATAGTTGTCTAGCTTGTGCTGGATGGATTGGGTTTAAAGGTCTTTTATCTTGGTCGATGTCGGGTAAACTCTGGACTTCTTTAAAAGCCCCCACCATAGCTGTATCCAGCTTGGTGGCGGGTAGTTTACATAGTCACCCTGATTCGCGGATAGCGATCGGCAAGATCGGGAGTTTATCAGTCTGTTGAAGAAAACTAAAATAACAGTCACTCTAGCCCATCTCGGACTATCTTTCAGAGATCTTTATTTTTTAGACAAGATTTGTCATAAAAATTAACAATAATTTACGAAAGGAAGGAAAATGACGAAACCTGGGATTTTTGTTAAAAATAATTACAATATGGAGTGAGATCGCACTCGAAAGCAAAATTTTGGTGAATAACTGAAAACGGATCAAAAAAAAATAAGCTCAAAGCTTCCAGCTTGAATCAGAAGAGTTTAAGGAGATATTAATGAAGCGATCGCGTTTAAGCATTTTATGTGGTTTGATCCTGATGGCGATGCTTTTGGGATGTTCTGCTGAGGTTGTTCAATCCTCCCCTGTAGAATCTCCCAAAGAGCCAACGTCTCAGACTACTGAGTCTAAAATGGATATTCCGACTCAGCCAACCGAGTCTACTAGTGATACCGCAACAGAAGCAACAGAAGTCGTTAGCGACACGGCGACTGAAGCAACTGTCCCCGCTACGGAGACACCCACTGAGCCAGTTGCAATTGTTACTGATACTCCAACTGAGCCAGTTGCAGCAGTTACTGAACCACAAACTGAGC
>NZ_JAMZMM010000282.1 GCF_024178385.1 Limnofasciculus baicalensis BBK-W-15 | reverse complement strand
ATTAGGCTGATGGTTAAAAGGCTTGCAGCCTAAAAGATGTCAAATGGGTTCTATACGGGCACTGCCTAACCACAGCCGCTGAGATGTCCACTAGCGTTGAATTAGAGACACCTGAGATTAAAGATGTAGCTACTACATTCTTTATTCAAACTGTACGACATTTCAACCTGTAGGTTAGAATCAGACAGGGGGTAGTTTTAAAAGCTACCCCTACAATCCCCTTTAACCCATCCAAAACACCAAACCCTATGAATAATCAACGATTTCGCCAACGACCTTCTCAGTGCCTTTCTAGACAACGCTGACCTAGATGTCATCATCAGTATTTGTGCCAAACACGGCTGTGTGCCTGGTTCGCAAACTTCAATCGAAGCTATGGACTTAGCCGCTAGCTTCACTGAGGACTCGAAACACTATCATTTGGTGTCCCCCGCGAACCTTCAAGGGGTAAAGACGAGATACGCGCAAAAGTTATCACCACCATAAAGTTTTGTAAAGTAGGTACAGATCGAGGCTGCTAAACATTGCCTAGTTTGAGACAATGTAGGCAATGTTTAATTTATAAATATATAACTAGCAAGACTTTCAGGCATAGTGATCGAATTATCTAAAAGTTCCTTTTCGGCAAAGTTTATTTCTGTTTTATTTCCAGCTATTCTTAATCGATAGAGAACTGGTGAAAATTTAAAAGTGGGGAAATCTTTGAGATAAACCAATCTGGAAATAGATGACTTTATACTAGAAGCCTTGCTGTGTAATGATTTTAAGATTGTCTACATGGCAACTTAATGTCATGTCGTTACAAAAATTAGCGTCCATGATGACTTTTGCGCGTATCTCGCCCTTACCCCGATAAGGGCTTGAGGCTCGAAAATTCGCTCAAATTATATTCGAAGTATTGTATGCTAGAAGCCTTGCTATGCAATAATTCTATGATTATTTGCTCGACAGCTTAATGTCAGTGTCGTTACAAAAATTCGTGTTCATGATAATTTTTGCGCGTATCTCGCCCTTACCCCTACTTGAAATGAAACACAAACTTGACCCAGATGAGCAAACCCAACTAAATCAGTTGTCAAAAGAAGAACTGGTTCAAATCGTCGTAGAAGCAAGACGGAAACTCAAAGAACTCGAAGAACGCATTATACAACTGAGCATTAGCCTCAACCTAGATAGCAAAACCTCATCAGATTTAGATTTAAAACATCTAGCTAAAGACACGATTTTTGCTCTATTTTTGCAACTTTCTGGAGTAGTTCTGACTTATCTAGTTCAAGTGTGTTTAGCCCGTTGGATGGGAAAAGTAGAATATGGGATTTATACTTATGTAGTTGCTTGGTGCTTAGTTTTAGCTATTCCTGTAGGGTTAGGATTACCTCGTGCTGTTTTACGTTTTATTACTGAATATCGAGTCAAAGAAGAATGGGGAAAAATGCGAGGTTTATTATTAAGTAGTTGGCAACTTACCCTAGGGATGGGATTATTAGTGGCGATCACTTGTACTATAATCATCTCCGTATTTGACTATTATTATCAGTTTACCTACGCCCAAGCTTTAATCTTCGGTGTCTGGATAATTCCGTTACAATCATTGTTACAACTCCAAGAAGACATGGGAAGGGGTGCAAAAAGCCTTACTATCGCTTATGGGCCATCAAAAGTGCTTTGGCCTATTCTATTATTGGGAGGAAGTTTTTGCCTCTTTCAATGGCAAGAAAAAACTTTAACCAGTATTCCCATGATAGATATGACCATCGCCACATTAGTAGGAGTTGTCTTATTACAATTAGCCTTTATTTGGCAGAGTTTTGCTCAAGAAATTACGTCCGCATCTACCATTTATGCTCGTCGTCAATGGTTAGGAGTTGCATTACCTTTGTTATTTCATCGTGCTTTTAGAGAGATTCTCAGGCAAATTGATATTATCATGGTGGGTTCTTTTCTTGGGGTAGCTACTGCAGGAATTTACAATGCTGCGGCTAATACGGCTTTGTGGGTAAGTTTTATTTTACAAACTGTTAATTTAGTGGTTGCACCTACTTTTACTCACCTTTATACCCAAAAAGATCGTATTGGACTACAAAAAGTGGTTTTAGCAGCTTCTATCTGGATTTTTTGGCCGTCTTTAATCATTGCCGGAGTTTTAATCATTTTCGCCCAACCTATTTTAGCCTTATTTGGAGAGGAATTTGTTACCGCTAATTGGAGCTTAAAAATTCTCGTGATTGGACAATTAACGAATGCTTTATGTGGTTCGGTAGGTAACTTAATGGTAATGACAGGGTATCAAAATCAAGTGTTAATTGTGTCAGGTAGTTGTGCTTTAATTAATGTGGTCTTAAATGCGATTGCTATTCCTATTTTAGGAATGGATGGGGCGGCTTTAGCCACTGCTTTTACCCTAATAGTCTATAACGTTTGGTGTAGCTTTTTAGTAGTAAAAAATATTAAAATATTTCCTTCTATTATTTCTAGTTTCTTCCATCGTGATATACTTACAATTAATGAAAATCTAAAAGATAATAACTAAATCTATGAAAATTATTGCCCTCGAAATTTGGCCCATTAAAATTCCCTATAAAAAATCCTATTCAACCTCTCGTGGAACTATTAGTCATGGTGATCATGTCGTTATTAAATTGATTACGGATGAAGGGATTACTGGTGCTGGAGAAGCTTCTTTCATTCATGCGGATAGAGCGGGAGAAACAATTGAAACCGTTACTGAGATACTACATAAACGATTAGGACCAATATTAATGGGATTTGATCCCTTTGATGTCGAACTGATCATGAAAACGGCACGGTGATGCCTAACAGCGCATTGTACGACGGTAAAACCTCTAAACTGCTAAAAAAGCAGAATCATACTTGTGGACACTGTGGTCATCTTCTCATGGGAGAAGAAAGAGTGCCTCTACATCACATTGACGGCAATCACAGCAACTGGAAAGACAAAAATCTAATGGTTGTTCACGAAAGCTGTCATGACTACATACACCATAAGAGCAAAACAGATTGTCGGGAGCTGGGTGCAGTGAAAGTTGCACGCCCAGATCTAACAGAGAGGGGCGAGGCATAATCGCCTCCCTCGACTCTACCATTGCCTTAACTACACTCCTGAGTAGTTCTTCGTTGTTTGCCAGCTTATTGTAGTATGCTTTGATATCCACAGTCACCCAATCGGGGTAATCCCGCTTGGGTTTTTGTTTTTTTGTTTCGACCGTTGATGGTTCATCCACAGGGGGTGATGGTTCGACTACTGGTGGCACTGGGGATGATATAGCAACCGCCAGGGCGGTTAAGCCGCTGTGCGAAGCACAGCTTCCATTGCATCCCTGAGACAGTCGAATTGAGTTAGTTGTTTACGAATTCGACTTTTTAGCCATGACCAGCAGCGCTCAATTTTGTTAAGATCAGGTTCAGAAGATGGCAAGTATTTTAACTGACAACCTGCGGCTTCAATTAATTGAAGAATTCGACCACCTTTATGAAAGGTGGCATTATCAGCAATCACTATTTGTCCCGGTTTTAGCGTTGGGATTAAACAAGTTTCTAGCCAAGTTTCAAACACGATTCGATTACAAGAACCCTCCACAGTAAATGGAGCCAATAACTGACCATCACAATAACCAGCAATCATATTAACTCGCCCTTGTCTTTTGCCACTTTTTAGAGCATAAAAGCGGTTTCCTTTTTCGTTCCAACCATAGCTATAATCTTCTCTATTATCCATTCCCGACTCATACTCATCTATATACACTAGCTCCTGCGGCACATACAGACCTATCTCTTCTTTAAAGAGAAGTCGTTTAACTTCATCTCTTTCTTGATAACCATAAGTTTTTTTTTTCGAGTAAAGCCAATCTTTTTTAATCCCCTTGATATCGTGCGGTCACTAATTTCTTCCCTCCATAGTTTGGCCATCTCTACCTGAGTTTTATCTCCATTAAGCTCGACAAATTTGGTAAATTCTCCCCAATCAGTAATTTTGTGTCCATTACCAGACGGTTGATTCGGTAATGCTTGAAAATCCCCCGTCTCCCGTTCCCGCTTCAGCCATAATCTAATTGTGTTGCGACTAATACTGAATATCTCGCTGGCTTCAGTAATCTTTAACCCATCAAGCTTGATGGCTTGGATTACCTTTTGACGGAGATCGTAACTGTAGGGTTTGGGCATGGGTTTCCTTCCAGCACACCTGGAGTAAGATTAAGGTCTACCTCCATTATATGGCTCAACCGCCTTGGCGGTTGCTATAGTTGAGGTTCGACCCCTGGTGACACTTGGGATGGTTCAGTTACTGGTGGCACTGGTTCTTCCATCGTGATATACTTACAATTAATGAAAATCTAAAAGATAATAACTAAATCTATGAAAATTATTGCCCTCGAAATTTGGCCCATTAAAATTCCCTATAAAAAATCCTATTCAACCTCTCGTGGAACTATTAGTCATGGTGATCATGTCGTTATTAAATTGATTACGGATGAAGGGATTACTGGTGCTGGAGAAGCTTCTTTCATTCATGCGGATAGAGCGGGAGAAACAATTGAAACCGTTACTGAGATACTACATAAACGATTAGGACCAATATTAATGGGATTTGATCCCTTTGATGTCGAACTGATCATGAAAACCATTGATAAGCGCGTTGGCGAAGATTTTGCTTTTTCTTACTCTCGCTGTGCAATTGATTTAGCCCTCTATGATATTATGGGTAAAGCTTTAAATCTGCCCGTTGCTAAGTTAATTGGAGGGACTTATCGCACCCACATGGAAGTGAGCCGCAGTTTATCCATTAAACCTCTCAGTGAAATTGCTGGTGATGCCGAAAAATTAAGGGATATGGGCTATAAAATGCTAACCTTAAAAGGGAGCAAAGATTGGCAAGGAGATATTAAACGCTTTATTGCGGTTAGAAAAGCATTAGGAGATGATTTTCCCCTAGAAATTGATCCCAACCAGGCCTATACAGTTAAACAAGCTATTCGCCTCATTCGTGCTTTAGAAGATTATGGACTAGAAAATCTGGAACAACCCTGTGCTTGGTGGGATTTAGACGGGATGGCACAGGTTACAAGTGTCTCTCCTGTCCCCATTACAGCTGATGAGTCGGTGATTAATCCTGCAGATGCGATAAAAGTCGTTAAAATGCGTGCTGCTGATATGATTACGATTAAATTAGCCCGTTTAGGGGGTTTTCACTATGGTCGTAAAGTAGCGGCCATCGCGGAAGCAGGGGGACTCGCCTGTAATATGGGGTCTAAACATACCTTTGGAGTGGGAACAGCCGCTATTATTCATTTTTGTGCTGCTCATAGTATTGTTATTGAACCATTAGGTTATGGTTCACCTTTAGAACGTTTTACCGACGATATTATTGTAGAAACCATTCCCTTTAAAGAGGGCATTGTTAGTCTGCCAGAAGGTTCAGGCTTAGGGGTAACATTAGATGAAACTAAGTTAAAAAAATATTCAGATGGTAGTCCTCTTGTCGTCAAAAGTTAATCATGAAAATTTAAAATATGGGGTTATTTGCATAAACCCTCCAAAAAGGGGAATAAGCATATTTATAGCTGAGAGCTACTAGTTTTCAGAGGCAGATATCTTAGCTCTAAATTAGCCCATGACTGATAAGAGCCATAGGTTTGAGAGAGTATCATTACTTCTTAGACGATCGGAGAGAGGCATTTTGAGACATGAAAAGCGACACAATATGAGTGTATCTCGAAAAGTACAGTTTCTGAGACTGTCTTTTCTTTACTGGCAAGGGTTTCAAGGGTGTTGTGTCAAACCCTGTTTTTCACTAATCCCCCTTTTGGAGGGTTTATGCAAATAAGGCATCACCGTGCCAAAACAGGAAAATTGTACGCTAAGGCTGAAATCATTTCAGGGTATGCACTTCAGCGAATAAATATTCATTGCTAACTAGCCATATAGCCTCAAAGTCTTGCCAATCGGTCATTTGAGCGATCTCATCTGCTTTGCCTGGTTATCGCTCGGTTTATTGGTGCAGAGTAGTATGTATTCTCTGCACCAATATTAAATATTCAGATGAAAGTATTCTTAACGATCGATCCGCATTATCAAAATTTAGAGATTATCTAGGAAAAATTAGACAGACTTTTAAGTGCTAATTGAGCGACTTCTTCAGCCCGTTGTGATGTGACTTTTTGGTATTTTAAAGTTGTCTGAATACTCTCATGCCCCATTAATGCCCTAAGTTCTTCAATCGCCATCAGTCCTACCCGCTCCGTCGCAAAAGTATGCCGCAGGTCATGAATCCGAATCGCTTGAAGTTCTGGAGTGTCACCAATCAACTTACTCCAAGACTTATGAGTCATCCGATAAGAAAGGCGGGATACCGCCAATGTCTTGGGCTGTTGAGCGGTGAATAAGGCGAGATGGTTAGAGTGTCGGTAATATTTTAGATAACGGTCTAGATGGCTCTGTGCGGCTTCACTGTAGAAACACCATCGTTGTTTATTCCCCTTCCCAACAACTTGAAATTTGCGATTGTGGAAATCTAGCTCATCTAAATTAAGAGCCAATACCTCGGCAATCCTAGCACCACTAGTATGCAGTAAGCGCACCAGCGCATCTGACGAACATCAGATTTTTAATTACACCATAGAGCAAACTTAACTGGTGAGGAGTCAGATAACGGACAATCTCATCCGTCCCATGTTCGCCATGTTCGCGAAGAGGCTTGCGTCTGGGGAGTCCAGCAATCGGATTGGATTGAAGATAGCCCAGATTGACAGCAAAATTAAACAAAGCCGCGATGACAGTCTGATGGCGACGATGAGTCGTGTAGGAGAGATCCGTCAGACCATCGAGATATGCGACTAATAATTGACGGTCGATGATTTCAATCGACCATCGACCATATTGTTGAAGCAAAGGGATCATCGTAGACTCATAAGAACGGACAGTACTGGAACCTAATCCCTGACGCTCTAAAAACTCAGTGGCTAAAGCTGCTAAATTCATAATTTTAGAGTGACCTTTTGCAAATTAATGGGATAAAAGTAAGCAAATTTAATTATTATTAATGAGTATAGTTTTAGATATATTTTAATGTCTCAACCAGATGATTCGACGCTACCAACGGTAGCAGAAGGACTGGCTAATTACATCCAGCGGTTGCGAAGACAGCTTGGATTGACCCAAAAAGAGTTGAGTGAGAAGGCGGGAATACATATCCAAACCATCCGCAAAATTGAGGGTGGACAAACCTCAAGACTCAATGCTATTACGACAGATTTTCTGACTTACATCGCACAACGTACACTAGAATTATCCGAGCAATTAGAGATCGTTTCCACCTTGATGACAGAGCAGAAACTCGTCGATGTCAGGATGGAAAAAGAGCAGTTAGTTGTTACTCCACTTTCTAGTACTGTGCCAAAAGAGGTTGAGGAATTTAGCCGAAAAGTTCATAGGTTATTGCCCAAAATTAAGCTAACAGACCTATTAGTAGAAGTTGACGCTTGGACGGAATTCACCAAACACTTTACCCATGTACATTCAGGCGAACAAGTTGCCGATAAAGTCGTGTTGTTAAGTGCTTTGCTGGCTGATGGGATTAATTTAGGTTTAACGCGGATGGCGGATGCAATTCCAGGCATGTCTTTCGAGCGGTTAGCTTGGGTATCCGATTGGTACATCCGCGATGAAACTTATTCTAAAGCAATGGCTGAGATCGTTAATTTCCATACCAGAGTGCCATTTGCGGCTTATTGGGGGGATGGAACGACATCGAGTTCTGATGGTCAACGTTTTAAGGCGGCTGGACATCGGTGTCTAAATGAAGAGATTAATGCCAAGTACGGTAAAGACCGTAGCGTACTCTTTTACACGCATATTTCTGACCAATATACCCCTTTCCATATTAAGGTGATTAACGCCACTATGAGGGATGCTAGCCATGTTCTAGATGGCTTGTTGTATCACGAGAGCGATTTACAAATTACTGAGCATTATAGAACCCATTTGACATCTTTTAGGCTGCAAGCCTTTTAACCATCAGCCTAAT
>NZ_JAMZMM010000716.1 GCF_024178385.1 Limnofasciculus baicalensis BBK-W-15 | reverse complement strand
GGCAGCGTCCGATGTGTCTAAGAGACACATCCGTTACCCATCCGTTGCCCAATTTGCATTACACTTATATAATGGGAAACCGTGCCGCCCTATAACCTGAAATTACATCACCCAATTACCACAATTCCGTGCTAGAATAAAAACCTCTAGGAAACAGCATTAGTCCCGCCCACTAAAAACGACTCCTAGAACAAAAAAAAAACGAATACCTCAACCCATACCCTAAAAAAAGAAAAAAAATCGACCGCCAGAGGCGGCAAAAGAGAGAAAAGAAAAAAGTGAAGAGGGTAAGAGGGGAAAAGAGCAAAGAAGAATTCTCGCCTAGGAAACAACTAAGCGAAAACCGATGACGCTGTACCTGCCACCTGGCTCATTCCAGTCGCGATAAGCACTACGACAATCCCTGCCGATGTCGCCCCACGAACCACCACGCCACAGTCGCTGTCGCTTTTGATTATCATTCTCACTCCAACTACTCCCATCTACAGGAGAGCCAGAATAATTTTCATGCCAACTATCTGAACACCACTCCCAAACATTCCCGTGCATATCAAACAGTCCAAAAGCATTTGCTACTTGAAAACTGCCAACAGGAGTAGTTTTTACTCTATACTCCCCCTTTGGTGCTGAACGATATGGATAATTACCATTATAGTTCACCAAATCCGGAGTAATAGTTTCGCCGAAATGGAAAGGCGTATTTGTTCCAGCACGACAAGCATATTCCCATTCCGCCTCACTGGGCAAACGATAGTCGCGTCCGGTCTTTTTAGATAGTCTAGCACAAAATTCCACAACATCCAACCAACTTACAGATTCTACAGGTAAATTATTACCTTTAAAGCGGGATGGGTCAGGATTGAGAGTCTGATTCACTTGGGGCAGGGCAGCCACAGCTTTCCATTGAGCTTGAGTTACGGTAAATTTGCCCATGTAGAAGGGAGGTACTGTAACATAGTGCTGCGGACCTTCACTGTCACTTCGATTTTCCTCAGTATTAGGGGAACCCATTAAGAATGTACCACCGGGGATGGATACCATTTCCAGGATGACACCGCTACCTAAATCTTCGATAAAATCTTCGGCTCGACTGCGGCGGCAGGTGATTTCCCAGGTGGTTTTGTTGCCGAAAAATCCGGTGTGGCGTTTTTCTATTATTGTGGCGATGTCGAAGCTGTAGAAGCGGATGATTGGATGGTTGGGTGGCTGGTAGGGTGGGTTTTTAATGGATGGGGGATTTGTTGGTGTTGGGGTGGGTGGGTTTTTAGCGGATGGGGGATTTGTTGGTG
>NZ_JAMZMM010000281.1 GCF_024178385.1 Limnofasciculus baicalensis BBK-W-15 | reverse complement strand
ATAGCTAGGGACTAGGGGCTTTCTTGCTAGGGATTAGGGAAAGAAAGGCGTTGTATCAAGGCTGGCGATAAAAATGAGCCAGAATCATATAAAACCCGTCGCGGTAAGGTGGGGGGATTCGTTGATTATTTAAGTCAAACTGACATTGATTATATTAACCAAAAAATTAAAGCTGAACTTTCCGGATTTTATAGATACAATTGAGAAATAAAATTTATGTATAAAGATAATCAATTGTCTTTCCTCATCTCAAAAAAAACGATTGTATTGATGAGGGAATGGTAAAACGATAGCAAGCAAATGAGGAGGGTAAAATGAGAGCAAATGTGATGCTGAAGTTTGTCAGCAACGATCCAGATCAGAAACAAACACCAGGATCAGTTAATAAACTATTCCGGCGTATATTTGAGTATATTTGGCAGAATAAATTTATCTTTTTAGCAGCATTAGGGATCATTTTCTGCCTGTCAATTCTCCAGATTATCATTCCCCAAATTGCCCGCTACTCTATTGATGTTGTTATCCCAGAGAAAAAAGTAAATCTCTTGCCTTGGATAGCAGCAGCTATTCTATTTGTAGCAATCCTGAGAGGAGTACTTGATTTTTCCCGTCTCTACTTGATGTCATTGTTCGGTCAAAAAATAGTTGAAAGTATCCGCAACGATTTATATCAACATATTCAAAAGCTATCTATTAGCTTTTTTGACAATCAGCGGACAGGGGATTTAATGTCCCGACTGGCGGAAAATGTTAATGCTATTGGCTCTTTGGTTTCATCTGATGTTTCCGAAATTTTAGTCGATAGCTTAACTGTATTGGCAATTGTTACTTACTTGTTTAGTGCTGATTGGCAAGTGGCTTTACTCTTGATTTTAACTTGGCCTTTGCAGATTTATATTACCCAAGTTTTTAGCAAATTTATCCAAGGTGCTTATCGAGACGTAGAAGATCAAGCCGCAGCAATTAACAATCAGATCCAAGATACAATATCTAATATCAATGCTATTAAGTCTTTTGGTAACGAAAAGTATGAAATAGATCGTTTTTCTGAGCAAAGCCGTAACTATGCGGCGGTGAATATTCGGGCGATTCGTCTTTGGTCTATATTCGTACCAACCATAGATACAATTAATATTATTGCTAGTTTAATCGTCTTGGTTGTAGGATCTTGGGCTGTCATAGCGGGTAGGTTGACAGTTGGCGAACTCACTGCTTTTTTTGCCTACACCAATCAAGTGAGTAAACCGATCCTCCGTTTCAGTAAAATGATGAACGTCGTGCAAAAAGCACTCGTAAGTTCTGAACGAATTTTTGCTATTTTGGATACGGAACCAGAAGTTAAAGATCGGGAAAATGCTATTGATCTTACCTCTGTTCAGGGTAGAATGAGATTTGAAGCTGTGGACTTTGCTTACAATCAGGGGGAAACTGTTCTCCATAACTTTACTCTCGATATTCAACCGGGAATGAGTGTAGCTTTAGTTGGGTCATCTGGTTCTGGCAAAAGTACAATTGCTAAACTAGCAGCTCGTTTTTATGACCCCCAAAAGGGTATGATTTTTATTGATGACCAAGATTTGCGCGATATTTCTCTAGACTCTTTGCGATCGAATTTGGGAATTGTCTCCCAAGAAACCTTACTCCTCTACGGTACTATCCGCGATAACATTGCTTACGGTAAACTAGAGGCTACAGATGCTGAAATTGAAGCAGCAGCTAAAGCCGCTAATGCCCATGATTTTATTATGGGTTTTCCGGATGGATATAACTCAATTATTGGCGAAAGAGGGGTAAAACTATCAGGAGGACAGCGACAGCGTTTAGCTATTGCTCGTGTTTTGGTTAAGAATCCACAATTTGTTATTCTTGATGAAGCAACTTCTGCTCTCGATACTGAATCAGAAAAACTGATTCAAGAGTCTTTAAGCAAGCTATTGAAAGGTCGCACTAGTTTAGTCATTGCTCACCGACTTTCTACGATTCAGAATGCCGATTTAATTGTAGTTTTGGAAGGAGGTAAAATCATAGAAAGTGGAACTCATGCTGAATTAATTGCGAAAGGAGGAAGGTATAGTAGTCTCCACAATATCCAATTTACTCAAAAATCAACTCTGCCAGAACAAACAGAAATGATCGATACAAATCAGAACAAAATAAACCAGATCCAAGCAATAGCGGAACTAGCATAATCCCTCATGGGACTATCCAAAAAACATGGAGCAACTATGAATACTCAAAATACAAATTGCCAACAGTATCTTCCACCAGCATGGTCATCTGCTATCTTCGCTCAATTTGACTGGAAAGCTGGTGATGTTGTCATCTCATCTGCTGCTAAACAAGGCACAACTTGGATGCAGAACATCGTACATCAACTCCGGACGGGTGGAGATGCTGATTTTGAAGATATTAATGAAGAATGTCCCCGGCCTGAATTTGTTGAATATCCAGGACAAGAGGATCGCGAACGACTGGAACGTTGGGAAAACGGTGTATTTAAAAAATACCCATTCCGTGCCATCAAAACCCATGCAGTTCCCCCCAAATTGCCCTTTGAACCACAGGTAAAATATATTATTCCCGTGCGGAATGGGAAAGATTCTCTAGTTTCTTTTTATTATTACCGCAACAATACCACAGAAGAATTTAGGGAACTTTGGGGAGGTAGACCTTTCCCATTTCCTTCTTTTGATGTTTTTTTTGACTGCTATTTACATCAGTGGCGATCCTATTGGAACTGTATCAATGCCTGGTTGCCTTATCGTCATTCCGAAAACGTATTGTTCATCCACTATGCCGATTTGAAACGGGATCTTGAAGGTAATCTAAACAGAATCGCTAACTTCCTGGATTTGGAGATATCATCAGGACAATGGCTCAGTATTATCGAAAAATGTGGTTTTCAGTGGATGCGGGATAATTCCCACAAATTTGAATCCAGAGTGATTCCTTTGAATATACCGATTCTTAACAAGGGAGGAATGATTCGTAAGGGAAAAGTAGGGGATTATCGCGATTTATTTACCCCCGAACAAGAAATAGAGTGGGATACTCTTCACCAAGAAATGTTACCTGATGAAGCAATCCGGAATTGGTGCGATAATGGTGGCAAATTGCCATAAGAAGAAGGAATGGGTAATTAGTAATTAGTAATTGGTAGTTTTCTATGGCACTCTTGACTGAAGCACAAGTTACAGAATTTCGCGATCGCGGTTATTTGGTCATCGATAATATTTTCGATCCCCAAACCGATTTCACTCCGATTATGGAAGAATATCAAGGAGTACTAGAGCGTCTCGCCCAGGATCTCTACGCCCAGGGTAAAATTACATCGCTGTATGGGGATTTGCCTTTTGAGCAACGCCTACTCGCTATTTACCAAGATAGTGGTAAAGTCCATGGTCAATACTTTAACCCTTCTCTACCAGCAGATGATGTTAAAGAAGATACTCCCTACTGGATTGGACCTGCAGTATTTCAGGCTTTGCGCCACCAACGCCTGCTAGATGCGATTGAGTCTATTATTGGCGGAGAAATCTATGTTGCCCCCATCTTGTATGCACGGATGAAACCACCAGAACATTTAACTCCTCGCGATAGCATGGGGCGTGTACAATTAGGTAAAACATTGATCCATCAAGATAATGCAGGTTTACTTCCAGAAGCTGATGAAACAGAAATGTTAACCGTCTGGTTTCCCATGAAAGATGCTACCGTTAACAATGGCTGTTTGTGCGTTTGGCCTGGCAGTCACCATCTAGGTTTACTACCACACAGTCTAGATCGAAGTAGACCTTATATTCCCACTGAATATCTGAAAACTAGTGGCAAAGCAGTACCTGTTACCGTCAAATGTGGCAGCGTATTATTCATGCACAAACGCATAATTCATGCCTCTTATGCCAATAAAAGTGAAGAAGTAAGATGGAGTTTTGACTGTCGCTATACCCCAATTCACCAGCCTAAAGTACGGGAATTTTTCCCTGGTTTTGTTGCCCGTAGTTACCAAGATCCTGAAACAGAACTTCACGATCCGGTAGTATGGGATCGTCAGTGGCACGAAGCCCGCCAGAAACTGGCAAAAGAAGGTACGCCTAAATTTCATCGTTGGACAGAGAATAAAACTTTAAGTCCATAGGGAGTCTATGGTAAGTCTGCTAATTGTTATAGAGAACCAAAAATACCGGACACAATATGACAGACAAAAAAAAACAGTATAAAATCAAATAAATTATATCGTAACTGGGGATATCAGCAATGAAAGTGAATCAGGGTTTTCAGATTATTCCGCCAGAGAAGGAGATAACTCAGCCGAGTGGTTCTACATATCTCATGGATGTGTTTGATAACGAGCTACTCGAGCTAATTGATGAACATCTTATCAAGCACGGATATTTTAGGATTCATGAACATGGACAAGAACTTCTCCATAGATATCCTTATTTTATAAATCTTCACGAAATTCGCATTATTCCATCAATTGACAAGCTACTAGACAGACAAATCACCCAATTCGTCAAGGTTGACAGTGACGGTAGTTTCTCCTTTTTTATTGCACGAGTTGAGGAAGGCGATAAATACCCTTTTCTTCTGAATGATGAACTCAATGTCTCCCAAACTGTCAAGTTGATTCTGCCCAGATTCTTGCCTTTAGCTATGTTTTTTGATAAGTTTGGGCAAAAATACCCCGGAATATCTGGTATTGCGCCTTTTTTTTATGGCGATAAAGGCAGAGGTTGTGGCAGTGTACTCTGTTATGACAGCAATTTTGACCATCATCTACTTTTACCTGACTCTGATTTCCTTTACAGACATGCTTATCAAGATTTCAAAGACCAATTAGTAACTCAGTCTATCCCCTGGGAGGCGCGTCAAGAAATTCTCTACTGGCGAGGTTCAGCAACAGGTGATAAAAAGAATGATGAGGAATGGCGAATTATGCCAAGATTTCGGCTTTGCCAACTAGCAACTGAGGTGGCTAATCAAGACTTGTTTGATATTAAAATTACACGAATTACTAACCGTTTTTCTTCACAAGAAGTGATTTCAGAAATTAAGAATAGTGGCTTTACTGCACCCTATACCGCTGCTATCGATCAGGTTAAATATAAATATTTAATTGATCTTGATGGTCATGGTAGCACTTGGACTGGATTATTTTTGCGGTTGTTAACAGGGAGTACACTGCTGAAGGTAAATTCTCAACGAGGATTTAGACAATGGTTTCATGATAGACTGATTCCCTGGGAGAACTATGTACCCATTAAATCTGATTTTTCAGATTTGGAAGAAACTGTTTTATATTTGAAGAGCCATGATGAATTAGCTAAGAAAATTGGCGAAGCAGGAAGGAAATTAGGTTATTCTATGACCTTAGAAAATGAAATTAATTATGCTTTACCTGTGATATTACAGTGCTTAGATGATAACGGAGATTTAGCAGGGCTAATGATGGATTTAGATCTGTTTTCATCTGAATCTAGGGTGCGTTACCTTTAGCTAACGTACCCTACTAGCTAACAAAAAAAACAATTAGCAATTCCCTACTCTTCTCCCATCACCGAGATTCCTTCTACAATTAGAGACGGAGTATAGCAAGGTCCATTCCAATCTGCATCTTCTCCTAGAGTTACTAATTGTTTAAGGACATTGTAAACATTCCCAGCGATCATAGTATCCTTAACGCGACCAATAATTTGTCCTTTTTGCACGCGGTATCCTAAATCTACATTAATTGAAAAATCCCCTGATATTCCCGGACCACCTCCTAATGTTTGATCCACAATTAATCCGTCATCCAATTGTGCAATTAAATTATGTAGGGAACCCTTTCCTGGTTGAATAAGTAAGTTGACTAAACCTGGAGTTGGATAACTACCCATACCAGGGCGAAAACCATTGCCAGTCGTACCAATACCGAGTAATCTCCCAGTAGTGCGATCGCAATAAAATTGTTGTAACTGCCCTTCCCGAATTAATAAAAGGGGACGAGTTGGCGTACCTTCATCATCAAAGGGGCAGCTATAGGGTCCAATATCTGGTTTTTGGGAAAGGGTAAGAGTAGCTGAAGTCACAATTTGATTTAGGCGCTCGCTCCAAGGTGATGCGCCTTCTAATACTTGTTTACCATTCAATGCTACTTGAATAGTATCCCACAGTAAATCTGCTGCTTTTGCTGTTAGTAAAACCGGGACTCTACCTTGAGGAGTTGGGACATTTTCCTTTGCCCATTCCAGGCGTTGTAATATTTGCTGAACTACTTTTTCATTAGCGAGAGTTCCCCTTTTTGTCTGTCCATCAGACACGCTCAAAAAGTCATCTCCTCGCACCCATTCTCCTGATAAAAAACAACTTAGTGTGGTATCAGTGTGATAGCAATCTAAGCCTTGGGAATTAACTAATCGAGTGGTTTCTTCTTCACAATCCCATTGTCCCATACAGAGGACTTCTGGGTATGCGTCCCTAATTTGGGCGATCGCAGTTTTGCCCATTTTTACTAATTCTTCTACGGATACAGTCTCCCCCAGATCGGGATATACTTCAGTTCTCGCCTCAGCAAGTTCCACGATTTCCGGTTCGTTAAGTTCAGTCATTGCCATCGCCCGATCCACTAAAATTTGGGGTTCAACAGGACCATAAGCAACTGCCAAACCCGGACGATTTTCACGCCATAATCGTAAAGCTACACCTTCTGCGTGAGAACTTTCTAATTGTTTGAGGCGATTAGCTTCAAAAAACACAGGTTTCGAGAGGGATCTCGACTGATAAACTTCACTTGCATTTGCCCCTGATTTCGCGGCTAACTCTAATAACTGTTCGGCATTCATAGATAAAGACAAATCGTTACAACCCATGATTTTTGTTATTTGTTATTTGTTATTTGTTGTTTGTTATTTGTTGTTTATTGGCAATATCCTCAACAATTTGCTCTAGAGATAATTAATTGTTATACGATAGATATTTATTCTGTCAGATTTATTATTTACCAACAACCAACAACCAACAACCAACAACCAACAACTAACAACCAACAACTAACAACCAACAACCAACAACTACTTTAACTCTTGTAACAGCCAAAATCCGGCAAAATTTTCTGAAGTTGGACTTGACTGAACAGCCAAAAAATGCACCTGACAAGCTCTTTCTTTAGCCGTCTCAAACCCTTTGGCTTCTGCTATAATTTTGGAATCTCTAATAGTGGCGAGAATCCAGCTATCACTCGCCCCAGTTTCCAATAACAATCTTGCCTTTGGCTCGCTTTCAACCCTGACAAATGCTAATTCTAATCCCGACATCCAAGCTGCTAGAGGTTTGGCTCGCTCAGAATATATAATGATGCCAGGAATTCGAGCATCAGGGGTTAACCCCACCAGAGAGAGAGGAAATCCTTCTCCAAAGTCAATATCCCACTCTGACATCTCCTCAAATGCGGCTCCATCCAAGGTGACAAAAGTCCATTTGTCTCCCTGCAAAGCTTCCGGTAATGGTTGAGGATTCTGAGGTGGATAGCGCACAAAGGAGGATGCGGCGGCGGCGGAATCGTATCCGGGTTGATTAGGATAGAAGTCTTCCATTCGTTCTTGCAACCACCGATCTAGTCTATAGGTACGGCGCGACGCAAGAGCAGGAATACCCAATTCTTCGCAGGCTTTGGTAATCATGTTACTCATCTGACGGCGAAAGAAGCGAATTTTCTGAGGCGGTTGGGGACTTTGGGCGATTGCCTTCTCTAACGTCTCTCGCAACCAAATGGAATTAACTTGTTGATTAGGGCAAAATTCTGAATAGTGAAACAGCGCCTCAGTGGGGTGGCGCGTATCTAAAGGAGTCTCGCAAACTAAGACTTCCCATATCTTTTTCTGATTCTCGTCCAAAATCGGACGGGAGTAAAAATCCAGTTCCCAAACGATACCCATGCTAAAACGTTTTAGTTGACCCTTTCCTTAATCATACGGGTCAGTGGTCGCTCGTTTAGCATCTCTTGGCTATTCTGAGATTGGGAGGTGAAATGTATCATCTGTTAAGGGGAAGGGGAAGGGGGA
>NZ_JAMZMM010000715.1 GCF_024178385.1 Limnofasciculus baicalensis BBK-W-15 | reverse complement strand
GCGGGCAAGGCGTGCGTCGGCACACTCGAACGCGGGCCGCGCACGCGAGGAGGGAAGCGATGACTCTCCACATCAAGAACGCACGCGTGCTCACGATGGGCGGGCCCGGCGCGAAGCGCGGCAAGGCGATGGGTGACATTGGCGTCATCGAGAGTGCCGACGTGCGCATCGAGAACGGCACCATCATCAGCGTCACGCCAACGAACTGGCGATCCTCGGCGGTCTTCCGGCGTTCAACGTGGATGGGCTATTCGGCAGATCGTCCGGAGATCGATGCGAACGGACGCGTGCTCATGCCCGCGTTCGTCGATTGCCATACCCATGCGTGCTTTGCCGGCGATCGACTGAACGAGTGGGACATGAAACTCAAGGGTGCTGCATACCTCGACATTCTCAAGGCTGGCGGCGGAATCATGTCGACGGTGCGGGCGGTGCGGGCAGCGAGCAAAGGCGACCTGGCCACCGACTTCGCGTGGAGCCAGCACTACTTCGAACGTGGCGGGACTCTTCACTTTGAAGTCAAGAGCGGTTATGGACTGTCGACTGCCGACGAACTGAAGATGCTCCGGGCGGCTTGGGAAGTGACGCGCAAAGTGCCCATGGAACCTCGCATTACTCCCACCGCCCTCCTCGGCCACGCAATCGATCCCGACGTTCCCGCCTTTGCCGCTCCCACGATCAATGAGACGTTGCCCGCCGTGCATGCCGAGTTTCTTGGAATGGCGGTGGTGGCGTTCTGCGAGAAGGCCGCTTGGTCGCCCGCGGCCTGCGTGGGGCTCTCCGGGAGGGCAAAGCCCCTGGACCCCCAAACCGGCGCCACCGCCACCAGTTCACATCGATGGGCATGGTGAAGGAAGCGGTGCGACTCGGGGCGCTCAGCGTCGATCACCTCGAAGCCACGACCATCGAAGATGCGGAGATGCTCGCGCAATCCGAGACGTTTGCCGTTGGGCTGCCTTGCACAGGGCTACACCTGTCCAAGCCGACGGGTGGCGAGTATGCAAACCTGCGACGACTGGTCGACTTTGGCGCAAAGGTTGCGATCGCGACCAACTTCAATCCGGGTTCGTCTCCCACCATGTCGATGCCGCTCGCGATCGCGGCCGCCGCTCGATTCTGCGGTCTTACGCCACAAGAAGCGATCACGGCATGCACGATCAACGCGGCCTCTTTGCTCGGCTTGAAGGATCGCGGCTTCATCGCGCCCGGAGCGCGGGCAGACCTGATCTTGCTCAAGCATACCGATGAACGGATGCTCGCGTATGAGATGGGCGGGGATCCGGTGGACGCGATTG
>NZ_JAMZMM010000280.1 GCF_024178385.1 Limnofasciculus baicalensis BBK-W-15 | reverse complement strand
GATTAATATCCTCAAACAACCCACAAGCTACACTTGGGTGGAGCAAGCAATCACCAATATTGATACAATTCTCCTCGATCACTCCCACTGCGAACGGAAAGCAGCCGGAGTAGCGTTGAATTTAATGTTTCGTTACCCCTCTAATACTAAACTAGTGCGAGACTTGACTGCGATCGC
This sequence comes from Limnofasciculus baicalensis BBK-W-15, assembly GCF_024178385.1. Classification (GTDB taxonomy): domain Bacteria; phylum Cyanobacteriota; class Cyanobacteriia; order Cyanobacteriales; family Coleofasciculaceae; genus Limnofasciculus; species Limnofasciculus baicalensis. The sequence goes on along the minus strand of NZ_JAMZMM010000280.1, from coordinate 7,873 downwards.
GCGTGAGGAGTTGGAACACTTTGAACTAGTCAATCAGTGGTTAGAAAGGCGCGGTATTCCCTTGGCTCCCCTTTCCTCACCTCCCTACGCCGCAGGTTTAAAAGCGACAATTCGCCCTGCTGAACCCAATCGGCTGTTAGATTCGTTACTAATTTCCGGATTAATTGAAGCTCGCTCTCATGAAAGGTTAGGATTACTAGCGACTCATTGCCCAGATCCTGAATTAGCGGAATTTTACCATAGTTTGATGGCATCAGAAGCACGGCATTTTGGGATTTATTGGGTATTAGCAGATACTTATTTCGATCGAGATATTGTTAAAATGCGGTTGGATGAGTTAGCGATTAAAGAAAGTGAGTTATTATCAACTCTTCATCCAGAACCACGAATTCATAGTTAATACTAAATTGTGTTGCCGACTCTGGCTCGGTCAAGTTTTTTGGTTTGGTGGAAGTTGGTGCGGGTAAGGGTGGCATTGCGGAAGTCTGTGCTTTTGAGGGTGGCGGAGGTGAAATCAGCGTTGGTTAAGTTAGCTTTGTAAAAGCTTGTGCCGCCTGTGGCAGCGAAGGCGATGGCAAACGTGCGAATCCAGGCATCTCGCTTATCTCCTTTAAGGGCACGCCAGCTAATGTAAGTACTGAGCAACACCACAGCGACAGCGACAGCTCCAGGCATAGCTCCAGTGACAACTCCAGCGATAGCTCCAGTGACAGCGACAGCGACAGCTCCAGCCATAGCTCCAGCGACAGCTCCAGCCATAGCTCCAGCGACAGCGACAGCTCCTGCGAGATTGACAGCTCCTGCGAGAGTGACAGCGACTAGAGCTGCGACAGCGACTAGACCTGCGACAGCTCCTGCGACAGCTCCTGCGACAGCTCCTGCGACTAGACCTGCGAATAGACCTTTGCGAATAGTGAGGATAAAGAAGATCGCAATCGCTATTAAGCAAAGCCAGCTAAAAATAACTTTACTTATTTCCGTGTACGGTATCCATGATCCTAAGAAAATAAGAAATACTGAAAATAGTCCTGATATCCCTGAGAGTATCCACGAGACTACGACTAAAATAATCGCCCAACGTCGCTGTAGTCCCGCTTTCGCACTACTGAAATTAGCACCTATCAGCTTAGTATTGGTAAAGTTTGCTCCTCGGATGTCAGCTTCACTGAAATTTGCGCCGGAGAGGGTTTGTCTTTTGAAGGATTGTCCCCTGAGATTTGCTCCACTGAAATCTCGTCTCCCGGCTGCGTATTCCTTTAGAACCTTAGTTGCCCTCATTTGGTGTTTGCTAGGGTTTGGGTTTGGCTAGGAGCATTATATGTCATGCGCCTAGGCTGTGGTGATGGGAGAAGCCTTGGCGATTGGAAATCGCAGCTACACAAACAAATTCCGCCTGCGCGGAATAATGACAGCCCAAGGATTTATTGCCCAAGGATTTATTAACCCGCGAAGCCTTGGCGATTGGAAATCGCAGCTACACAAACAAATTCCGCCTGCGCGGAATAATGACAGCCCAAGGATTTATTAACCCGCGAAGGCGGGTTTCGTCTGTGTAGATGCGGTTTCAACCGCCGAATTGAGAATGGTACTCCCCCTCTGTAGGCCATTGATTTGGCAATTCATCATCCACCACACCCTCAACATTAATCTCCATTACTCCCTTCTTTGGTGAAATAAGTGGGTCTTAATCGCCTTAGCTACTGCTAGACTTCTCATTAAGGCACTTTTAAGGATATGACTACCAACCCGAAACAGAGGAAGAGTGAACCAGATTTCGCAATATATGATTCTGTCGATATTCGTGGGGTATGGATTAGTGAAGAAAAAGGCTATCAATGGCATTCCGGTTGCTACGTTATACACCAAGAATTTAAACAAGGAAAATGGTGGTATGCCATCGCTCGTCCCTACCATGGAAACAACAATATCACTCAGCTTTCCTACCCTGTCGCTTATCCCTCAAATCGACTCCGAAAAACAGAAAACCATACACCGCTAAAAGTTACAGGTGGTGTTTATAAAAGCGATGATTTCTTGTCACAGTATGGAGCATCTTTACTGAAAAATGCGTTACAAAATGGATTGATTTATGTTGAATAAAGGATGAAGGATGAAGGATGAAGTATTAATTTTGTAGATTGGTGCTGTTCGAGTAGGCGGATAAACCAGGACTTACGCAGTGACACCATAGTGTGGAGGGTGCGTTAGCTTGCGCATAACGCACCCTACAGATGGAGGATTTGCGTAAGTCCTGTAAACTATAAAATTTATAAATTCATCCTTCATACTTCATACTTCATTATCGACTCAAAGCATTTAAAAAACTCTGGAGAGTAGATAGAAATCCAGGTTTTTTCGTCGGTGGAATTTCACTATTATCGCTACCAGCAGTTGCTTTAAGCAAAATTTCCTCAAGAGCATCTCCGGCAGGTTTTTGAGGTAATTCGGCTATCATCTGATAGTCATCATCAGTTTCTAGCCAAACTTGCCATAATCCTGGATAAGAGCGCAAAATAGCCACTCCTTCACGGGGTTGAAGATAGTAACAAGACTCAATCGTACTCAAAAAACGCTCCCGCACTTGACGTGCGGCGTAACCAATCCCAACAATTTTGAGATCTTCCATTTGGGGGTTAATCAATAAACAGGGGCGATTTTCAGCCAAATTGCACAGTTGTTCCACTTGACTTACTTCCACCGCTGAGGGGGAAACTACCAAAAATGCCTCATCATCTGCTTCAATTTTGGTGTCTATTGGTGACCGACTAGTGCCAATATCAGTCACTTTAAAAGGTACTTCTCCCCAATCCCGACGAGCAAGAGCTGCTGCACCTGTATCGGGAAATAGGACTTTTAGTCCCGTGCCGTATTGTGCAAAGATAGGGATAAAATCCCAAGCAATGGACTGAGCTTGGAGGGCAATTTCTGGGAATACCAACTCGACTTGTAACACGCGACAACCATCATTGAGAGCCGATTGAGTTGCTTCTTTAGCTTGCGCGATCGCATCTTCTAGGTTTTTGGGAAGTTGAGCCATCAGTTCTATATGGGGTCTTAATCCTCAGTTCTTAGTATCTCGGAATATTGACTATTATTCAAGCCTGAGTCAAAGAAGCAATCAGTTGTCCTTGGTGATTGGTAATTAGTCCTTGCTTCGTTGTCATTTCTCATTCTCAACAACCAACAACCAACAACCAACAACCAATAACCAACAACTAAGCCATACTGCTCTCTATCGCCCAACGTGCTAACTCCGTGCGGTTTTTCAGCGCAGTTTTACCTAACATATTAGATACATGACTTTCAATAGTCCTTTGGCTAACATTCATTTTTTCAGCAATATCTTGATTCTTCATACCCTGGGCGACAAACTGCACAACCCTTAGTTCCGTTGGTGTCAAATCCACATCGAACGGAACGTTGATTTTGGGTGAACTGTTTTTACCCGGTTTACCTCCTGAGTTATTAATGAAGCGATTGGCTTGCTTGATAGAAGATTCCACTTGCGCAACTAATTCTTCTGGCTCAAATGGTTTTACCATATAAACATCAGCACCTTTGCTGAGTCCCTTAATCCTGTCTTGGCTTTGTCCTTTAGCCGAGAGAAATAGCACCGGAATCCAGCTCGTGCGGGCATCTTGCCTGATTTGTTCAACGAAGGCATAGCCGTCCATTTCCGGCATCATGACATCGCAAATCATCATGTCGGGAAGTTGCTTTTCTAAAACCTCCAGTGCTTCTCGACCATTTTCAGCGGTGATGACTTCATAGCCCCGAAACTCTAGATAATCTTTGACTAGCAAAATTAGATTAGGATCGTCATCAATCAGCAGTAGTTGCTTGGTATTTTTGAGAGCGTTTTCTTTCATCTGTCTTCCTCCTTGGGGAAGCCCGCCATAGCTGTACTCAGCTTGGTGGCGGATGGGATTGGGGGACGGGTTCTATGGAACATATCAAAAATTTATCAGTAGAGGGAAGGAAAGCGTTACGCTGCCCCTAACAGGAGTAGCTGCGAATTGCGGAGGGGTTGAGACTCATTGACATACCTACTAGCATTACAGGTTAAAGGCTATCCATCGTGAATTGGGCTAATTATTTTCTCTGTATTATGCGATCAGATAATTGTAAAAGGATAACGTCGATAGATAGCCGCTTTACCCTGTTTCAATAATCGCTTTGCTTGTCGTCTTGACTGTCTACTTGCCTTGCCATCTCTGACTCTGGAATCGCAGCTTCAATCATCTCCGGTAATGGATGAATTAAGAAAGCGTATTCCTCTACAACCTTGTTCCCAATCAAATGTTGCCGAATAATCCGTTCGATCGCATCAGGAGTAACTCTACAATACCAGACACCATCGGGGTAAACCACCATAATTGGTCCATTAGCACAAATTCGCAAACAGTTGGCCTTCGTGCGGAAGATACAGCTTGCTCTGTCTGTGGTTGGTAGGTCGAGTTTTAACTCTTTGAGCCGCTTTTTCAGGTAGCTCCAGGCTTCTATCCCTGCTTCTTTTAAGCAGCAGATGGGTTTGGTTTGATCTGCGCATATAAAAACATGTCGCTGAATTTGATTAATTCCCAAGTTTTTGATCGTAGCCGTTATTGTGTAATTGTCGCCACTCTCATTTGCTTTGGATGACTTAGGATGAGAACCTTCGACTAATTGGTGATTGGTTTCGTTAGCTTCCATGGAGAAGAGTTTTGAGTTTTAACCCGCACTATAACACTGCCTCCCCATCTCCCCATCCCGATAGATCCTAGATTTCTGTATCTTTCTTTAGGTCATCAGTTGTAATAATCGCCTGTGGAGTGTGATTTGAACTATCTCAACCACAGATACCTACAGATCTCAATGATTACTCTATCTATCAAGCAGCTCTGCCTCAGTCCCCTCAGACTCGCCCTATTCTTGGTCACAATTAGCGATCTGCTTGCTCCACGCGCTAGGCTAAGACCGAGCTGCTCAGGCCGCTAATGCGATCGCACTTGTTGATCCATAAAATTCCACCTGCTATCCCGAACTGATTATAACGCACTCCCAGTAAGGATTTAGACGATTTTCGACAACAGTAGTTCGGGAACCCGTACCAGTAAATTCGTTGCGATCGCCCCTTTGACGGATTAAATTAGCACTCATGAGCTGAGAGTGCTAAAGTTAGTTCAAAGAAGTAGATTAGGAGGAATTTACATGGCTACTCTATCCATTAATGTTTCGACAGTAAGACCCTTGGCGGATCGCGTATTCGTCAAGATTAGCGCGGCTGAAGAGAAAACCGCTGGTGGGATTTTTCTCCCCGATAACGCGAAGGAAAAGCCCCAAATAGGCGAAGTGGCTCAGGTTGGTCCTGGCAAACGCAATGATGATGGCTCTCGCCAAGAAATGGAAGTCAGAGTCGGAGACAAGGTTCTCTATTCCAAATACGCTGGCACAGATATCAAGTTAGGAAATGAAGAGTACGTCTTGCTTTCAGAAAAAGATATCCTCGCCATCGTTAACTAGAGGCTAGGGGTTAGGGGCTAGAGGCTAGGGCTAATAAAAAAATAATTAGCAATTAGCAATTAGCAATTAACAATTAGCAATTTCACCAAAGTACATAAATCACTGAGCAGAATCTATATGGCTAAGAGAATCATTTACAACGAAAACGCTCGTCGTGCCCTGGAAAAGGGTATGGATATTCTAGCAGAAGCAGTAGCTGTCACCCTAGGACCTAAAGGTCGTAACGTGGTGCTGGAGAAAAAGTTTGGCGCACCTCAAATTGTTAATGATGGTGTCACTATTGCCAAGGAAATCGAACTGGAAGACCATGTAGAAAATACTGGTGTGGCTTTAATTCGTCAAGCCGCTTCCAAAACCAATGATGCCGCAGGTGATGGAACCACCACCGCTACAGTTTTGGCTCATGCGATGGTTAAGGAAGGCTTGCGCAACGTTGCTGCTGGTGCAAATGCGATCGCACTCAAGCGCGGGATTGACAAAGCCATTGGTTTTCTAGTACAGCAAATTGCTGCACATGCCCGTCAAGTGGAAGATTCCAAAGCTATTGCTCAAGTTGGTACTATCTCGGCTGGAAATGACGAGGAAGTGGGCAATATGATTGCCCAAGCAATGGATAGAGTGGGTAAGGAAGGGGTAATTTCTCTTGAAGAAGGTAAGTCTATGACTACCGAATTGGAAATTACTGAAGGGATGCGCTTTGACAAAGGCTATACCTCTCCATATTTTGTCACTGACACGGAACGGATGGAAGCTGTTTTTGAAGAACCCTTCATCCTCATTACCGATAAGAAAATTGCCTTAGTGCAAGACTTAGTACCAGTACTAGAACAAGTAGCACGGGCTAGTCGTCCTTTGGTAATTATCGCTGAAGATATTGAGAAAGAAGCTCTCGCAACTCTGGTGGTTAACCGCCTGCGGGGTGTGCTGAATGTAGTAGCAGTGAAAGCTCCTGGATTTGGCGATCGCCGTAAGGCTATGCTGGAAGATATCGCGGTTCTCACTGGCGGTCAACTGATTACTGAAGATGCTGGTTTGAAGCTGGAAAATACCAAGCTGGATATGCTGGGTAAAGCGCGTCGGATTACTGTTACCAAGGACAATACCACTATTGTTGCAGAAGGTAACGAAGCAGCAGTGAAGGGGCGTTGCGAACAAATCCGTCGTCAGATGGAAGAAACTGATTCTTCCTACGATAAGGAAAAACTACAAGAGCGCTTGGCTAAGTTGGCTGGTGGTGTTGCTGTAATCAAAGTGGGTGCAGCGACAGAAACCGAAATGAAGGATCGCAAATTGCGTCTAGAAGATGCCATCAATGCTACTAAAGCTGCTGTGGAAGAAGGTATTGTTCCTGGTGGTGGTACAACATTGGCTCACCTGACACCTCAGTTAGAAGTTTGGGCTAATGAGAAACTCACTGGTGAAGAACTTACTGGTGCTTTGATTGTATCTCGTGCTTTGGCTGCACCTCTGAAGCGGATTGCTGAAAATGCAGGTCAAAACGGTGCAGTTATTGCTGAACGTGTTAAGGAAAAACCATTTGATGTGGGCTTCAATGCTTCTACAAATGAGTTCGTTAATATGTTTGAAGCGGGTATTGTTGACCCCGCTAAGGTGACTCGTTCCGCGCTGCAAAATGCAGCTTCTATCGCAGGTATGGTGTTAACTACTGAGTGTATTGTGGTTGACAAACCTGAACCTAAAGATGGTGCTGCTCCTGCTGGTGGTGGCATGGGTGGCGGCGATTTCGATTACTAATCGCTGAATTTGTAGGGGCAATTCTAGTAATTGCTCCTGCCTCAACTAAATTTATGAATTTTACAAATAATAAAAATATCAGTATTTTTAGATATAAATAATAAATAAATTTGATAAAAGTTAATATAGGTAAATTAGTCCAAGCAATTCTGTTTGGACTATTATTTATATGAGTTGACGTATTAGATTATGTCCATGTACTTATCAAGAGAAAGATGGCTGGGTACTGACGGGGTTCTTTTAATAGATTTAGAATCTATTTTTGCAATAACTAGAGACTCAGCAGAGTTTTCCATTTCAATTTCAATTCTATTTCCATCTGGCTAGAGTCGAGTAGTAATCGAATTCTACGCATAATTTACCTCCCAATAGATAAAGATAATTTCACTGATTTTTAATGTATTTAAGCTATTAGCTAGTCCGCCAGTACGCCAGGGAATAAATTCCCTGTCTCATAGCTAAAGTCGGTTAAAACCGACTAATTATTGATGAATCTTTCAGTCCGTTTTAACGGACTTAAGCTATTAGACAGTGGTTTTAACCACTGGCGGGCTGGCGGATTGACGGATTATTGATATAGATAAAATATCAACAAATTCATGTTATTATCCATCTC
>NZ_JAMZMM010000279.1 GCF_024178385.1 Limnofasciculus baicalensis BBK-W-15 | reverse complement strand
CGGTCGATGATGTTCTACGCCTTGCGTCCTAACCGCCTTGGCGGTTGCTATAATTAGCGGTTGAAAAGCCGCCTGTGCGGGTTTTTAATTAGTCTGCGCAGGCAGACTTGGGAAAGTGTAGCTGCGATTTCCAATCGCCCAGGCTGATTGGAAGGCGTGCAAGTTATGAGTTTAAGAAGCCTCAACGCTATCGATACCAGCGAAATTGACTACTGTTAGATTTATAGTGTGGGCAGGGTGAATCATTTGGAGATAAATATTGTCGTTTTTTGATTAATCATATCGCCCAAATGCTTCACCCCTACAAATTATTGTTTTTTACCATAGACTTGGTTTTGATTCTGTCTATTGTAACTTCTGTAGGGGTGAAGCATTCGGGCGATAACTTATGAAAAAAAAGCCTGAAACTCAATTGCTGTAAAGCTTTCACGATTTGCGCGAACCTCATAACAGATGTAAATCCTTCAAACCCTTGCCAGATAATGAATACAGCCGCAAATTTCCACCCTTCCCAAAAAACACCTACAGGTTGGCGCAAAATCCCACCCCTAACTCATGCTCCACGCGATGGGCAAACTGGGAATAGAAGGTTGGTAAGTACCATCACCACCAGGGAGAGTTTCCCGATCCAACACCTCCACCACCTGATTATATAAGTCTTCCGCCTCTTGGTGGGAATCGCCAATACAGGTTAACCCCAGTTTACCAAACTCCGAGAGCGCCCCCATCAGGTGAAAGACAATCCCGGTTTTGGTGCTGCTATCAAAATGGAGCCGATGGTAAGTAATAATATCCATTAAATCGTTAGGAATCAAGCCTTGATATTGGGGTTTTTGTAAATTGTCTGTTGCCAAATAATACTTATGAGAACCAGGTTCGCTATCATATAATCCTGTTGATAAATTATAGCAGCCATTAGTTAAATATCTCAGGGACATAAATGGATGAGTCGTCCCTCCTTTGCGCAAATTAATTTCAATAGCTTGCAAATCCCATTTATCAGATCGACGTACCGCCACGAAATCCACACCATAGCGTTCCATCGCCCCTTTCTCTGCTAAAATCTTACCTACTTTTAACCCTAATTCCTGCAATTCTAACCGATAGCCATCATCAGCCGGAAACCGACAACCAAGATAAATTTGCCCATCGGGACCGCCTAAAATTTGGTCGTGAGTTGAGAGAATTTCTACTTCGCTGTATGGTGTAATATATCCTTGGACGCTGGGCGAGCGCTTTTCCTCTCCTTCAATAAAGGCTTCCACAATTACCCCCAATTCAGGAATGCGACTAGAAAAATTTGACCAAGTTTCATTAGCCCCTTGAAAGCGTAAATATGCCATCGCATCGCTCAATCTGGAAACCCGTTGCTGATGAGAACTATTTCCCGGTGCTACATCAGTCATATTAGACAATTCCAAAATAGCATTTCCCTCACCAGAAAACCCTTCATTGAGTTTAATTACCATCCGTTTTAACTGCGGTTGGCGTTCCCACAATTCTGCCGCTGCTCCTGCTAAATCCTCAGTATTCCATACCAAATTACTCCCATCGGGATAGGGTATACCGCTCATTTGAAATATTTCCCGACTCCCACTTTTTGTCCCCCAATATAGTAAATCTGGATCGGCTGCCAGTAAAGGAATACCTAATTTTACTGATAATTCACGTTCCCAATTAGTGGCATTAAAACACACCATATAGGATTTTTCAGGACGCAAAGATTGCCTAATTCGCTCCATTAAACGAGGACGCTCTAAAATCTTTTGACTAAGGCATTTGAGGGAAGCATCGTAAGTAGAAAGGATCAAAAGGCGATCGCGGGCGTGGGAAAAGGGAATTCCTGGTAATAATTGTAAATAATAATCAATAATTATTGGTGATAAAGGAGTTGCGGTAACGTAAATTAACCGAGTGCGAGGATTGCGTAAACGAATTAAGGAAAATAATAATCTTTCCTCGTAATGGAGAAACCCTTGTACCTTCCGTAACTCCCGCTGATCCAGGGTTAGGGAGGGTATAACTAAGATATCGCGATCGTCGAGATCTACTAGATTAATCCCACGCCAGCGATCGCGCAATCGATCCTGAAGTTTCCGAAATGCTGCTCCATATTCTGAGGAAGACTGATTCACTGCGCTTATTACCCCCGATCCGTTTGAATCTTGATACAAACTATCTATATTATATTATCTGTTACCATTACTTTAATATATAATTATATTATCAAACTAATTCACCCAAAATAGGGAGAATTTTTTATGTTAGCAAATGTGACAGAAGCTAGCCTATTACACGATGAAAAAGTTGTGGAATGGGAACCGGAGATGCCACCGACAGACTTGATTTTTGACGATGGAGAAACCTTGGAAACTAACCGTCATCGCCTGGGTATGAATACCCTAATTCGGTCCTTGCAAGAAGCTTGGCGGGATCGCAATGATTTCTTCACAGGTGGTAATATGTTCGTTTACTATAGTACCGAACAATTACGAAACCGAGATTTTCGCGGATCTGATTTTTTTACTGTTTTGGATATTGATGGTAGCTATCCCCGCCAAGGTTGGGTAGTCTGGTTAGAAGGTGGTCGTTATCCAAACGTAATTGTGGAAATGATTTCATCTTCTACAGCCGCAATAGATACGGGAATTAAGAAAGACATTTACGAGAAGGTTTTCCGCACGCCAGATTATTTTGTCTTCAATCCTTTTAATCCTAATTCTTTACAAGGATGGCATTTAGACGGATCTCAAAAATATCAATCTTTGGTGGTAAACAATCGAGGTTGGTTATGGTGCGAAACTTTAGGCTTTTGGTTGGGTACTTGGGAGGGTACAATCGATCGAGAAACAGCAGTATGGTTGCGATTTTACGATCGCTCCGGCAATCTGGTATTGTTGCCAGAAGAGGCTGCACAACTACGTGCCCAAGAGGAATCTCAACGTGCCCAAGAGGAATCCCAACGTGCTGAAAGATTAGCGGCGAGGTTAAGAGAATTGGGAGAAGATCCCGATAATTTGTAATAACCTAACCCCCCAGCCCCCTTCCCTAATAGGGAAGGGGGAGAATTAAGAGTCAATGGCGATTAGCAATTAGCGATTAGTGATTAGCAATTAGCCATTAGCCATTAGCTTTCTATCAATTTAGTCACACCAGCAGTTAAGACTTCACATCCAGATTCGGTAACTAAAACATCATCCTCAATCCGAATTCCAATCCCGCGCCACCTGTCAGGAATTTCTGGTTGTCCTTCCACTGGTTTAGTTTCTGGACTAATATAAAGTCCGGGTTCGACTGTCAAAACTTGATTGGGTTGTAAAGTCTGCCAAATTTCTGCTCCATGCCTGTAAATACCAGCATCGTGAACATCTAATCCTAACCAATGTCCGGTACGGTGCATGTAGAATGGTTTGTATTTCTCTTCTTTGATAATCTCCTCAATATCCCCAGCCAATAGTCCCAAATTCATCAATCCTTCTACTAATACTCGCACCGCAGTATCATGAATTTGATTGTAAGTATTGCCAGGTTTCACTTGAGCAATTGCAGCTAACTGGGCTTTCAATACTAATTCGTACAAAATCTTTTGTTCTGGCTTAAATTTACCGCTAATGGGAAAAGTACGAGTAATATCAGCATTGTAATATCCGTAAGAACAACCCGCATCAATTAGGAGTAAATCTCCATCCTCCATTTGTCGATTATTTTCCACATAATGGAGGATACAACTATTACCACCAGATGCTACAATAGATGGATAAGCTGGTCCTAATCCACCCCTGATTCGGAAGATATGTTCTAATTCCGCTTGGACTTCGTACTCGTAACGTCCCGGTTTAGCAAACTCTCGAACATGGTTATGGGCATCCACAGAAATAGCCACTGCTTGGCGCATCATTGCCAATTCTGCGGGACTTTTAATCATCCGCATGGCTTGCATAATCCGATTAGTAGATTCTAGCGCCATTGGTCCAGTGCCCCGCTTGTGAAAGGTTGCCATCAAGCGCTGCCAATGGGAAATGATGGTATTGTTAAAATTGCGATCGCGTCCTACATGATAATAAATCCGATCCGCCTTTTCCAAATACTTGGGTAGCTTCTCCTCCAATTCATTAATCGGGAAAACCTCATCAGCACCATATTTTTCCTTTGCCACTTCCACACCCGTGCGATAACCAGTCCAAACTTCTTTTTCCCAGTCTTTAGGTTGGACAAATAGCACAAATTTGTGTTCCGCGTGATGAGGCGCAATGACTGCTACGGCTTCCGCTTCGTTAAATCCAGTCAGATAGAAAAAATCGCTATCTTGGCGAAAATTATACTCGACATCATGGTGCATTACGGCAGGGAGGGCACTGCGAAATATCGCTGTACCGTTGCCAATTTTGCTCATTAATTGTTCGCGTCTTGCTTTGTACTCGGTTGGTAGAATCATACAGTGTTTAAGATATCGACTATTTGTTCAAAAAACTTTCTCAGGAAAAATGATTATTTTCGGCTAACCTTCTTCCACACCTGCTTCTGCTGTTTGTCTCATCGCCAGAAAAGCCTCTTTAACTGGCTGACTGACAGCACTTTGAGGCTCGGCTAAAATCAAGGCTTGATAGGTTTCCAGAAAACTACTTCTCAATCGGTGAAATAGGTGTAAAAAATGCCGAAGGAAACCAATGCAGTCTAGAATAACCAATTCGATGCCTCCAGTTTCATGATATAAAGATATCGCATATTTTTGCACTTCTTCATCGATTACGTCGGTGGTAATAAAAATGTAATTATTAACCAGACTGCCACTATTAGCTAACTTTTGTAATGCCCTATCTATGTCATCCTTGGTGACTCGCTTACTTTTCATTTCATAACTGGTCAAAACTTGATTATCTCCTAAAATAGTAATTTCCACATCGCCTATCGCACCTGTTTGTCTGTCAGCCGCATTATGAGATTGTAGCTTTAAAACTTTCTCTCTGAGATACTCTTGGGCAGCTTGATAGGCAGCAGCTACGAGTAAAACAGGAAGACGGCTAGTTCCCTTGAGGCTCAAGTGCTTTTCGATTAAGTTAACTATATCTTCTGACGAGAGAGGTAGAGCATCCTCTGTAGTTTTTAGCTCCTTAACCAAAGCCTCAATACGTTGCTGTCTTTGATTCCTATCAGTTATGAGCAAACGTATAGTTTCAGCTAAAATAGCTTCGGCTGATACTTTATTATTGGCAACATCATCAAGTAAATTGAGAACTGATTCATATAGCTGAGGTGGTTTACCTAAAAGATTAAGATCTTTTATGAGCATTACATTTCGATTTCGCAGTGCAGGTGTCAGAAAAGCCGTGGTGCTGTTACAGGGTAAATTATGTTCGTTAATAAAAGCTGCTATGTAACGCTCGTCATAAGTTCTGCCGGAAAAAGCGTCAGGAGTACCAATTTCAGTGTATGGTTTTCTCACATCTAGCTCTGGTCGATGAATTTTTGCCACCAAACAAGCCATTAGTAATCGTACCCCTGCCCGATTTTTTAGATTACGAGCAACATAATCAACACGATTTCTCATTTCTTCATCAGCAACTAATGACTGTCCCAAGTTACTGAGAGCGCGTCGAAAAGCGGCATTGAGGATTTCTCTTGGTTCTCCCATTTCTTTGTCTCCTGCGGAAGGTTATAATTAATCCAAAGTACCTCCGTTCGAGGTTGTTTGACTGAAAAGCACCGTTTAGGATTGCTCTCAATATAATTCCAATCTTTATATAGTGTATCTAGCAATTCACAATGGTAACCTGACAGAGCAACTTTACCTTTAACATTGCCAAGTACTTCAGCTAATTCTTGATGCTCTCTATCAGTCATCTCATATCCATAAGCGTTAGAATCTCCCCGTGATTCATGAGGATAAGGAGGATCGCAATAGAAAAAAGTTTCCTCACTATCGTATCTTTGAATAACTTCAATTGCTGGTGCATTTTCGATTTGAACCCGCAAAAGCCTTTGCACAATTTCAGATAATCCCTCAACACTTCCTAACCAGCGAGAAACTGCTCCCGCCATTCCGGCGCGGCTAGTTAATTTGCAATGCGCCCATCTTCCAGCAGTTGCTGTTTGGGCTAAACCTGTTCTAACTTGGCGGGCACGAACAAAAAAGCGACGCGCTCTCTCTAATTCAGATAAATTTGTAATTGATTCTTCTACTGCAATTCTCAATTCTTCCCTAGAAAATGGAGTTAGCCCGATGGCTTTAATAAGTTCATCCGGATTATTTCTGAGAACTCGAAAAAAGTTAACAACTTCTCCATCAATGTCATTATAAGTTTCCACAGGAGACGGCTTTTTATTAATTAAAACAGCCGCAGAGCCGCCAAAAGGTTCACAGTAGTGAGTTGATTCTGGCAGTAGAGGTAGAAGCCAATTTAAGTGGTTAAATTTTCCCCCATACCATCCAAAAGCGATTAGTTTGGTCATTGACTTGATTGGTTGAGTTAATTCCGGTGATTATTATCGTAACGAATTCTCGCACCAGCCCACTGAAGCTTTTCTCGCAGCGTCTGGTAATAGGAATTATTTTCACGCAAAATAATAAACTTAGCATGACAATCTGCCATCCGAACATCTACCCGCTGTCCAGGCCAAATTGCCGTCCCTAAAACTCCATCCATCCACAATTTTGTATTAAGTTCATAATCCCCTAAAGGCCAAATACTAACAACTGAACCTGAAGGTAAAACCAGGGATCTACTTGACAAACTTAATGGACAAATTGGCGTGACAACTATCGCCTCCATTCCATCATGTAAAATAGGACCATTAGCAGATAAAGTGTAGCAAGTAGAACCAGTGGGCGTGGCGACAATTAAACCGTCTCCCTGATATTGATCTACTATTTCTCCATCTATTTCCATTTCCAGAATTGAGGTAATCATCCGATCCGCAGAGGCAGGTTTCACGCAAATTTCATTTAAGGCTAAATAGCAATCGCTAACTGGCTCTACATTAATCCGATCCCCTTCAAATACTGATGCTTGTACCATCATGCGTCGCTGGATAGCATAGCGATCTTCTAACAATCTATCCCAAATTTCTTCTGTATCTTTGAATTCATCAAAAGGTTCCGTCAGAAACCCCAGATGTCCTCCCACATTCACTGATAAAATGGGAATTCCTTCAGGGGCTAAATGTCTTGCTGCTGCTAATGCGCCACCATCCCCTCCTAATACTACTGCTAAATCGATATTTTGCATTCCAGATGCTAAAAAGACGGGGTATGGATTATCTTTTGCACCACTGGGTCCCAGCAAAACCCGGCAATTGCGTTTTTCCAATTGTCGGGCGCATTTTTCTGCCCACATTTTGCTGTAGGGATCTCTGGCTTTATGAACGATAATAACTTGGTTTAGTTGCACTGTTAATTGGTTATTGGTTATTGGTTGTTGGTTATTTGTTATTGGTTATTGGTTGTTGGTTATTTGTTATTGGTTGTTGGTTTTTAGTTATTGGTTTTTAGTTATTGGTTATTGGTTTAAGAGTAAACAACAAACAACAAACAACAAACAACAAACAACAAACAACAAACAACAAACTATTGAAATTCAGCCAATCCTAAATAGTGAATACCCTCCGGCGTAATATCAAAACGACAGGGTAATACTTCCACACCAGCAGTAACAGCCTCTCGCAAGAGTTGAGCGTAAACTGGATCTGTAGAATCGCCTGGAGCAAAACGATCGCAATCTCCACGATTAATAAAATAAAGCATAACAGATCTTGCTTGAGGAACCAATTCTTGCAATTCTCGCAAATGCTTTTGTCCGCGAGTGGTTACCGTATCAGGAAATAAAGCTAATTTTCCATCACACCAAGTAACGTTTTTAACTTCCAAATATATGGGGAGTTGTGACTCATCCCCAGTTAAGAGGAAATCTATTCTACTTTTGCGATCGCGTCCATAAATCACTTCTGTGCTAATTTTATTATAGCTAGTCGCCAACTCACTAATTAGCCTTTGTTCTAAAACTAATTTCATCACCCGATTAGGGAAATTCGTATTAATCCCAACCCAAGTACCTCGATTTTCCGGAATATTC
>NZ_JAMZMM010000278.1 GCF_024178385.1 Limnofasciculus baicalensis BBK-W-15 | reverse complement strand
CCTTGTGGGTGTAGGGTGAAGTATTTTGCGGATAATTTGTGTGGTTTAAGCAGGATTTGACAATCCAAATGCTTCACCCTAAGCGGGTAGTGGGGGAACAGGGAGATTTAATTAATCTAGTTACCATAGAGATGGGATGAAGTTAGTGGTTTGTTTTTAGATGGCTATTGTAACCAACAACAAACAACCAACAACGAACAACCAACTACCAACTACCAACTACCAACTGATGGGTGAAGTCAAAAAACCTCTGCCATGGATTATGGGGCTGATGGCGACTGGTATTGTAGTCGTAGGTGCTGCGGGTTATTTGGCGATCGCGCCAAAATCTGCCAAAATTGACCTCGATAAACTGACTGTGCTAGTGCAAGCCCAAAATCTGGCGGTGCGGATTACTGCTGATGGCGAGGTGAAACCTTATGAAACTGTGAACATCAGCCCCAAAGCGGCTGGGCGTTTGGTTCAGTTACGGGTTGAACAGGGCGATCGCGTAGAGCAAGGACAGATACTTGCCATTATGGAGCAAAATAGCCTGAAGGCACAGTTTCTCCAAGCTCAAGCTAATTTAGCCCAAGCTCAATCCCGCTTTCAACAGGCAAAAGCTGGCTCTCGTAAAGAAGAAATTGCCCAAGCCCAAGCCCGTTTTATCCAAGCACAAGCACGTTTACAACAGGCAAAAAATGGTCCTCGTCAAGAAGAAATCGGGCAAGGTAAAGCGCGTTTAATACAAGCCCAAGCACGTTTACAACAGGCAAAAACTGGCCGCACTGAAGAGATTGCCCAAGCTCAAGCTCGTTTAATACAAGCTCAAGCTCGTTTAGCACAGGCACAGGTTGGCAATCCTAGCGAAATTAATCAGGCAATTGCTCAAGTTGAAACAGCTCGTTCTCGGTTAAATTTAGCAGAAAAACGGATCGATCGCAATCGATATTTGGCAAATCAAGGAGCCATTTCTCAAGATCGGTTTGATGAAATAATTACAGAAGCAAATAATGCCAGAGCCGCACTTTTTGAAGTAGAACAACGCCTAAATCAAGTGAGAAATACCAAGAATAAAAATAGCCCAGAAATTACCCAATTAGAAGCATCTGTAGCAGAGGCAGCCATCGCCGTGCGCCAGTTACAAAATGGCTCTCGTCCTGAAGAAATTGCCCAGTTAGAAGCTTCCATGGCAGAATCTGGAATAGCACTAAAACAACTGCAAAATGGTTCTCGTCCTGAAGAAATTGCTCAGTTAGAAGCTTCCATGGCAGAATCTGGAATAGCACTAAAACAACTACAAAATGGTTCTCGTCCTGAAGAAATTACCCAGTTTCAAGCTGCTGTTAAATCTGCCGAAGCCCAATTATTAGGGATTCAAATTCAACTAGAAGACACAATAATTCGCGCTCCTTTTGCTGGGATTGTGATGCAAAAATACGCATTTGTGGGATCTTTTGTGACACCAGATCCTCGCTCTGCTAGCACAGATAAGAGAAGTACAGAAAGCCAAAGTTCAATTTTAACAATCGCAACTGAAAAACTGGAAATCCTCGCTGAAGTACCAGAAGTTGATATTGGCAATATTAAACCAGGCATGGCGGTGGAAATTAGGGCTGATGCTGTTCCAGATCAAATATTCAAAGGAATTGTCCGCCTCATCGCACCTGAAGCTGTTAAACGAGATAATGTTACTTTCTTTGAAGTGAAAGTGGCTACCTCCCCAGAGCAAAAAGATCTAAGATCCGGGATGAAAGTACAGTTAACATTATTAGCTGAACCGATTAAGAATGCGATCGTTGTTCCTACTGTGGCGATTTCGCAACAATCTGGTAAAGATGGTGTCTGGATACCAGATCAGAATAATCAACCCAAATTTAAACAGATTACAATTGGTAATACCATTGAAGATAAAACTCAGATCATTGATGGAGTGAAGGAGGGAGAACGAGTTTTTATCGAACTACCGCCAGAGTTTAGAAAAAAACAAAAGGAGAAAAAGAGTGAAGGTTGAAGAGTCTAAATCTAATCCTCAGACACTATCCCCGACAAAAAGCCGCACGGAGGCTGCCTACGGCGCTAAATACTCACCACGCACTAGAAGAATTGACCTTGTAGAAAGTATTAAAATGTCTGCCACTACATTGGTGGCAAATAAACTCCGCAGTAGTTTAACAATGCTGGGTATTATTATTGGTAATGCTTCAGTAATTGCGATGGTGGGGATTGGACAAGGTGCGCAAAAGTTAGCATCGGAACAGTTTGAATCTTTAGGCCCAAATGTGCTATTTGTATTGCCGGGATCTCGCGAAGCTCGTAATACGACATTTGACTTGCCAAAAACTTTGGTATGGGAAGATGCTAAAGCGATTGCTAATCAAGTTCCATCTATTGCAGGAGTTTCTCCGGAAATTAGTAATCGGTTTTTAATTAGTTATCGGAATAAGAATTCACAATCTCAGGTGACAGGTACCACGCCAGAATATCTTGATGTTCGCAGTTTTAAGGTAGATAAAGGGCGATTTGTTAATGAACTTGATATCAAACGAAATAAACAAGTAGTGATGTTGGGTTCTGAATTAGCAGAAAAGTTATTTGGCAAGCAAAATCCATTAGGTGAGGAGGTACGAATTAATAATATTAGTTTTCAGATCGTAGGAATTATGGGAACTAAAGGCTCTTTTATGGGGCAAAATCAAGATGATGCTGCCTTTCTACCTTTAACTACCATGGCTAATCGATTGCAGGGGAAAACTTCTCCTTATGGCACTGAAGTTAGCTGGATTTCTATTTCTGCTAAGAATCAAGCTAGTATTGATGCGGCTAAGTTTCAAATTGAAAACCTCCTACGGCGGCGGCATAAAATTACAGGGGAAGATGATTTTGGGGTTGATACTCAGAAAGATATTTTGAGTATTGTGAATAATGTGACGGGTGCATTAACGATCATGTTAGCTGCGATTGCGGCTATTTCTCTCGGTGTTGGCGGGATTGGGGTGATGAATATTATGTTAGTTTCTGTAACTGAGCGTACTCAAGAAATTGGACTCCGTAAAGCCCTTGGTGCGAGAGAGAAAGATATTCTAATTCAGTTTTTGATTGAAGCAGTAATTCTGTCAGCCGCAGGTGGTATTCTTGGTACTTTGGTTGGTGTGAGTGGGGTATTTTTCGTTGGTGTGGTAACGCCATTGAAAGCAGGAATTTCGCCGATGGCTATTCTCGTTGCTGTTGGGGTTTCTGGTGGAATTGGGTTATTTTTTGGGGTTGTACCTGCGCGGCGGGCGGCAAAACTTGACCCGATTGTGGCGTTGAGAAGTGCTTAGGTGTTGGGATTTTTTGGTGGTTGTGTTGGTAGGGTATTGATTTTTTAACCACTAAGGCACTAAGGCACGAAGGAGGTGGAAATAATACTTTTGCTATTTCTGTCGAGGGATAAGTTTGCTAGTTTGATTTAATACAGGACTTAGGCAGTATGGATAAGTAATTAAGCTCTAGGTATTTAGATCTAGAGCTTTTATAGCAGTCGCCAAGGTACTTAGGACAAGGGGATGGCAGCCCCTTGTCCTAATTTGCTAGCTGAGAATGTCCTAACCGCTGTTGCGGTTGCTATAACGTACTAGGTTGCCATCCTAGAGTGAATGGTGGAAGTCATCAATTTAAGCCAACCGATGACTAATCGCTTTGAGAGCAAACTGCGGCAAAGCCATCATCCGTCGCCAACGCCAAGGTTCCTGATATAGTCGATAAAGCCATTCCAAATTATTATCCCGCAACCAACCTGGGGCGCGGGTTTTGATCCCAGCCCAAATATCAAAGCTACCACCAACTCCAATCCAAGTAGATTGAGGAGATAAATACCGATTTTCAGCAATCCATAACTCTTGACGTGGCACACCTAACCCAACTAAAATGAGGCTGGGTTCCTGGGTTTTAAGAGTTACTTTTAATTCGTTTTCTGCTTCAGGAGAAAGATAACCATCTTTAATGCCTGCGATCGCAAGATTCGGTAATTTTTGTTGCCAAGCTGTAGCCGCTTCCTCAGCGACACCTGGTTTACCCCCATAGAAAAATACTGGATAAGACTTGCCCAATGCCGCAGCTTGTTGCAATAAAGACTCTGCCAGTTCAATTCCGGGACAACGTTGCTGGCGTTTACCGTGAAGTAGTAAGTAAAAGATTACTCCAGCACCATCAGGAATCACCAATTCTGCAAGCTGGATCGCATCAGCCAAAGCTTGATTCGACTCGGCTTGCATCACCATTTCTGCATTTAACGTTACCACATGACTTCCCACCTTCTCGTGGAGACGGTTTCCCAACCAGCGATCGTAGTCATCCTCTAGGTGAACAGGTAACCCCATCACTGGAAATTGCTTACGTGCTTCAAACATATCCCAGGTTTTGCGTAGCTCTAGATCAAATGAACACTATGAAGACTATCCCATCTGGATGTTAAAAGCTAGTTAATGTTTATAAAAAGTATTGAGTAGAATTATATCATAGCCAATTTGCGATCGCTACCCAGAAACCAATAGACCCCACATCCCTGTTATAGCAAAAGTCACATATTCAAAAGTCGCGCTTTCAAAAGTCAAAAGTGAAATATCTGCACTTTTGACTTTTGCTATAACAAAAATGTCTCAGAAACATACTCTAAAAACAAAGCTCTTGAACCTCATTTAAAGCAGATTTACCCCAATCAAAAAGGGTTGCTATATCATCCACATCAAATTTGCAGTTAAAATGCCTTTCGGCAGAATCATACTCAAACTGAGGAGGAATGAAATCTGGCTGCTCAAACAAGCTTAAAATTTTCTCAGCCGCCGTTGAAGCTGCTAATTTCCCTTCTCCAACCGCTTCAACTGTAGAAGCAGCCGCCTCGAAAAGTTCCTCATACTGCTGTAAATCGGGACATAGAGAACCCAAATACCGGGGATTATTTAAACCAGAAAGGCAGGCTAAGTCTCCAGTTTCTGCATATTTGTCTTGCATTTTCTTAATTCTGAAGACATTAAGAAAACCACCGAAACTCCAAACCCGATACCAAGCATTCCACAAAGCAAAGTCAGAAAAGGAAATATAAGAGCAATGGACTAGTCGATCGTTGTAGTCTAGTAGTCGTTGCTGCAACTGATCGATATACTCAAATCTTTCTGCTGAGAAATCGTCATCTTTTAGGGCTTTGAGAATCAAGTCAGCCAATGAATAAATACCATCAACTGTGTTAGCCATACCACGGCTGAAAAGGGCATCAATGGTTCCCGCCGCCTGTGCGGTGAGGCAGAATCTGTCTCCCACACATCGCTTAGAAGAATACTGTAACCGATCTGTAGAAACCCATTCTCTCACAGGTCGAGCATTCTCAAATTGAGGGGCAATACCAGGAAACTTTACCAAAAATATTTCAAATTCTTCCTGCGGATTTAAGTCAGTTTTGGGAAACTTACGGGTATCTAAAGACAAACCAACGCTGCAGAGGTTACTGTTGCTGTCAGGATGATTATTGAAGGGAATTACCCACATCCACCCACATGGAAACAGGTGGTGCATTGTGCCATCATGCCAGGATTGGGGAACATCCCAAGCTGCCTTTGATTCAGCACACTCATCATAAGGCTTGACACCGATGAAATGGTTAAATAAAGATCTGGAGTGGGTTTTGAACCGACAGGGAGACTCCCGCAAGTCGAATCGCTTTGCTACGATAGATTTGAAGCCACTGGAATCTACCAAGTAGCGAGCAAAGAATTCTTCGCCACTATCGCTTTTGAGGAAAACCTTACTCTCATTAATTTCTACATCTTCAATCCGAGTATTCTGTTGGACAGAAGCTCCGTATTTAACTGCTACAGTTAGTAAATAGGCATCCAAATCTTGCCTAAACCAATGGGCATCGTAACCAACGAGTAAGTGTGGAATAATGTTTTGAGAAACTTCCTGGGGATTTTGAGGCTTTCCTTCTTGTTGATAGACAAAACCAAAGTTACTCTTTATTCCACAATGGGAAGTGACATGCTTGTGCATTCCTTCAAAGGTACTGCAATCCCGAATTTCCGGAATACCGTAGCGATCTGCGATCGCCCGCATCATCATCGTGGTTTGAGGAATTGTAGCTTCCCCAATCGCAAACCTTGGATGCTCTTTCTCGTCAATTAATAGTACTTTATAGCCGTGTTTAGCTAGAATTGCACCCAAAATTGAACCAGAAAAGCCTGTTCCCAAAATTACTACATCGAACTGGCTATTATTCATCTGACTAATAAAATCTAGCTACAGATCTAATCAATAATGAATGTAATGTTTTTTGGCGATTTTTCTCTTTTCACCAGAAAATCTTAATCTTTGGGACTTACAGAGCTACCGTATCAGTAGGATACGTTAAGTAACGCACCCTACTATTCCAAATTTTGCGTAACTTCTGAGTAGTTTTCAGTTGCATAAATTACATAAAAATAAATCCGGTTTCTTCAAGAAACCGGATTTATTGAGTACCTCATTCCAGGGTTATTTGAGCTAGAGTACTACTCTCTAGGGAATCACGATCGCAATTACTGCAATATCTCTGTATTAACCATTCTGGCTCCATTCGGTATGGAATACCCCTTCCTTATCAATCCGCTCGTAAGTGTGAGCGCCGAAATAGTCTCGCTGGGCTTGAGTCAGGTTTTGGGGATTGCGATCGCGCCGATAGCTGTCAAAATAATCTAAGGATGCACTAAAAGCGGGTACGGGAATCCCCAGTTTATTCGCCAGCATTAGCACTTCCCGCCAAGCCTCTTGTCGATCCAAAATACTCTGCTTAAACTCAGGGGCTAATAGTAAGTTGGGCAGTTTGGGATTTTCGTTAAAGGCATTTTTAATCTTATCCAGGAATCCTGCCCGAATAATACAGCCGCCTTTCCAAATCCGGGCAATTTCTGCCAAGTTGAGATTATATCCAAACTCCTGGGAAGCCTTACTTAACAATGCCATCCCTTGAGCATAGGAACACATTTTTGAACAGTAAAGAGCATCGCGAATTTTATTGACAAATGCCTCCTTATCCCCATCAAAAGTAACAGTTGGACCATGAAGTTCCTTTGACGCTGCAATCCTTTCTGACTTGTAAGCCGAAATAACACGGGCATTAACAGCAGCATACATAGTCGGAATTGGCACGCCTAATTCTAAAGAACTTACTACAGTCCAACGCCCAGTACCTTTTTGGCCAGCCGCATCCATAATTAACTCAACCAGCGGTATATTTGTATCTGGGTCAATATACTTGAAGATATCCGCTGTAATTTCAATCAGGAAGGAATTTAACTCATCAGTAGTATTCCATTCTGTGAATACTTTATGTAACTGATTGTGGTCAAGTCCAAGGGCATTTTTCAGTAAATCGTAGGCTTCCGCAATAAGCTGCATGTCGCCATACTCAATCCCGTTATGGACCATCTTAACATAGTGACCCGCACCACCCGGACCAATAAAAGTCACGCAAGGACCATCATCCACTTGAGCCGCAATTTTAGTCAGAATTGGCTCTAAATCTTTATACCCCGCTTCAGTACCTCCCGGCATTAAACTAGGACCATTGAGTGCGCCTTCTTCGCCCCCACTGACACCCATCCCAACAAATCCCAATCCAGTAGATTCTAAATCCTTAGTCCGTCGTTCCGTATCCTCATAGAGGGAGTTACCGCCATCGATAATTGTATCTCCCTCTTCTAGCAAAGGTTTCAGTTGCTCAATTACCGCATCAACAGGCTTACCAGCCTTAACCATCACCAAGATTTTACGGGGACGTGCCAAAGCTTGGACGAATTCTTCCAGAGAATAGGCTGCTGTAACATTTTTACCCGTAGCCCGTTTTGCCATAAACTCTTTGGTTTTTTCGCCAGTACGGTTGTACACGGCGATGGGAAACCCGCGACTTTCCACATTTAACGCCAGGTTTTCCCCCATTACTGCCAATCCAATTACACCAAAGCTAGGTTGTGTCATAAAAACTCTCGTTGGAACTCTGTTGAACTTTTAGTACGGTTTAGTTCACCATCAGAGTAGCCCGATCTCCGGAGAAGTGGGCTAAAAATTAGATTAAGACTGGGGATTCGGGAATGGGGAGTGGGGAGT
>NZ_JAMZMM010000277.1 GCF_024178385.1 Limnofasciculus baicalensis BBK-W-15 | reverse complement strand
GAAAGATTATATCGACAATGCCTAACAATAAAGGAAGAATTAGGCGATCGCAAAGGTATGGCTTCATCTTGGGGAAGTTTAGGCGAAAATGAACTTAAACGTGGCAACCTGGAATTAGCCGAAGTTTATTCTCAGCGTGGTTTAGAAATCGCCCAAGAAATTGGCGATACATACCTTGCGGCAGAAATTTACTGGGTTTTAGCCCAACTCTATCGCCAACGAGGTAACATCAATCTCGCCCAACAACACTACGAAACTTCCCACCAACTCTTCACCCAACTCGGCGCAAATAAAGATATCGAGAAAATAGAGAAAGAATGGGGGAATTTAGACGCACTGGGATAAGAGGGAAAATTAATTCATCATTAGACATCTCCAACAAATAATCTCAAGATATTTTATCTCTGTAGGGGTGAAGCAAGAGGGCGATAACCTTGGCAACAAACCCTAAATATTTATATCCTCTTGCTAGGCTAGCGCCAAGCTAACGCTAACACCCTCCCCTCACTATTGATACCTTAACTGCCTTGTCTATTGCTATACTATAGTTTATATTTTGGAGATGTCTAATGCAAATTACAACTTATCCTAGCGTTTTAACCCTTGAAGAAACCGCCCAATACTTGCGCCTTTCTCCCGAAGTTGTTGTCCAACAAGCTAACATAGGTAAAATTCCAGGACAAGAGATCGATCGTACTTGGCGATTTCTCAAAAGTGCAATTGATGACTGGCTGCGATGCCGCGATGGGAGAACAATATTATTGCGTCAAGCGGGCGCTTTTGCTGACGATGATACTCTAACAGAATTAGAAGAATTGATTTATCATGCTCGTCAGGAATCTACTATCAATCTGAATAATTTATAATGTTCCCAGGTAAATATCATAATTGATTAGAAACTGTTTTCGCAAAAGTAACCTTATGAATATCACCCTTCCTCCCGAACTTCTGCAAACCGCCCAAATGACAGAAGCAGAATCGCATCATCTACCAACTACGAACAATCTCAACACAACAGCACTTAATATAAACACTTAGCAATTAGCAATTAGCAATTACATCAACTTAACTGTGCCACAACTCTATTTTCTAATAAAGTTTCATTAGTTAATAAATCATCAACACTAATCCGCAAAGCGCGATCGCGATCTACGGTAAACTGAATTCTAATCCTGTCGCTGCCTGGATTTCCTTTTGGTGTCAGTTGGGCGATGCTTCTCGCACCATCCCTATCGTTTAATGCTTGTACTGCTATTTTACCGCCACTTAATTGCCGCGTAACTAAACGATCTCCTTCAAAATATACTTCAGTTGCACCGCTATCTGCACCTAATTCGCCGATAATTAATTCAATACTGGGTTGATTTTCTACTGATGCGCCCAATAGTAATTCTACTGCATCTGCCATTGGGTAAGATTGTCCAGCTCTAATAATTGGATGCCAGTTATGGCAATTATTCCGCCTATCCCAATAGCGAATCCCGTAACTGTGATAGAGGAAATCTTGCACTTCAATTCCTTGGGCAAGTTGCAGTGCGCCTTGGGCGATGGCTTCAAATGGTTTATCGCAGCGAATTTTATCTTCATCGAAATATTGTTTTACCCAATTTTGGACAGCAGGAATTTTTACTGTACCGCCAACTAATAAAACACCATCGATATCCGATACTTCTATCCCATTTCGTCGCGCTTGTTGTAATAGTTGTGTCATCCTCTCATTGAGGATATCAAAAAACTGATGTTCTTGTAAAATCTTATCGAAAGTATCGCGATTCAGTTTAAGTTGGTAACTCTCGAAGGTTTCATCATTAAAATAAACCTCTGTGGCTGACTCTTTCTCAGACAACTGAATTTTCAATCTTTCTGCCAGTCTAGTAGTGAGAGGAGACTTGCTTAAACCTTGAGTTTGAGCAAAATAATCCACCAACCAATTATCCAAATCCGCACCGCCCAAATTTTGCCCTACCTTAGCTAAAACACGGGCTAATCTCACCTTTTGCCCCGAACTTTCCCCCAGTAACTTTTCTCCCCATTTGAGGATAAATCCCAAAGGCTTAGTTCCCGATTGACTATTAACATCCAACCGCACCAAAGACAAATCCAGCGTACCCCCACCAAAGTCAACTACTAATAATATCTCCCCCTCAGCAATCCCATAACCCAAAGCCGCCGCCGTCGGTTCATCTAATAGTCTAATCTGTTCAACAGGCAAAGATTTACATACCCCTGTCAGCCAATGGCGATAAGCTTCAAAACTATCAACAGGCACAGTTAAAATCAAAGATTCAATCTTCTCATTCTCCAGTCCCCCCCCTTCATAAGGGGGGGCTAGGGGGGGTAAAAGTTTAGCAATAATCTCACTAATAAACCATTCCCCAACCTCCTCAAACCTGACCATTTTTCCATCCAATTCCGGCAAAAACCCCTGGAGAGCCGTACCAATACCCCGCTTAAAGCTACGGAAGAAACGAGGATTATTTGCGATATCCAAACCGCGATCGCGTACAGATTGCCCTACAATAACCTTACCCTGACTTGCATCTTCCACGTAGACCAAGCTGGGAATTAAGGGCGGATTTTGACTCAGTTGCAGGGATAAACCGGGTAAATTTAAGGTTTCCGGTTGCTGAGTGAGGGAATTCCAACGTGCGATTACCGTGTTACTAGTGCCAAAGTCGATGGCGTAGGATACTGTACTGTTTGTCTTCATCAATATTTATCAATATTTTTTTGATCTACACTTAATTTTATGCAAATTGGATACATATTAGTTCATTGAGTTTCTATTTTGCTTCCTTATCTGGATTTTCCCCATATTCATATCTTGCCCCTTGGGCGTGGGCTACCCAGGGACTTTTGATATTTTTATCTGGGAATCTCCTCGCGTTAAAACCGAATAATTCACCATCTACACAATAGAATCTGTATACTTCCGGTATGGATAATTCAATCAACTCTTGAATCAGAAATGGCTTAGGCCAATTTTTGGGTATTTGACTGATATTTTCCCCATTCCCCACTCCAAAAAACCCACTCCCCATTCCCGATTCCCTACTACCCATGGGAGCATCCCGATTTGGAAGAAATGCAGGTTGTATTCTTTCTCCCCCCTTTGACAAGGGGGGCTGGGGGGGTGAAAAGGGGGGCAAAAAATGAGTATCTTTGCCAAAGTGGGATGCTCCCCTACCCATTACCTCTCCCCGTCAACCAATAAGTAATCATATCCCCCTTACCCTTAACCGAAATCGCACCACGCTTCTCTAAAATATATTTATCCTGCAAACGATTGTAAGTCGCTTCCGTCACTTGAATACCACCAGGAATACCTTGAGATTCCATCCGCGATGCCATATTTACAGTATCACCCCACAAGTCATAAATAAACTTTTTCGTCCCAATTACGCCAGCGACTACTGCGCCCGTATTAATGCCAATTCTAATTTGGAATGGTTCCCCTTTATCAGTTTGGAATTGGGTGATACATGATTGCATCTCTAGCGCTATTTCTGCTATAGCTTCCGCATGATTTGCCATGGGCATTGGTAATCCGCCTGCCACCATATAGGCATCACCGATAGTTTTGATCTTTTCCAACCCATATTTTTCTGACAACTGATCGAATTTAGAAATGATTTGATTGAGTAAGTGAACTAATTCTGTAGGAGACATCCTGCTAGAGAGGGGAGTAAACCCAACAATATCGGCAAATAAAATAGTCACATCATCGAATTGTTCCGCAATGAGTGCTTCGCCATTGGGCTTTCCTAATTTATTCTGATTTTGTTTTAATTGTTGGGCGATTACCTCGGGCAAAATATTTAATAATAAACGTTCAGATTTTTCTTGTTCAACTAGCAAAGCTTCCTCAGCTCTCTTGCGCTGGGTAATATCTTCTAATACTCCCAAAATACCAATCACATTCCCATAGGAATCGTGAATAGGAATTTTACTAATATCTAGCCAAATTGTTTGACCATCTGCTGAAGGCTTCTGTTTCGTTGCGATTACATGTAATTGGGGAGTATTATTTTCCATTATTTTACGATCTTGATCGCGGAATTCATCAGCTATATCTCGGCTAGAAATTAAATCGTAATCTGTAAGTCCTATCACCGCTTCTGGAGATTCAATCTGTGCGTAATTCGCCCAATTTTTGTTACAACCAAGGAATACTAAATCAGTATCTTTCCAGAAAACTTGTTGAGGAATATTATCTAAAACTAACCGCAAATATTGCTCTTTTTCTCTGAGGGCTTCTTCTGCACGCTGGCGATCCCGTGCTTCTAGGGCTAAAGCCACTAAATCCGCCAGAGAGCCGACAAAATTCCGCTCTTCTAACGTCCAATACCGCACTTCTCCCACCCTATCTAAACAAATCGCACCCACTGTTTTCCCACCCAGTCTAATGGCAGCATCTAGCACCGAAGTAAGCCCCGATTCTTCCGAGTAAGATTCTCTTAATTGGCGAGTTCTGATATCATTATAGGCATCATAAGTAGCAATAGTTCGTGCTTCTTCTAATGCTTTAAAATAGGCGCGATAATCATCCGGACTAAGTTTATTTCCTTTGTGATGGGTTCCTTGCGATCGCGAAAATAGGTCAATACATTCTAATGCCGAATCCCGATCGTTATAAAGCCAGATACTAGCTCGTTCGATATCTATTGTATTAACAGCAGCTTCAGTAATTTCTCTCAACGCTGTCTGCCAATCTACTGAATTAGGGATATGATTTTTGGATAGCTCTAACAATACCGCATTCTGGTTCCTGATTCGTCTTTCTCTCTCCTGCTGAACATCTTGAATCCGCTTCCGTTCAGTAATATCATTAACCACAGCTAACAAGCAGTCTCCTTCATCTAGCTTGATGATTTCTGCGGACAATAACCCAGTCCTTACTTCTCCTGACTTGATCCGAAAATCGAATTCCTGACTGCGAATCTTTCTTTCTCTTTCTAGCAACTGGAACATGGCATCTCTATCTTCAGGATTCACCCAAAGATTCAGCTCCAATTCTGTCCGCCCCACAATCTCTTCTAGCTCGTAACCAGTTAGGGAAAGGAAGCTTTCATTTACTTCTATAAAACGTCCATCTCCCATAGTAGAAATGATAATGGGGTGGGGACTAGCGCGAAAAGCTAAGGTAAACTTTTCCTCCGATAGATGCAGGGCTGCGGTTCGTTGTTCCACTCGCACTTCTAATTGCTCGTTTGTTTTTGCCAAGGTGTTAAAGGATGTATGAAGTTGTCTTGCCATCAGGTTAAATGCGGCGGCGAGAACATCCACTTCTGCGATACCATTGACTTCAACCTCTTCCAGTAGCGGTTTGTTAGCAAAGTCTGGTGAAATCGCTTTTTCTGCCAACTCCCGACTCGCTACACTCAATCGTAGAATTGGCTTAGTAATCCAGCCAGAAGTCAAAATACCCAGCCCCGTGGCTAACCCAATTGCCCCTAAAGATAATAAAATTGCGATCCGAGTATTGGCATTAATTTGCTCTGTGAAATCTGATTCTGGCACTACCACTACAATCAGCCAATCCAAACCAAACTTATCTTGAAATGGCGTTATCTGAACAAACTGCTGAGTGCCATCGCTCTTAGTAAAGGCGATTTGTTTGCGCTCTTTAATTTTATTTAAGTTGCCAAACCGCTTCAGCAAATCATCAGTAGTTAATCGAATCATTGGATTACTACTTTCTGATGCTTTAAGCCGTTGAGCTTGACCGTTAATCATGGTGAATGCTCGATCTTTCCGGGAACTAGCAACTAGTAATCCATTCCGTTCTAAGATAAAAGTCTTTCCAGATTTACTAACATTTAAACTATCTAAAAAATCACTAACCTGAGTCAAAATATGATCGATACTGAGAACTCCGATAATCTTGTTATTTTTTTTATCGTAGACAGGATAGCTTGAAGAAATTGATAAAACCTCCGGCTTATCCTCCCACTGGTAAACCGAACTCCACATTGCTTTGCCTGTCTTGACGGGCTGGAAATACCAGTCCTCGCTCCTAGGGTCCCACTCTTTAATCCCGATTAATTTAGTACGATTTCCCCGCTCGTCTGTGTTATAAATGTAAAGTTTGCCCGGTTGTACTTTATTGGAAACTTCATTGATCAGCAATTGACCGTTATCTAAACGCTCAACCCCAATAAATTCACCTTCCTCGTTACCGAATGAAATATAGCCAACATCGAACACTTTCATTTGTTGCCAAAAGTATTGGCCAACACTTTTAAAGTCAGACAAATTCAATAGCCCTAACTCGACAGCATCCAAATTAATTTGATTAATTTGATGAGGAGTGGCTAAATAAACATTCAGATGCTGACTGATACGGTTGCTCACCTCACTCTGCAACTGCTCCGCCAGCTCATTTATCGCTTTTTGTCCGTTGCGGATGGACAACCAACCCGTCAATCCCACAGCGACAGAAATTTGCAGCATAAAGGGGACCACAAGCAGTAGGCGTAGCGGTAATTTTTTACGAGAAGGATTGGAAAACCAACGGCTCAAAGTTCGCAATAACATCAGTTTGTGTCACCTATTCGATTTGCCTGTCACTTGGTTGCCCAATTTAGATGCTTCCCCAATAGATTTTTCTGCTTGGTGCTGTTGCACGGATTGGGTTGGGTATTTTGGCTTCCCTGAGTGCGAGATAAATCTACTTGACAGGAAGCTTATTTTGTTACCTCTAACCTATCCTATTGGCTTTGTTTCCGTTGACGCTCCTCTGTCTCTTGACACAGAGGCTTTCGGCTTTGTTTCTTCTAAGTTTCCATAATAGCCGTAGCTTGATGGCTCTTGCTGTGGAACCAAAGTAGATGCAATTTTTTGTTTGCCCCGATCAATTTATTGTCGCTCAACCAGATACAATGATCTCTTTGTCCTTTCCCAGGGTGAGAAATTCATGGGTCGCGCACGCAAAGTTGTATTAGCCTATTCAGGTGGAGTAGATACCTCTGTCTGTATTCCCTATCTCAAAGAAGAGTGGGGTGTCGAGGAAGTGATTGCCCTGGCAGCAGATTTAGGTCAAGGTGATGAACTAGGACCAATTCAAGAAAAAGCCTTGAAATCCGGAGCAGTAGAATCTCTGGTGGCAGATGCTACTGAAAGCTTCGTCAAAGACTATGCGTTTCCGGCAATTCAAGCTAATGCCCTATACGAGAATCGTTATCCCCTATCCACAGCACTTGCTCGTCCGCTAATTGCTAAGTTATTAGTAGAAGCGGCTGAGAAATATGGTGCAGATGCGGTAGCTCACGGTTGTACAGGTAAGGGAAACGATCAAGTACGGTTTGATGTGTCAATTATGGCACTTAATCCTAGCTTGAAGGTACTCGCACCTGCGCGGGAGTGGGGTTTTAGCCGTGAGGAGACTATTGCTTACGGGGAAAAGTTCGGGATTCCTTCTCCTGTAAAAAAGTCCTCTCCTTATAGTATTGACCGTAACCTCCTCGGACGGAGTATTGAGGCGGGAGTGCTAGAAAATCCGGCAAATGAGCCGCCGGAGGAGATTTATCTGATGACAAAGGCGATCGCAGATACTCCAGATGAGGCAGAATATGTGGAAATTGGGTTTGAATCCGGTATTCCCACTAGTCTCAATGGTAAAGCCCTCAGTCCAGTTGCACTAATTACCGAACTTAACGAGATTACTGGCAATCATGGGGTTGGGCGACTCGATATGATTGAGAATCGCTTAGTCGGGATTAAATCTAGAGAAATCTACGAAGCACCTGCTCTTTTAGTCTTAATCCAGGCGCACCGCGATTTAGAAAGCCTAACTTTAACCGCCGATGTTACCCACTACAAGCGGGGTATTGAGGAGACCTACAGCCATATAATTTATCAAGGATTGTGGTACTCTCCCCTCAAAGCGGCTTTAGATGGCTTCATTCAATCAACTCAGGAACGAGTATCGGGGACAGTGCGGGTTAAATTCCTCAAAGGTAATGCTACCATTGTCGGACGTTGGTCAGATAATTCTCTATACTCTCCCGACTTAGCCACCTACGGCGCAGAAGACAAATTCGATCATAAAGCAGCCGAAGGCTTTATCTACGTTTGGGGATTACCTACTCGGATTTGGTCCCAGAAAGTTAGGGGATAAT
>NZ_JAMZMM010000714.1 GCF_024178385.1 Limnofasciculus baicalensis BBK-W-15 | reverse complement strand
GAGCTAGGGAGCGGGGGAGCGGAGGAGTGGGGGAGCAATTTACCTCTAGCCTCTAGCCTCTAACCTCTAGCCTCTTTTAAACTTAGAGCCATTCGGAAAATTTTAGGTTAACTTAGGAATGATTTGCCCAGATTTGCGGTATTTACTTTCAAAAGGCAGGGAGTGACTGCCATTAGTTCCCATATTAGTCAGAGGAAAATTTCAGGATGACGGAATCCAAGCGAGCTTTAATTACAGGAATTACAGGTCAAGACGGTTCTTACTTAAGTGAGTTATTACTAGAAAAAGGCTATGAGGTTCACGGGATTATCCGACGCACCTCCACATTTAACACTGACCGCATCGATCATATCTATGAAGACCCTCATCAACAAGGAGTAAAGTTACTCCTGCACTATGGTGATTTGACTGATGGTGTGACGTTACGTCGCATTTTAGAAGAAGTTAAGCCGATTGAAATTTATAATTTAGGTGCGCAATCCCATGTTCGGGTGAGTTTTGATTCCCCAGAATATACCGCAGACACTGTGGGAATGGGGACGCTGCGCTTGTTGGAAGCGATTCGGGATTATCGACAGCGCACTGGGATTGATGTGCGTTTCTATCAGGCGGGTTCTTCTGAAATGTTCGGGAAAGTTATGGAAATCCCTCAGAAGGAAACTACTCCTTTTTATCCCCGCAGTCCCTACGCTTGTGCTAAGGTTTATGCTCACTGGCAAACGGTGAATCATCGCGAGTCTTACGGGATGTTTACTAGTAATGGGATACTGTTTAACCACGAATCTCCCCGTCGTGGAGAGACTTTTGTCACCCGCAAGATTACCCGCGCATTAGCACGAATTGTGGGCGGATATCAGAAGAAACTCTACCTCGGTAATTTGGAATCTAAGCGCGATTGGGGATATGCTAAGGACTACGTGAAGGCCATGTGGCTAATGCTCCAACAAGAAAAAGCGGATGATTATGTGGTAGCTACAGGAGAAACTCATTCAATTGAGGAATTTTTGGATATTTCCTTTAATTATGTGAATCTCAATTGGCGCGATTATGTGGCTTTTGATGAGCGCTATCTCCGTCCGGCTGAAGTTGACTTACTAATTGGCGATCCAACAAAAGCTAAAGACAAGCTGGGTTGGGAACCTTCTGTGACTTTTGAAGAATTAGTCAAGTTAATGGTAGATGGTGATTTGCGATCGCTGAATTTGTCTTGTCCCAGCAGTAGTACTTCAGAAGTAGATAAATTCTCAATCCATGGTAACTCTCGCAATACGGTAGATTGATCTCTTTTGGGAGTGGGGAGTGGGGAATGG
>NZ_JAMZMM010000276.1 GCF_024178385.1 Limnofasciculus baicalensis BBK-W-15 | reverse complement strand
GACAAGGGAGACAAGGGAGACAAGGGAGACAAGGGAGACAAGGGAGACAAGGGGGTAGATTTTTAATTCAAAACTCAAAACTCAAAACTCAAAACTCACTCATCATCTGGTTTGCCACCGCAGCAACCAAACGATTGGCATCCTGTTTCATTATTGGTAATAACTCCGCACAAGTGCGAGGTGATGCTGCCCTCAAATAAACTAAAACAGCTTCCCTGACAAAACCTGTGGGGTGACGAAGACAGATTAGTGTAGCTTCTGACTTCAAACTAATATGAGCGACTCTTGCTAAATGAAAACAACAGGCTAAAGTCCAGTCTGACAGAAAATCTCGCACTTCAATCAATTGACGTAAACGATTTCCGATACTCATCGGTTGATAAGGAACCAAATCAGCCAAACAAGCTAATTTTTCTGTAGTGGAGCGTCGATCCAAAATTCCCAAAAATACTTGTTTTGTGGGGAGATCTATGGTATTATCTAAAATCTCTAACCCCAGAGCAACATGAGATTGTGAAGTGGGGGAATAGCGCGATCGCGATTCTGAACCTAAATTATAGGTAGCTGCTTGAATTGCACTGGCTGGATAAAGAAACTTCATCAACAAAAAACACCTTTCCAAAATATCAATTTGCTGCTCCTCCATCGCTCGTCGCAATAAATCAGCTTCCTGTACAGCAATTTTTTCCGGTGTTATATCTACAAGAGCAGCATAAATTTCACCAAGAATCAGTAATTCTTGCTCAATTAACTTCTCTATCCCACTCCTCCCCAATTTATCCAATACCGCTTCAATCCCCACATCATGAGGAACTTTTAGTAAAACTCGCAAAATATCCCGGCGTGTTGTCCCCCAACTTATCATGAGTTGTTGTACTAGTTGATTGAGAGATTCTGATGTCTGGATTTCACCTAACGACATCCAAGCTTGCAATTTTACTAAATCTGATTTGCTATGGCTATTTTCATTAGTCAACTCTACCAATAAGGGAATGGCATCATTCTTCAATCGCACCAAAGCATTACGAGCTGCTTCGCGAGTAGATTTATAGTACAATCCTTTAATTAGAGAAGGATAGTACTCTTCTAATTGAGTAGCCGCAATGACATCTAATAAGGCGCAACGCACCCGCAACGAATCATCCTTTAATAGATTGGGGACATAAAGTCGGAGGGCTTGTAAATATTCTGCGTCTGCCAAAGCACGGGTACTCATCACTCTTTCTTTTTCCCGTTTTGAGGTGAGCATCCGTCGTAAAGTATTAGTTGCTTCGGCTTTCTCTGAGGAAGTTCCCCGACGTAAAATTAAAGATCCTGCTATGGCTCTAATTGTGGGATCGACTGTTGGATTCAGATAGGGTTTAATCGTAGAAATATCTAATTCTGGTTGAGTCAACCAGACATAGCGCAATGCCAAACTGAGAACTTCTGATGGTGGATTCCGTTGAATTAATAGCTGCACATCATCAAGATAAGCTGGGTTAGGATTCTCCAACATTGCCTGCAAACTCTGGCACTGCAAAGTTACAGATAAATTAGATAATAATGGAGCCAAAACCTGGCTAACATTCTTGGGATCTATTTGAGATAATAGTTGAATGCAGGAGCGTTTATCCATTTCCGTACCTGGCTTTTCTAATGCTTCCACCACAGCTCGCTTGAATGCCCGCAAATCTACATCAGCAAAACCTAAACGCCCTTGTTCGGCACTTTGAACTAGTAAGCTAACATAACTAGAGCGCATTAACCAAGCACTAAATAGCCAAATTAAAGATAATATTACGATCGCGGCTATAAATACTCCACTTTGCCAGATGGCGATTGTCGCTTCTGACTCATTTGGCAATGCCCAATGCAATAGCCAAATACTGGCTAACATCGCAATACCAGTAATCCCTGTTGTTGTCGGCTCGGCAATTCCCTGTACCTTGGTTTGGACTGAATTGCGAATCTTTTCGGGTATGGGTTGAAAGAGGGATGGCTCAATCCCGGCAATTAAGGTATAGCGGAGTAATTCGTCAATAAATCTCAGGAATATTAAACCGACAAATAGCCCTGTCACTATTTTGGGTACTTCAATAAAGTTACCGCAAATCTGAATAATAAAATCCAGCAACCCGCTCAAGGTAATTAAACCGAAAATTGCCAAAGAAGCTGGTAACATCATCGCCGCGACAAATACACCCATTCGTTCAATCGCACGGCTAGAAATAAACCATTGAGATGTTAATTCAAATAGCCCAACAATTCCGCTAAATAATCCTAAAAATCCTGCTATATCTGAAGCATCTAAATTTTCTTCTAATTGTCCCATATACTGGAATTCTACCAGAAGATAAAGTGCTTCTCCCAGAATAAAAAAAGTAAACAAAGGAATAATGTAGCGTTGCAAAAGTCCTGTAGTGCTGCGAACTCTAAATTCTCGCTCATCCTCCTCCCAATCTAATAGAGGA
Source organism: Limnofasciculus baicalensis BBK-W-15 (assembly GCF_024178385.1). Taxonomy (GTDB): domain Bacteria; phylum Cyanobacteriota; class Cyanobacteriia; order Cyanobacteriales; family Coleofasciculaceae; genus Limnofasciculus; species Limnofasciculus baicalensis. The sequence continues at coordinate 5,685 of NZ_JAMZMM010000276.1, read as the reverse complement.
GAATTAGGAAAAGCTTGGGGATAGCGCTGAGTTAAATAAAATAGGGTTCCTGCTGCGAAAAGCATTACCAAAGAGGCGACAACTAGAACATTTTGAATATTGCCAACTGCTAATAATAAAAAAGGCAAAGAAAACCCAGAAATGACATCAGCAACTAAAAGCCCTGAAGAAATAATTGGGTAGGTGCGCTTAATTTCTCTGATATTAAATAATTGATTAGCCGCCACCTGAGAATTGAGATCGTTAAGTACTTCTACTGCATCCATCCACAACCGCAATAGAAAAATAGTACCTAAAGCAATCAAACCATCGAAATAGCTAACTCCCAAACCTAAGCGGAATATTAATAATGGTACACCTGTCAGAAGTGCGATCGCAATTAAAACTCTTCTGAGGGGCATCCAACTTTGCAGCCAGGAATATAATACTCCCAATCCTGAACAAATCAGGGCGCTGGCGATATAAATTAACGGTAACCCTTTGGCTCCATATTTATCTAAGAATAGTGCTGTCGCACTGTATTCAAACCACAGAAGTCCGACGGAGGTGGCGGTATAGAATACGAACATCATTAATGTTCGCTCGCCTTCTTCCGGACGAAGATTTACCCAATTAAGAATTTTCCGTACCCAATCACCCTGAGAGCGAGTACGAGGAAGGAGTTTCATCAGTTGTTGGTTGTTGGTTGTTGGTTGTTGGTTGTTAGTTGTTGGTTGTTGGTTGTTAGTTGTTAGTTGTTGGTTCTTCCTTATTCAAACAACAAATAACACATGACAAATAACACATGACAAGTAACAAACAACCAACAACAAATAACAAATAACAAATAACAAACAACCAATAACCAATTATCACTTCTTAGGAGAGAAAAGCATCATCATATTCCGCCCTTCACGTTTCGGAGATTGCTGTACTTCTGCTAACTCCTTTAAATCACCCGCCATGCGTTTGAGTAATGCCTCAGCCAAGTCACTGTGTTGAATTTCTCTGCCTCGGAAGGTAATCGTCGCTTTCACCTTATCCCCATCTTTCAGAAAGCGCACGGCTTGACTGACGCGCACCTGATAATCGTGTTCTTCGATGGTATAGCGCATCTTCACTTCTTTGACTTCAGCAGTGTGCTGCTTCTTTCTGGCTTCTTTAGCTTTCTTCTCTTGTTCAAATTTATACTTGCCGTAATCCATAATACGGCATACAGGCGGATCTGCTTTGTCGCTGACTAAGACAAGATCTAATTCTTTTTCCTCAGCGAGGCGCAAAGCATCTTGAGACGTGATTATCCCCAGTTGTCCCCCATCGGTATCAATCACCCGAAGCTTCGGAAACCGTATTCTTTCGTTAATCTGGGGCAAATCCCGTTGGCGTTTTTTATCATTCACAGGCGTTTGTTTAATTTTTAGTATCAGTGGGCTGAATCAAAAGTAGGTTGAATTCATAACTTGCACCATTCTCGAGCTTGGCGCTACAACCCTTGATTTTCCGTTATGGCGATGCCATAATCTAGCTTTTATCGGCTTGTTGACATTGGTGCAAGATCTCAATTGAACGTACTTGCCATTCTATCAGAACATCATAGAAGCTGAGAGTCACCGTCTTGTTTGAGGAGGATACTAGGGAAGCGGGGGCAATTTTGCTTCTTCCTCCCCACTCCCTCAGCACAAACAATTAAAATAGAAAAAACTTTTCAACTTGAGGCGTTTTGTGATCGAATCTGTGCCTTGGCAACAAAGAGTTGGCAGTCAACGAGACTGGGTTTGGCGGGGTTGGCAAATCCGGTATACTTATTTTCGTCCTCTGGAAAGAGAGCGATCGCACTCTACACCTGTTATGCTGCTCCATGGATTTGGCGGTTCAATTGGGCATTGGCGTAACAATTTGTCCGTCTTAGGTCAGGAGCGCACTGTTTATGCCCTAGACTTGCTGGGTTTTGGTGGCTCGCGTAAGGTTTGGACTACTTACAATATTAACATCTGGGTAGACCAGGTTTATGAATTTTGGCAAACTTTTATTAAGGAGCCGATGGTTTTGGTGGGGAACTCCCTTGGTTCACTGGTTGCTCTGACTGCTGCGGCTACTTATCCAGAAATGGTGAAGGGATTAGCTTTCATTAATTTACCAGATTTGGAGATATCACAGGAAGCAATTCCGGCTAGTTTACGTCCGATGGTATCAAGGATTGAAGGTTTCGTTGCGTCTTTTGCCTCTCCCATAATATTTAAAGCTATTTTTTACTTCCTGGTGCGCCCTTCACTAATTGGTAAATTCGCCAAAATCGCTTATGCCAATCCAGAGGCGATTACGGATGAGTTAGTGGAAATTTTCACTCAGCCTGCTTTAGATTTAGGGGCTGCCACTACTTTGAGCGCTTTAGTAAAAGGGAAGACTTCTGGCAAGTTTGGTCCTACTGTCAAATCAATTTTACCCCATTTAGACATTCCCCTATTATTAATTTGGGGGTTACAAGATCGAGTAATTCCTCCCACCGTGGCACGTAGGTTCGTAGCGATGAATCCTAAGTTAGAATTAGTTGAGATCGAAAATGCTGGTCACTGTCCCCACGATGAATGCCCGGAACAAGTGAATCAGATTCTCTTAAACTGGATTAACACTCGCTGTGTTGCTCAACAAAACTTAAAATCTTCTTCTATCACTGGCTAAAATTACTGAGCTAAAATAAGAAAATATAGAGTGGGGGTATGACTATCCGAGTCATGCCTTAATTAATTATCTTCATTTACCAATACCTAACATTATGAAACACCCTGAATTTAATGATACCTTGGCTTGGACTCATGAAGCTAAAGTCAAATTCAAAAAGATTCCCTATTTTGTTCGCCCTCAAGCTCGACAGCGGATTGAACATTTGGCTCGTGAGGCTGAGTTGGATGTGGTTACTGTGGAAATTGTCGAACAAGCAAGGGCTGAGTTTGGTCAATAGGTAATATTTATTTTAGATACCCGACTTTTTAGAAAAGTCGGGTATATTACCGAGCTTACGTTTCTACAGACTTATATTTCGATCCATCTGGCATAATCGCACCTTCCAATATAGCACCACTAAGCTCAGACTGACTGACTTTAGCATTTTTCAAATTCGCACCAAGTAAACATGTCTTATTGAAGTTTGCACCGCCCAACGTCGCATTTTTCAAATTCACACCAGTCATATTGGCATTACTCAAATCCGCACAAACTAGGTTAGCGTAACTGAGGTTAGCACTACTGAGGTTCGCCTGACTCAAGGAAGAAAAACTCAGATTAGCATGACTAAGATTAGCGCTATTAAGAATAGCTTTACTGAGGTTCGCATTGCTCAAATTACTATTATTCAGATCGCTATGATTGAGATCGGCTTCGCTCAAATTTGCTTGACTAAGATCGGCATTAGGTAGCTTAATTTCATCTAGCTGGGCGCAAGGCGCTTGAAGTTCCTTAAGGGAAACACCATCCGCATTCAAATCTTGGAGAGCAAGAACTCTAGCGTAGCTAACTTTTATATTGTTGGCAGCATCAACTATACTCCAAGCTTGGTAGTGAAATTGTTTTTTGCGATCCGGAGCTTCTTTAATAAAGAGAACTACAGCAATCACCAAACTAATCGCATCAGTGCCACCCAAGGCTTTTCCCAGAATAGAATCTTGATCGATGCTCACAAAAAGAATGGTGAATAAGCTTGCAGCTATAATAACGATCAAGCTAGTAGGAGTTTTCCAGAAAAATTCGCTGATTTTACTGATACTTTTTCTGACAGTTGAGATCGCGCTATTGTCGTTAATTTTGTTTGCAAAAAAGTTTCTATATTTCTCATTTATTTTAGCGACAATCTCTTTAAGTAATTCAGTATCTACCTCAATCGATATAAGATGTTTTTTCTTTAACTCTCCTGACTGAGCGCTATGTTTTACTTCATTTATAAGAGCTACCTTTGATTGTTCAGGAGTCTCTAATACTGCTGTTTTTGTCTTCTGAACAACAGTTGGTGAAGCCGCCGCACCAGAACCTTTTAACATCTGAGCAGTAATCCCCCTCAAAGCTTTTGTCCAAGCTTCTTTTACTTCTCCTGTCCAATCTTCCTGGAGATACTGCTCAAATGTCATGAGGAGCGCTTGTTGCACTGGGCCATAATATTTAGGAATTGCCCCATAACCAACGTGTCTGGCTCCTAAAGCATTGAGAACCGGCTCTAATACTTCTGGATTCCGGAGGTTTTCTACTACCAAAGCCAGAGAATTTAACAGCTTTTTCTCTTGAGCTTTCATGTCTGTGCTGGTAAACAGATGCGTTAGCTCTGGATAAGCTGCAAACAAGTTATCGTAAAAACTACTAGCAAACTCATTGGCGTGGGGTTTGACTTTTTCAAAACTTCGTTCTAATAACTCTATCGGTAATTCTGTTGGTTCTGACTCGGTTATTTCTTCTAATTGAGATTTGATTTGTAGTGGGGTTTCCATAGATTCTGCTTCGGGATTGTTCTCGGTCTTTAATTCAACTTCTTCTCCTGGATATTGTACATCTGTTCCTTTAAATTTATTAGCGTTAATGGGTCGAAAAAAGTTGAAAAATGATGACTTACCTTGAGGTCTTCTTTTCATTGTTTTGCACTGAGGCCAAATCTATAACAGGAATTATCTCAACTTCATCTCCAATTATTAATTACAAATTCAAATCTCCTAATTCTTGAAACAGTGTATTCATGAAATCATGGGTATCTTTTATACCCATCTCTCCTAAAGCTTTCCATTCTTCAGTAGTATAATCTAGATCCAGTCCCATCACCTCTTGTGTCCAGTAGGCTAAATTAGATGGGTTTTCCATCAAATCGCCAGTTAATTTCAAAATCTCTGTCCCCGATTTATTTTCTCTTACCTTAGTCGCTAAACAAAATGAGAGCAATTTTTTTAAATTACTCTCCGGTGGCACTGCCATCAAAAATGCCATAACTTGTGACAACATAAATTTGTTTTCCTGCATGATACAGCGGTTTCCCCTCTTATGCGGTACAGTTAATTAATCCTCAACATTTTACCAGTATATAAGAGGTATGGCGCGATCGCACAATCAATCCCTAAGCCAACAAATCATCCACTGCTACACTAAAACCGATTAAAACTTTTTGGGTAATCACCACTTTTCCTGATGTAAACATCAAGCCTTGATTTTCGGTAATTACCATCACCCATTTACTTTCAGGAAAGACTAACCAAACCTCTTCACCTCCAGACTCCAAATACTCCTGTGCTTTTAAAAAAACATCTTCGGCAATATCTGTAGGTGAAACAATCTCGGCAGATAAAGGAAAACTTTGAGGTAATGTAGCAAGATTACCAAATTCTGTTACCAATTCATGTGTAAGATAAGCAACATCAGGATAACGTCCTTGCTTTTTAGTCCGGCATGGTACATCAGTGTAAATTTTCCCACCTTGTCCACTTGACTCTTTATAATCGTCCCAGTAACGAGCAAGCTTATACTGAATTCCACCATGTTTAAGTGTCATCCCATTTTTCTCCACTAATTCACCATCCACCCACTCCATGTGTGGTGGAGGGTTTACCATAAAATCTTCTAAGGAGTAATCTTCTTTGATAAGTGTAGCAGTTAGCATTGTTGTTTCCTCAGTCCTTTCTCTATTATGCTCTCTTTTTATAAGACAATAGCCTGAACTTCCCCTTCTCCCCTGCCCCC
>NZ_JAMZMM010000713.1 GCF_024178385.1 Limnofasciculus baicalensis BBK-W-15 | reverse complement strand
GTTTGGCTTCCCCCGCTTCAAAAAGTTTGGGCAAATGAAGTCCATCCTGTTTCCTAACGAGTTCATAAATGTGGTGCATGTGGATATGAAACAGATAGAGACCATGCAGCCTCAGAAGTAATCAGATTGCGTGGACTAGAACAACTGAGTACGCAGGGACTCTGCGGAATAGAAAACGCCTATGCAGTCGGTCTGCCGGGGATTGATGCAAGTCAGTCTAGGTCAGAGGCGAAACCCTGTAAGGGAAGAACTAGGAATGCCCAAAAGTGATTTTGGGAAGCCTGCGCTATAATCTCCGATTTAGCGCAGGAGGATGTCACCCCAAGTATGGAATTAAACACTAAATATCCAACATTACGGAGACAGAAATGGTTTTTACCCTACAATTACGCCAAATTGATGTTTCACCCGGTCAATGTTTGACATTACGCCAGATTGACTGGTCAGATTTTGAGGCAATTTTAACTGAATTAGGAGAGCGTCGTGCCTCACGAATTGCTTACTTTCAAGGGGTGTTGGAGATTCGGATGCCATTACCAGAACATGAAAAAACAAAGATAATGATTGGCGAGTTTGTCAAAATATTATTAGATGAGTTAGAACTAGACTGGGAGCCTTATGGTTCAACAACATTTAAGCGTCCAGAAATGGCAGCAGGTATTGAGCCAGATGATTGTTTTTATATTACAAATTCGGCGCGGATGATTGGTAAGTTTAAACTCAATCTATCAATAGATCCCCCACCAGATTTAGCAATTGAAGTAGATGTGACTTCCAAAACTAAAATTTCTGCTTATATCGCCTTGGGTGTACCGGAAGTGTGGCGTTATGAAGAGGACAAATTACAAATTTTTGTTTTACGGGAAGGAGAATATGTACAGGTAGAAACTAGCCCAACATTTCCCAATTTACCAGTAGTTGAGGGGATTTCCCAGTTTTTGAAATTGAGTGAGACAGTAGGTGCAAGTGCGGCACGGCGAGGATTTCGGCAATGGGTGCGTGAAGGATTATAGATGTTTTTTATTTGATGGGAATTTTGTCTAGCGATGCTTCTGGCGGGCGAAGCCATTGCACTTCAACGAGGCTGGGCAATTGCAACTGACTATCGAAATGGGAGAGCTGCGACGGGGAACGCGATCGCATTTTGTATTTATCTATTCTTACCAAATCCTACCCATATTGGCGCTTCATTTCGTAGCACTTCTCGCTGTTGGTAGCTGAGTGGGTAGTAATCTTCTTCCTTTCGGAAGCGTCAGTCATTATAGAACCCATTTGACATCTTGCCAGCAATACCTGGGGCTAACGTTGCCATCGC
>NZ_JAMZMM010000275.1 GCF_024178385.1 Limnofasciculus baicalensis BBK-W-15 | reverse complement strand
CTTGCTCTCCCTTCCCGAATCTTGCTCCCCCTTCCCAAATCTTGCTCCCCCTTCCCTCGTAGGGAAGGGGGCTGGGGGGTTAGGTTTTTTAATAATAATTCAGCTAATTAGCCTAGAAGATTTAAGCGCTATTACTGAAGTCACAACTTTTAAGGAAATGAGATAATTGAATATGTCAACCGTTTAGCAAAACAGGTAATCAAAGAATGACACAAGATAACAAAGATTTTAACAATAAAGTAGAGGGTGCAGCATTAGTTGCTGGGGGAACCGCAGCAGGTGCTGGTGTCGCTGCAACTGTAGGAGGAATGGGATTAGTGGGCGGATTTGGTGGAGTAGCGATTGGGATGGCTCCTGTTGCGGCGGCAGGTGCTGTTGTGGGTTCCGCTGCTTATGGGGCGAAAAAGGCGATAGAAGAGGGAGATGCGACAGCTTTGGGTGCGGTAGCAGGTGGCGCAGCAGTTGGCGCTGGGGTTTCCGCAGTAGTTGGTGGTATGGGTTTAGCCGTAGGTGGAACCGCTGTGGCAGTAGGAATGGCTCCCGTTGCAGTGGCTGGTGCAATAGTTGGATTGGCTGCTTACGGATTAAATAAATTAACGAAGTCGGGAATTAAACCTAAAACTCGCAGGGGCACAGAAGACTGGCTTCTCTAAGAAATGGTTGAATAAATAATGGCAAAAAATTCTCCTAATCCATTCCAAAAAATGGTGCGCGGTGTACTTCGAGATTTGGTAAACCAGGTTAATAGTAAAAAAGCAGATAAATCATCAAAGCGAAAGACTAAAAAATCTACTCCTACCAAATCAAAAACCAAACCAGAGCAAGAAGGAAAAAAGCGATCGCGTCATATCCCTGGATCAGTTCGTGTTTCAGTTTTGCACAGAGATGGCTACAAATGCGTTTTCTGCGGTCGTAATTCCAAGGAAGTTCCACTAGAGGTCGATCATATCATTCCTTTTGTTAAAGGTGGTAGTCACGATCTCAGTAACTTGCAAACTTTGTGTTTTGACTGTAATCGGGGGAAAGGTGCGCGTCGCTTGATATAAACGGCACAATCATCTATAACAATCGCCAAGGAAGTCGGGATTAAAGCTAAAACTTTTAGGAAACTAGAAGTTTTAGCTTTAATTCTTTCTAATTCTTTAACAGGACTTACGCAAAATCTGTCACTAAACTATATATATAGTAGGTGCGTTACATAACGCACCCTACAGATAGCCTAAATGCGTAAGTTCCATTTAAGCAATCGCGTATCCAGATGCGATCGCGATATTCGTCTAGTGTATCCATTTGACTATAGCCTTTTATACTCAACTAAAATCCGGACAAGGGTACTCCAAATTAAATCCAGTAATCGCATTAACAATTACCGATTTTGAGATGTTCGCCAATCGGGATAAGGTGATTTCTCATTTTGCCTTTGCTGATATGGATGATTCTTTTGTTTATCGGGATAAACCGCTGGAAATGGTATTTGTGGAATTACCTAAATTTAAGAAAGAGTTGGGAGAGTTAGAGAGTTTAACTGATAAATGGATTTACTTTATGAAACAAAGCAGCACCTTGGAAGCTATACCAGAAACCATGGGTGCTATTCCCGAAATTGAGAAAGCGATGAGAATTGCTAATTTAGCTAACTTGAGTCTGGAAGAGTTGGAAGATGTAGAGAAGGAGCAAATGTTGATTGAAGATAGACGGGGAGAAATTCTGAAAGGGAAAGAAGAAGGATTACAAGAAGGACAAGTCAGATTAATTATACGCCAATTAGAACGTCGTTTAGGAGCAATCGATCCTGATACCCAAACTCGGATTAGTGAATTATCCATTGAACAATTAGAAAATCTAGGTGAAGCTCTGTTAGATTTTAGCACTTCAGCAGATTTAATCGCTTGGTTACCGGATGGCAACAAGTAACAAAAATCTCTCTTTCCAATCCCACTCCCTATAAAGTTTATCCCTCCGTCTTCCCTAAGAAAATTTAAGCCATTTATACGATGCCATAACCCTTAACTTCAGTCTAAGCTAAGATTAATAGAATAGACAACAAAACAATATGACAGATAATTCAAAAGAAAGTGTCGTTTTTATCGCTGGCGGTGCTGGTGTTGGTGCTAAAGTTTATGCCGCAGTTGGTGGTATGGGATTAGCGGGAAGTTTTGGTGCAGTCGGTATAGGAATGATGCCAATGGCAGTAGCAGGTGGAGTTGCTGGTGCAGCAGTTTATGGGGCATTTAAAGCAATTGAAGAAGGGGATACTGCTGCTTTTGGCGCAATCGGAATTGGTGCAATTGGAGGTATAGGAATTTCAGCGGCGGTGGGGGGAATGGGATTGGCTGGAAGTTTTGGTGCGGTGGGAATTGGGATGGGTTCGATGGCTGCTGCTGGGGGAGTAGTTGGATTAGGTATTTATGGCTTATATAAAGCAGTTAAACAACAACCTGGGCAACGGATGGCGGGTGCAATTGATGCTTTTGCACGGATGGAAAGTAAAGTTTTTGAACAGGAATATTATACCCAAGCGCTTTTAGAATTAGATCCAGTATGGGCTGAATCGGCTTGGGAACAAAAATTTACTGCCTGGGAACTTGAGGCAGAATTAGAAGCGCTAAAGAATCAAACCTTTACATCATCTAATTCTACCACAAACAAATCTAATTTCACCACAGATTTACCACCTCAGACAAATCAGACTGCTGCTTCTCCAACTGAAACTGCTGTAGTTCCCATTGAGACTAAAACATGGAAATGTCAAAAAATACTCAAAGGGCATACAGCCGGAGTTAATACTATTGCTATTAGCCCCGATGGAGAGACAATTGTCAGTGGCAGTGACGATAAAACAGTTAGTCTATGGAATCTGAATACCGGAAAACAAATATTTACATTTTTTGGGCAAGAAAGACAAGTTTATGCTGCCGCAATTAGCCCTGATGGAAATATGTTAGTGACTGGTGGTTTAGATCATAAAATTACCAGTTGGCAGCTTAATACTAAAACATTCTTACGTCCCCTATTATCTCCTAATTCTCCTTACAGTCATCTAGGATTTATTTCCTGTCTTACTTTCAGCCGCGATCGCAAAATTCTGGCTAGTGCGAGTGGGGATAAAACTATCAGGCTGTGGGGCGGGTATAGTGGAGAACTAAAACGCACATTAAATGGTCATTCAGATACAGTTTATGCTATTGCCATCAGTCCCGATGGAGAAATGATTGCTAGTGGTAGTGCCGATAAAACTATTCGAGTTTGGTCATTAAATAGTTTTGAACAACCACGTATTTTAACTGGACATTCGGGTTGTGTGACTGCTGTTGCTATTACTCCCGATGGTAATATTCTGGTTAGTAGCAGTATGGATGGTACTATTAAATTATGGGATATCTTCAGTGGAGAATTACTCCGCAGCATCAATGGAGAATCGGATCAAATATTGTCTATCGCAATCGCTCCGGATGGGCAAACTATTGCCAGTGGAAGCAGTAACTCAGTCAAAATTTGGCATCTATATACTGGTAAATTACTAGGTACTCTTTCTGGGCGACATCCTGTGGCTTTTAGTCCAGATGGACAAAAATTAGTAACTGGAAGTCAGGGCGGTTTAATGAAAATTTGGTGTCAAATCTTAGGTGATGATAAATCCAGCTTTAATCCTCTGGTATCTGGGGAATGGTGGGAAGTGTTAGGCATAGGTGTTGATGCGGATGCGGATACAGTAAAATTAGCTTACCGTGCCTTAGCCAGACAATATCATCCCGATCTTAATTCTGCGGCTAGTGCGATCGCAAAAATGCAGATAATTAATCGGGCTTATGAGGAGTTTCTGCAAAAATTCAGCAAAGCTTCGTAGCACAGGCATCTTGCCTGTGTCTCTTGTTTAAGTGCGATCGCTATAATAACTACAGATACAACAGAAGATTTAATCGCTTGGTAACCAAAAGTCCCACTCCCCACTCCCCACTCCCTACTCCCTATTAAAAAATTAGGTTATCTTAAAAAGAAGCCTAAATCTGGCAATCTTACCCAGACAAGGGATATTGTGCCTCATGAGTCAGGCTCATGTTATGGTGCAAAAGTGGAGTAACGGGGAAAAATTAGCTTCAACTCGGATGAGTCAAGTGGGGATGATAGAGGAATACTATAAAATTCTGGGTTTAAAACCGGGCGCATCCTTAGTGGATGTGAAGCAAGCCTATCGGGAATTAGCCATGATTTGGCATCCGGATCGCTTTTATAACCATCCTCAACTGCGAGAAAAGGGAGAAGAGGAACTTAAAAAGATTAACGAAGCCTACCAAGAGCTAAAAAACTATTATTCTATTTTACCACAAACCGATTCCTCCATCGATATTGATGCTCAAAGTTATTATAAGCGAGGAATGGAGTCGGGGAAAAGTGGGAAATATCAGGATGCGATCGCAGATTTTAGTAACGCCCTGTGGCTGGATGAAAATTATGTGAAAGCTTACAAATATCGAGGGTTGGCATATTCTCAATCTGGAGAATACCATCATGCGATCGCAGATTTCACTAAAGCTGCCGATTTATATTGGCAAGAGGGTATTTTAGAGGATTACTATGATGCTCTCCTCTCCATTAGTAGGTTACATAATTTAGTCTTGCAACCACTCCAAGACAAGTGGCGTTGTATCCGCACGATCAAGAGTCATACTTATTTTATTTATGCCGTTGCTATTAGTCCGGATCGGCAGACGCTAGCAAGTGGTAGTAGTGAGGGTACAATTAAGTTATGGAACCTGGGGACAGGGAAAGAATTCCGTACTCTTAAAGGCGATAATGGCTTATTTGGATATATTCAGGCGATCGCAATTAGTCCCGATGGACGAATTCTCGTGGGTGGCAGTAATGATAAAACAATCAAAGTTTGGCAGATCAGAAATGGGCGAGAATTGCGGACTTTTTCTGGACATTCCGGTTTTTTTGCCGGAGTAAAGTCTGTCGCCATTAGTCCAGATAGTCAAATTATCGCTAGCGGTAGCGATGATAAAACCATTAAACTCTGGAATCTAGAAAAAGGCCGAGAATTCCATACCCTTACAGGTCATAATGGTGGAGTAAATGCCCTGGCAATTACTCCAGATGGTAAACTGATCGTTAGTGGGAGCGATGACCACACAATTAAGTTATGGCAAATAAATAAAGGAAGAGAATTGCACGCAATTCGCGGTCATAAAGATATAGTAACTTCTGTAGCGATTAGTCCCGATGGGCAGATTCTAGCCAGTGGTAGCGCCGATCGTACTATAAAATTATGGCAGATGAGTAGCGGACGAGAATTGCGATCGCTAAAAGGACATAGCGAAGCCGTAAACTGCCTAGTCTTTAGCCCAGACGGACAGATTTTGGCAAGTGCCAGTGCTGATAATACAGTAAAATTATGGCATTTAGGAAAAGGACAAAAATTGCGTACTCTTAAAGGTCATACTGGCTCGGTTAACACACTAGCAATTAGCCCAGATGGACAGATAATTGTCACAGGAAGTACCGATAAAACAATTAAGATTTGGCGCTGCGACTAGTTTTTCCCCATTCCCCCTAAAAGTTATGAGTTTTTAGTTCTCAATTTTGAATTAAAACTCAAAACTCAAAACTCAAAACTCTCCCCCCACTCCCCCTAAAAGTTATAAGTTTTTAGTTCTCAATTTTGAATTAAAACTCAAAACTCAAAACTCAAAACTCAAAACTCAAAACTCAAAACTCTCCCCCTACTCCCTCTTAATCATGGACGGATTTTTAAACTTAAACAAACCTGCTGGATTCACCTCTCACGACTGCGTTGCTAAAGTGCGCCGTCTACTACGGATGAAAAAAGTAGGACATGGTGGCACCCTAGATCCTGCTGCGACAGGAGTCTTACCTATTGCGATTGGTAAAGCCACCAGACTATTACAATATATGGAAGAAGATAAAGGATATCACGCCACAATTAGACTAGGAGTAAAAACAAATACAGATGATTTAGAAGGAGAAGTAATTGCTAGTCAATCTGGTAGTGAATTGACACTAGAAAAAGTATTGCCATTACTATCCCAATTTCAGGGAAAAATCCAACAAACTCCCCCTATGTACAGCGCAATTCAAGTACAAGGCAAACGCCTGTACGATTTAGCTAGAGCAGGAAAAGAGATTGAAGTACCAGTGCGAGAGGTAGAAATTCATCAAATAGAAGTCTTGAATTGGCGTGGGGGAGAGTTTCCAGAAATAGAATTAGCCATCGCATGTGGTACCGGAACATATATCCGTGCCATCGCCCGCGATTTAGGGACATCTCTGGGTATTGGCGGCACTCTCGCCTCCCTAATTCGTATCCAAAGCTGCGGTTTTAATTTAGCAGATAGTCTTACCTTCGAGGAATTAGAAACTCAATTACAAACTGGGACATTTTCTCCCATTCCACCCGCAGGAGCATTAACCCATTTACCTGTTATTACTTTACCCGCCGCAGATGCACGTCGTTGGTGTCAGGGACAGCATATTCTTTATCGGGATGGGATAGCAAATTTATCGAAAACTGCCATAAAAGTTTACTCCGAAGCTGGTTTATTTTTGGGCATCGGCGAGTTAGTTGAATCTGAAACGGAGGCGTTAGTAATTCCTGTTGTAGTTTTGGAGGCTAGTAGCCAATAAGCATGAATTGCTTCACAAATTAACCATAGGAATTACAAAAAGATCCCCTTAAATCTCCCTCATCTTAAACAAAATACCGTCAGCACCATAAGCAATAACGGTAGGCACTCCCCACTAACTTCATCATCAGCTTTTCAACTTCTCAGGGGGATTGCCCACCCTACATCCCACTCAGTTAAACAAAATACGGTCAGACTCAGATGAAATGAAAAATGTTGGTATCACACCTGGGCAAAAATAGCTAAACAAAAACACATCAACAAAAAATTCAGCGCTTGGGTAAGCGCCGATAGTAGTCATCAGGGTACATCTACTGGGTCTCTCATCGGGCAGATTTCTCACTCTGTCAGGAAAAATCAAAGCTGAGAGAGTTAGGTAGATCCATATATTTATAATGGTCTATTTGAGATTCTTTATCAAGATCAGTTTGGAGCCTATCCATCACCGATCTTAAACTGATCTTGACAATTGACTCCATTTAGGTATCAGAAACTTAGTTATTCTCCTCCAGCCACGCCAAGCACTTCTGCATCTCTTCAAGCATAGTTTCTCTATCGGCATGATATCGTCGTCCATGTCCCGGCAAAACCCACTCAAAATCAAATGTGGCTAAATAACCCATCGATTTAACTAATTCTGGCCAAGAATACCAACAAGCCTGACGAAAGGCATAAAGATGATTAAGTTGACTAGAGTAAGCCAAATGATCGCCACTAAAGAGAAATTTTTGGTTGTATAGTAAAACAGTGTGACCTTTAGTATGACCTGGTACTGGAATAATTAATAAATCTGGCCCAATTTGTACTGGCTCCCTACCCGCGAGCTGAATTTCCACATTGCTAGTTTTGGCAGTAATATCGTCAGTATGAAGAATGCGCTCGCAGCCAAAATGCTTGTGAAACTTCTCATGATCCGCAACATCATCTCGATGGGTAAGATACATATAGCGAATCGAACCCATTTTTTCTAATTGCTTCACCAAAGGCGGAGCAAACCGAGGAGAATCCACCAAAATATTTCCTTCTGGCAGGACAATCAAATAACTAGCAGCACCATAAGAATTTTCAGAATGATAACCGCAGTGGAAAATATTCTCAGCTACGGGAATAGGAAATGTACCCTGGGCGGCTTTAATATCATGGGGCTTTTCTACCGTACCAATGGAAGCCGTCGGACAAGATAGTAATGCCTGGATTGCTACCAATCGTTCCGTTTCGTTCATCGGTTGATGGTAAACTGCTGACTGTTCATCCTGACGAGCAAAAACTATTGGTGCCATCCACCGACAAGTATCGCAGTCAATGCAGGTACTATCGACATAAAAATCCCCGCTGATATTTTGGGAACGGCGTTGATTCAGGTGAGCCATTTTTTTACCCTCGTTTTCATTTTCAATATATATCTAATATACAAAAATGCCCTCTAACGCAGGGTTGAGAGAGCATGGTGTGGTTTTGAGGTGTGAGAAGTAAATCGTAAATATAAATCTACTTAACAACACTCTAGCGACCAAATATGACAAGGCTGTGACAATCTGATGACAATTTTGCGATGCTCTCCTCCTTGAGTTTAACAAAGGGGAGTGGGGAGTGGGGAG
>NZ_JAMZMM010000712.1 GCF_024178385.1 Limnofasciculus baicalensis BBK-W-15 | reverse complement strand
CAGAGTAGAAACCGGGTTTCTGTGTATGTCACTCACCCGCAAAGCACTGTCAACCTCATCGTGGAAATGTTGTCTTATGGAGACTGGGAATAGATTCTGACTTCCTAATATTATCTAACTTCATCCGAATTTTATATTATCTTCATCTGAACTTTATAAAATTTTCTCGGTATTTTTACAGACAAGAACCTTATTGTGCAAGGCTTTTACTTAAAATACCTGGTTTATTCTACTTATCTCTACTGGCTAATTTAAAGATTGTGTAAATCTTTGAAATTGCTATTGACAAACGGGGGGGGGTAAATGGCATGATTGATTGTAATAAAGGAATCGGAGATAACTGCAACATCTACTCACAAGTTCAATCAGATTATAAATAATTGCCGGAGTTAAATCCATTGATTGATATGAATCGAGCATCAAGGATGCACTGACAAGTTCAATAAGTCCGAATGTCAACTTTTAGTGTTTTAAGGAACTGAGAAACATGTCTACTTCAACTCTGCTGAAATCTTTATCAATTGCCGCCGCTGGCACCGCTGCATTTATCGCACTGGGCAGTACCGGGTCAGCACAAGCCCTAACGATAAACTACAGTGGTAGTGGCTTTAGTATCCCTGATGGTAATCCCACTGGTGTCAGCAGCAATATCGTTGTCTCCGATAATTTGAACATCAGCGATATCACAGTCACCCTGAATAATCTCAACCATACCTGGATCGGAGATTTAGTCGCAACTCTGACCAATGTGACAACCAACACAACCGTTAGTCTGTTTAATCGGGTGGGGCGAGTTGGCTCAGGGATAGGTGACAGCAGTAACTTTGGTGGGACTTACAGTTTCAATAGTGCATTTACTGGAAATCTCTGGACAACGGCTGCGGGACTTAATGGTAGTCAAAATATCCCTAGCGGGAATTACTTCCCCACTGGTGCAAATAGTGCCGCGATTGCCTCTCCCTCACTTACAGCCTTCAATGGTGAGTTATCTCAGGGAACATGGCAACTGAGGATTTCTGACAACGCAGGCGGAGATACTGGTCCCCTTGGTAGTTGGAATTTGAGTGTGACTGGTCAACCTGTCCCTGAACCGGGTTCTGTCCTTGGTTTGTTAGCGATGGGCGCAATGGGTGCTGGTTCTACTTTAATGCGCAAAAAGGGACAAAAATCTGAGGATAATCACCTCAATTAGGATTCCCTAATCCTCTAAACCTACAACTCACTGATGCTAAGAAACCCGACTTCTTGAAGAAGTCGGGTTTCTGGGCGTGAATTTACCACTTTTCTAAGCACAACCGCCTCTAAGCACAACCGCCAGGG
>NZ_JAMZMM010000002.1:46607-52332 GCF_024178385.1 Limnofasciculus baicalensis BBK-W-15 | reverse complement strand
GTATCAATTATTCTACCTACTTACAATCGAGCTAAATACTTGATCGATTGTATTAATAGTGTACTCAATCAAACCTTTAAAGATTGGGAATTAATTATTATAGATGATGGCAGTCAAGATCGTACATTTGAAATAATTAATCCGTTTGTGGAAAAATATGAAAATATCCGCTATTGCAAGCATAAAAACCGGAAACTGGGATTTTCCAGAAATGCGGGTAGTCAAGCATCTTTCGGTAAATATATTACTTTTATTGACAGCGACGATCAATATAAACCGAATCATTTAGAATCCCGTTTGGAGTATATGAAAGCTAATCCTGAAGTGGACTTGATTACGGGTGGTGTTGAGACGGATGGAGATATTTTTGTGGCTGATTATTATCAACCAGGAAAACTAATTAATGCTCTAGAGTGTGTTATGGGTTCTACTTTTTTTTTCAAACGTCATGTTTTATTTGAATTAAAAGGATTTCAAAATCTTCCTTATGGAGAGGATACCGATTTCTGGGAAAGGGCTGAAAAAAAATTCAAAACGGCCAAGATTTTTCAACCTCGTACTTATCTTTACACCAGAGCGGAAGAAAGTATTAGTAAGAGTTTTACAGAAAATATTGATTTAAAAAATGATTAGGAGAATTCCAATAAGGATTACTGTAAATCACCCAAGCATACTGACAGTAATCCTTTATCCCTAAAACTATTTTTAAGCGAGAGTAACAGACACTGAAGAATCCCAAACCATATAAGGTAAATTAAGAGCTGTTGCCCGAATTGCTTCAGCTTGGGATATCAGTTGTCCGCAACTATCCCAAGTACCTGTGGTTAGCATTTGTTGGGGGCCTTCACCCAGAAATATAGAGGATTGAAAGTCTCCACAACTAACTACCATCGATTCTAAATCCATCGTCATGGAAACTTGGGGATTCTCTTTTAAGATAGTTTGTAACTTTTGGATAGTTTCAGGCGAAGCTGTGACACAGGGAAGCCCAATTGCGAGACAATTACCAAAGAAAATCTCAGCAAAACTTTCGCCTATTATCGCTTTAATTCCCCATTTTGCGATTGCTTGCGGTGCGTGTTCCCGTGACGAACCGCAGCCAAAGTTACCATTCACTACTAATATAGTAGCACCTTGATACTGCGGTAGATCGAAGGGATGTTCTCCCTTTAATTGTACGCGATCGTCTGCAAAGGCATTTTCTCCTAATCCATCAAAGGTGACGCAGCGTAAATAACGAGCGGGGATAATTCTGTCGGTATCGATATCGTTCCCTAAAATAGGAATTCCGCATCCGGAAACTGTTTTAACTTGACTCATGGTTGTGCTATTAGCTGATTGTGTGATTTCAGAAATCGGGTTTCTTTGTAGATGGTGGGTTATTAGATTATATATCTACTATATCCAACAGGACTTAGGCAGCTACACCACATACATATAGTAGTGATGGTGCGTTACGCTGCGCTAACACACCCTACAGAAAAAGGTAAAGGGCTTTGCGTAAGTCCGATCCAAATTATACGATCAAACCAATGTACTACCTGTTACTTCTCAGTAAAACGCCAAATTCCCTCCCACCCATCAAGTGTCCCCTGCTTCATTAACTCCTGAATCCTTTCCAGATAAAGAGCAGCAGTTTTATCTTGAGAATTAACAGCTAAAACTCTTTCAAAATAATCTTGCGCTTGCCCAAATTCACCCAAGCGATAATACTCTATTCCCTGCTGAAAATCAGGTTGAGTTTTCAATTTTAAATCCCTAACTTCCTCCACCTCAGCATCTAAGACTTCATAAACAGAAATCGGTTGATTTTTGCCTTTAACAATTGCTTTGTCGATAAACCGAATCTGGTAGCTATCGCGGTTACTCAATTTTTCCCAAACTTGCCCAGATATTAACAAAGAAACTCCATAAAACTTGGTTAAACCTTCCAAACGAGCCGTTAAATTAATCGTATCAGAAAGAGCATCACTCTGCATCCGATTAGCCGCACCAACAATCCCCACCATAATATAACCCAAATGAATACCGATACCGATTTTAATTGGTTGATAGCCTACTTTTTCACGATATTGATTATAGTCTCGCACTTTTTCAAGTTTACCAATTCCTGCGGCTACTGCGTCATCTGCACCATTGGGGAAGACTACCATCATGCCATCCCCCATATATTTAACAATCAACCCATTATTGCGATCGATTTCCGGACTCATCCGCCGTAAATAGGCATTAACAAAGTTAAAAACATCTTGGGGAGTCATGGTTTCACTGAGATTAGTGAAGGAACGAATATCGCTAAACATGATCGCCATTTCTTTACTAACATTGTCCCCTAACTTCACATCGATAATGCTGTCTCTGCTGAGAAAACTAAGATATTCATGGGGAACAAACTTTTCGTAAGCATTGGTAATTTTAGATAATTTTAGATGAGTATTCACCCGCATTAATAATTCATCTTTAGCAAAGGGTTTTGCTATATAATCGTTTGCCCCCAATTGAAAGCCCATAACCAAATCATCAACTTGATTTTTTGCCGTTAACATAACGATGGGCAATTCTTGAGGGGGGTGTTTTTTCCGAACTTTGGCGCACATTTCATAACCGGACATATTGGGCATCATCACATCGAGTAAGATGATGTCTATTGGTTGCTCGCGTGCCAGAATAGCCAGGGCTTCTTTCCCATTAGAAGCTTGGGTAACTTTGTAATTTTTTACGGAAAGAATATTATTCAATACTTGAAGATTTACTGGCTCATCATCCACAATTAAAATATGAAATTTGACATCACCAACACTATTATTAGTAACAGTACGATCGTTGTCATCAATGTTTTGTGATGATATATCGAGTTGGCTTACAGGTTTACGGATGGTACTTACAGTGGGAGATGTGGGAGTATCTGCTACGGGATTATCAGCAATAGGTAGAGTAAATGTAAATTTAGATCCTATTCCAACTTCAGATTCTACCCAAATCTTGCCGCCGTGGAGTTCAATTAACTGTTTAGTTATAGTTAATCCTAAACCTGTTCCACCATATTTGCGAGCAGTGGAGCCATCTCCTTGTTCAAAAGATTCAAAGATGCGATCGATACGATCGTTGGGGATACCGATTCCGGAATCGGAGATAGTAATCGCTATTTGTTGTTGGTTATTGGTTGTTAGTTGTTGGTTATTGGTTGTTGGTTGTTGGTTATTTATCGATGTATTTTGTTGGATTACTAGAGAGGAATTATTATGGACAAGTTTGGCGGAAATTTCTATTTTTCCGTTTTCCGTAAATTTGATGGCATTACCGATGAGGTTGTACAGTATTTGTTCCAAGCGACTCTCATCGACATAAGCGGGGACAAAAGTCTGAGATACTGTATTAATTAATTGGATATTTTTGTTTTCTATTATAGTTTTATTTATGTTTAAAACAACTTGAATAAGTGAGCTGATATTAACAGGTTTTTGGTACAATTCTATATTTTTGTGCTGTAACTTAGAGAAGTCGAGGATATCGTTTACAAGGTTAGAAAGGCGATGACCACATTGACTAATCATCCCTAAGTTTTGGATTTGGATTTCTGTGAGTTTTCCAGTAGCACCATCCACCATTGATTCGGCAATACCGATAATTCCGTTAAGAGGTGTGCGGAGTTCGTGGGATGTATTGGCTAAGAATTCATCTTTTAATTTGTCTAGCTGTTGTAATTCTTGATTTTTATTTTCTAGGGTTTGGGCATAGTCTTCTAATTGTTGATAAGATAGTTTGAGGTTACTCCAAAGTGTAGTGCCGATACCGATAACTCCACCAGCTATAACTGCAACCAAAGGAGTAAATACAGGAATTAACCAGCCTGCTAAAAGAGCAATATACCCACCGATAAAGATAATACCAACAGCGATAAAAATTCCAGCCAGAGACACCCAACGGTGACGGACGTAAAGGACACCTAAAGTAGTACTATATCCAGACCAAAATAGAATTAATAGCCAATTTAATGGCTTAATGGAAGCTCGCAGCATGGGTCGATTTTCTAAAGCTGCACTCAAAACTTGACTAGCAATATTGGCATGAATAACTACACCTGGAATTAATACAGTTGTCGTCCGCAAAGTGCTACTGTAAGGGGTTTGATAACTGTCATTGAGACTCGGTGCTTTTGGACCGAAGAAAACTATGCGATCGCGCATTAATTCTGGTGGAATCCGGTTCTCTAGTACATCTGTCATCGAAATAGTTGGAAATTTTGGCAATCCGCCCCGATAGTTTAATAAGATTTGATATCCTCCTGTATCTTTCTCGCTGTATTCTCCCTCTTTGCCTGTTAAGGGAACAAATACAGCTTTTCCTAATCCATATATTTGCTTTTTATCGTCAATTACTTGTAGTTTAATCTTTTCTTTTTCTAAATACATTAATGCTAGTTTAATCCCCAATCCTTCCCGCATTGTTCCATCTTTTTTTCTGAGGATAACTAAAGCGCGACGAATCTTGCCGTCTGGATCTAATACCAAGTCGTTGGCGGCTACTTGCCCCAGCTTTTCTAAGGTAGGCGGCGGTGCGATTGCAGGTTCGGCAATTTTTTCGATTCCAATTAAATTGGGGGTAGATTTGAAGAGTTCGATTAATGCCTGATGTCCGGGTTCTACGGGTATATCGCGATAAATATCAATGGCAATACTTCTAGGTTTCTGAGCTTTTATATTGCCGAGTATTTGTGCCATAAATTCGTCTGACATCGGCCATCTCTTGACATAGTGGATATCTGACTCATCAATAGTGACAATGACAATGCGTTTGTCAAGTGATTCAGTGGGGCGTAGACGAAATAATTGATCGCGTACTGAGAATTCCAGTAAGTTAAAAATGCCTACCATACTGCCAGCAATGACGGAACCCGCTACGCTGGAAGCAATAATCAATGGGTTTCGCCATCTTTGAATTTGTTTATGGATCTTTTTCCACATGGTAGTGCTACCTCACAGTATTAACTGATAATGGGTAATTGGCTATTACCAATTACCCATTACTTATTAACCTAAATTGCTAATTGCTAATAGTGAGATTTTGTGACTCTACCATGAGCCATTAGCAGCCCCAAAAAAATCCTAGCAACTTACGTTGTTATTTACAAATGTTCTGCAATAGGCTGATTTGCGATCGCATCGAGTCCAACTTCTTTTAACAAGTCTTTCCACTCACTCAATAAAGTCTCATTACTCGGCTGTGCCACTTGAGCTGAAACTAAGACAGCTACAGTATCATACCAAATGCCTGCTTCGGCGTATTCGGTGGCTTTTTCTAGAGGATTTATAGAGGAATTTGCCTGAGTGGAAGTTAGGGCTGCGACTCGCTTCACCCATCCAGTTACGCCATAATTATCTGGTTGAAGAATACCTCCGGGCGAAATTGGAGCAAAAAACCATTGATAGTTTTTGTCCATCTCTAATTCTGGCGCATTATTAGGTAGGGTAACACTAACAATTCCCCCTCTACCAGAAATCTTGAGCATGGCTTGGTAGTGATGCTTGCCATTTTCATCTTTCAGGCTAAAAAATACTTCTTCGGTAGCCGTTGGCGGGATGTAAACAAAGAATGTTGGACGTGCTGCTATTGTACGCCCGTAGTTGGTGGTTGGTAGTAACGCCGTCATGAGAGGTTGTTCATCGCTACGACTACCTGCACCGATAGTATTGACGGGTGCGGGATCTTTTGGTGTCTGGAAGCG
>NZ_JAMZMM010000002.1:0-46507 GCF_024178385.1 Limnofasciculus baicalensis BBK-W-15 | reverse complement strand
AACATTACCCCGGCTACCGCCGCCGACACTGTTTATGGGTGCAGCTTCTCCTGGTGTCTGGAAGCGAACATTACCCCGGCTACCGCCGCCGACACTGTTTATGGGTGCAGCTTCTCCTGGTATCCGGAAGCGAACATTACCCCGGGTACCACCGCCGACACTGTTGATGGGTGCAGCATCCCCTGGAGTGGCGAATTTCACCGTACCACGAGTACCGCCGCCTACAGAATTAATCGGTGCTGGATCTCCTGGCGCTTTAAATTGCAAGCTGATGAGGAAATTATTTGGCAAATCTGCCATCGGTTTTGGATTTGCTTGTACTTGCTGAGATAAGCTAGTTCCGACAAGGATTACTCCGCCTAGGGTTGCGGATAAAATGGTTGGAAATATTTCGGGATTTAATTTGTTCATAGTTAGTACCGGGTTAGGAGAAAATGCTATTTTTTTTTGATGACACCCCGATATCTTGATTCCAGCTAATCTGTCTTTTATCGGTAAGAAATGGGAAATTAAGCAAAGAATATGAGGATTGTGTATGGAAAAACTCAATCTCTCACCTACAGCCAGTTTCCTATTAATATAAACGATGCCCAAAAATAGGGATGATTATATTTAGGATTTTTCAACATAGTCAGTTGAGCTTGGCGGAGGGATTCGGCTTTGGTAATCGGACTTTTGGACTGAGTGAGCTGTCGGTAAAAGTCACTCATCAGAACAGATGTAGATTGGTCATTCACGGACCAGAGACTAGCCAGGGTACTGTAAGCACCTGAACGAAGAGCCAATCCTGCTAATCCTAATGTAGCTCGCTTATCTCCAGATGCCGTCTGACAGGCACTGAGTACTAGCAATTCAATTGGTTTGAGCAGTCCTACTCTCCTCTTTTGAAATAATACATCGAAATCTTGAATATTTAGCTGACCATCCCATGTAAGGAGAAAAGTTTCTTCTGGGTTAGAGCTGAATTGGCCGTGAGTAGCCAGGTGAACGACTCGAAATGATTCGCTATTAACCTCTGTTTGGAAAGCTTCGCGAGTAAATTTCCGATCCAATAATACTTCTGAATTCAAGTCCGCAGCAATTTGCTTCACTTCTGCCTCCACCCCCGGTAGAGCAGAAAATCCTGGACGTGCTTCTGTTAAACCTACCGCTAAAACGTTGAGTTGTTGTCGCTCCAAAGCCTGGGGAAATAATTGCAATCCAGAGCTAAGGGCAATACTATATTTTTCAATCAGATAATTCTCACCATCGTAGAGAGCCGCCATTGGTAAACTGCGCAGAAATCCATCGGGGACAAATACTACCGTGCTGATATTGTTCTTTTGCAGATCCGCTTGGGCTGGTCGGATTAACCAGTCATAAACTTCCTGAGAAAGTTTCAGGCGCTCTTCATTAGAATAACCTGGATAGAGAGAGGAATATAGTTTTTGCAGAATTTTTTCAACTTTCTGGGCTGAGAGTTGGGTACTGTAGTGGCGTAGGGGTTGTTTAGGTAAGGAGAACACAACTTCTAATCGATCGCTTAAAATAATTGGATAAATCACTGCTGCTTTAACATCAATATCATCAATTTGTACTGGTTTAGTATCTAAGCAAGCATCTTTAAAGAAATTATCTAATTCTGCTAGTTGTAAGGCTTCAATGGTTTGCCGCGCTTTGTTGAGGGCATCTTGATTCGCATCAGGTTGCAAGAGCAGACTTACAAATTCCCGATAAATTGGTTCCACGTTCTCTTTAAAGTTAAACTGAATTTCCGGATTAATGGCGACTAAATCGCTTCGGAGAGATTGCAAGTTATTAATAGAATTTCCATAAGCTGCAATCGCGCCGTTTATATCCCCCTGCTCTTTGAGAATGCGACCCAATTGCCAAGCTGCTCTTGCGGATATATCAGCCGCATTAAGTTGTTGAGCAATTTCTAGTGCTTCCTCGGTCAAATCTTTCGCATTATCCCATTGTTTAGTTTGTTTGTAAAGCTTCCCTAGTTGATTGAGGGAGTAAGCTTCAGCGCGTTTATCGTTGAGTTGTCTCGCCTGTTGCACTGCTGTTGCTAGTAACTCTGCTACTTTTTGGGGATTAATAATTGATAAATCTTCTTGCCCATTCCCCATCCTTATATCCCCTGTGCCATTACCCATTTTCATCATACTTTCTGCGAGATTCACTCTGGCGTAAATAGCGGATCTACTAGGGGATAAACTCGATAAAGCTGACTCAATATCGGGAACTAAATCCAGAGCTGCTTCCTCCTGGTTTGTTGCCGCCAACAGACTTAGTTGATTGAGATTTATTTGTATTTTTAATATGCCATCTTCAGCTCTTTTTGCTGCTTCTTGATAGTAAGCAAATGCCACATCATATTTCTGTAAGTCTCTGGCAATGTTACCAATGCTGAAAATAGTTGCACTGGTGTCAGTATTGGCATTTAATTCCTGGCTAATTGCCCAGCTTTGCTCTAAAATTTCTTTAGATTGATCTAAGTCACCAATTGTTTGGAGTGCCACACCTAAACTCCGCAATCCATCAACTTTAAGTAGAGAATCTGGTTGAGATTGCAGTTCACCTACAAGTTGTTCTAAGATAGTTTTTGATCGTCGGTACTGTCCCAAAGCTTGGAAGGCTTGAGCTTGATTAATTTTACTGCCCAGCTTTCCGATTTCATTCCCAGCGCGATTGTAAGTGGCTTCTGCTTGTTTCCAGGTTTCTAAGGCAGTTTCTGTTTCTCCCCTGGCAATTTCTAGGCTCCCTTTTGTATTCAAAGCTTGAGCTAATATTGCCATACCTCTGACTTCTAGTTTATCGAAACTTTGCAATAGTTTTAGGCTGGTTTCGATAGTCGTTTTTGCCTCCGACCACTGTCCTAATTCTTGATAAGCTAATGATAGATAGTTGAGCGCTTGGGCTTGATTGAGAATAGCTCCTTCTTCTCCATAAGATTGAGCTGCTTGTTGCCATAAATTTGCTGCGGCAAAAAATTGTCCTGTTTTGTATAACTCTTTTCCTTGTTGTAAAAGCTGTTCAGGAGCTGATGGCGGTTGAACTATTTCTTCTTGCTTTGGCTCTTGGTTTGGGGTGGGTGCAGGTGTTTGTTGATAGGCAATGGCTGGGACAACTTTTGTCACAAGTACCAGAGAGAGCATAAAGGAAATAGGTAACACTAACCATGAAGTAAGCAAACTTCTGTTTCTACTGCCTTTCCATCTTGTCCTTTTCACGACTACTAACCTTGCTTACTGCTCAATATACCCATTGTAGCAATAACTTATTGATTATGGAATATCTCTCAAGAAATCTTTATTCTAATCGCAATTAAAATTCACAAAAAATTCACCTAAATTAGGTATGCGGGAATCAATTCTGTCTGTTCCCCCTTCCCCATTCCCTGTGTCCTTTTCAAAGGCAATTAGGCGGTTTAGTTAGGTTTCCTGAAGTGCTTCCATTTGGCACAGGAGCAACCAGCGTTACTTTCCCCTCTTCATCAGTTACCCAGCCCGTTGCTTCTATTATGGAAGAAGTGCGATGCCTTTGGCGGGCGATGCGATCGCCCTCACTCAATCTGTTGTCCCCCTCCATATTACTCATCACTGTTTGGGGATTTTCAACAGTAGTATTCCTCCCTTTAATGGGTAATGAAAAATCTTGCAAATCTCGCCAAATAGTTTGTCCGCGAATTATTCCTGTGGGATCTTCTGGTAAGCCACCGCGCCCTGCAATTGTAAAAGAATTTCCTTTGGCTGCGGCACAACTGACAACCACCTGATTGCTAGCATCACTCAACTCTTCTGGTAATTTTACTAATCCCGAACTAGGATCTACTTCCGGGTTATTGATAGTTACAGTTCCCTGAATCCCGGTTTCGGAACTAGCGTTAATTTCACTAATCGAGTCATTGAGAGGACCCCTCGTTGGGACTAGTCCATAAATTCCGGTCGCAGTAATATTAATGTTGCCTCCTTTTCCGGCAAAGGCATTGGCGATAATGTCGCTATTTTCGTTTTCTAGGGCAATGATAAATGGTGGGTCAATGGTAATATTTCCCCCGTTACCCGTACCTTCAGCTTTGGCCGTGATTTGACTACCATTTCTTAGTAGTAGATAGTCTCGCACGTTGATAGAAATGTTGCCTCCTTCTCCAGAGTTTGTGGTCGCATTCATCCTCGCCCTATCTGACAATCGCACAGTGTTAGCCACTACTTCCAAGTCTCCTGCATTACCTGTCTTAGTACTGTTGACAGCAAGTTCACCTCCATTGCTAACAACTAATCGACCTGTATTCACCCTCACGTTACCCGCATTGCCTGCCCCAAAGGTGCTAGCACTTAAATTGCTGGGAAATTGACCATCACTGGTTGTGCCACCCACTTCCACGGACTCGGAGGCATTAATGAATATATTCCCTGCCTGACCATTGCTAAACGCAATCACTTGTACATTCGCACCATCTTGGACAATTAACCGTTTTGTATTCAAGGTTACATCTTTAGCGTCTCCATTGCCCGTAGAACTAGAAAATATACTGCTTTTCACTATCCCAGTTTCTGAAGTACCCAAAACTTCCACAGAGTCGATCGCATCGACGGTCAAAGTTCCCCCGTCTCCTCCAAAAAAAGGATTAGTAGCGACAATGCCACCCTCGCCCAGACTCAACCGTCTAGTTTCAATTCTCAGATTGCCAGCTAGCCCATCACCCACACTCGCAGAAGAGATAGAGCTGACAAATGCTATCCCTCTCCAGAAAGAAGCATCGAATCCGGGAACATCGAAGCCAAAGGGAAAGAACAATTCCGGCTTATAACCGATTAAGGTAGCCTCGCCTAATACTTGCACCGAATCGGAAGCCCTAATTAATATATCTCCTCCTCGACCTTTACCAAAGCTAAAAGCGACAATTTCTGCTCCATTGCTGACAAGCAACCTTTTCGTGTCAATTATCACGTTGCCTGCCGCACCTGCGGCATATGATGTTGTAGATAAATTTGTTTTTTGGGGGATAAAAATTCCTACTGCTGCCAAACGAGCTTCCACAGGCCCATTGGTAAGTGTATTTCCCAACATTTCCAAGGAGTCGGTTGCCTTCACCGCTAAACTTCCGCCGGGGTTTGCTCCCAAGGTATTAGAGTGAATTTGAGAGCCTTCGGTAAGGCTCACTCGTTTTCCGTCCACTTGGATATCGCCACCCCCGTCCCCACTGGCATCAATAACTGCTAGCTTAGACATTTGGATATCTTGGAAGTTGTCTACGCCTTCATAGTTCAAAACCAGAATGCTGGGATTATTCGCTTGTTGTTTAATTTGAACTCGACTATTGGCTCCCACTGCTCCCACTTCAATTCGTCCGCCAGAGGTTGGTTGTCCCTGAATGGGTTGACCATCACTGCCTATCAGTGTTGCTCCTACTTTTGATAGATCGATCGTACCGCCTGCGGAGGTGAGATAGCCACCTTCTAAACTAACATTGCCACCAATCAGTGCTAAAGTTCTTCCAGGTTGCACCTGAAGCCCTACAGTTACTTGAGTTCCATCATTATTCACTTGGGTTGCCTGGGAGCGATTGATGATAGTTCCTGGATTAGCGCCAAATTGCAAACCTACTGGTACATTAACTGTGAGTAGAGGTAGTCCACCCGGATTTGTCGCACTAAACTCGCTCCCATCTGCCCACTTGAGACTGGTAGCCGTAGTGGAGAGAAAGGAACCGCCGATATTGAGTTGGGCATGGGGACCAAAAATTATCCCATTAGGATTAAGCAGAAATAGATTGGCAGTACCATTGGCTTTAAGTAACCCATCAATACTAGAAACTGAACTGCCAGTAACACGAGTGATGATGTTTTGAATCTCTGGGGCATTCTTAAAGAAGGCAGTTGTCTCAGTCGGAACAGAGAACTCTTGAAAACTGTGGAATAAGTTGCTCCCTGCTTGAGTTCCTCCTTCAATGAGGTTGGTGTTGCCTTGTGGTGTAACCAGGGAATTAACGGGAAGCGTAGTGTCTGGAATAATTTGGGCTGAAACTGAGAGGGAACTAGCGATCCATCCTAAAGCCAGACTGGTGATGAGTTGAAAGGTTACTAAAAATGGTTTCATTAGATAGTTTTAGAAATCAGACTAAACAGATACTAGAGATTACATCTATTAACCAAAGCTGCTATTTATCTCGTTATGGCTACTAATTGGCTAATGGATATTAGCCATAGTTTCCATTTGGATATGAGTGTAATCATTATGTTCTCCTAGTTTTCAAAGTGAGGGTAAATATCATCATTGAATAATATCGCGATCGCTTCTGAACCTGTTTTCTTCACCAAGTCTTCATAATCTTTCCGCACACTGTAGTCTGTTCTGGGTGGGGGTGTTTCCAGTTTACTTAACCAGGTTGTATGGATAGTTACGCCCATATCTAATCTAGGATGGCTGAGGCGATAGCGAGGCCCATCACTCAAGTTTTGACCATCAAAAATCCACAGTTCACACTTTTTCTCAACCAGAGGATTATAGGGGGCATTTCCATCAGACGGAGCCTTGATATCGTAGAGAACCATGCACACAATATAACCATTGGTAGGATCATCAGTATTGGGGCGAGGGATAAACTGAGGAGAATTACCAAAATAACCTTGGGGAAAATGGTAATAATCTTCAATGGTTAGTTTTGGGGGCGTTGAGGTGCGATCCGCGTGGAGTCGTAGGAGATTAGCAGACTTACCCTCTTGAATGTTTTTGAGTATCTCTTTGACAGAGATTTTTCGATATTTGTAGTCTTTGTACATCTCAAAGATAAATTTACTCAAGAGTTCCGGCCAAGTTCCCCAGCAATTCCAGTATATATCAGTAAACTGATTAGGCTGGAATCCTGCCCAGGCATAGAGTGAAAGAGAAAAAAGGTATTCTTTTTCTTTTGATTCTTTAGATTTAAAATGGTCAATCATAAAGTGCTGACAAGCTTGGTTCTGTATAGTTTTCTGTTATCCCCATTTGATGCAAACTTTGCAAAATTCTTAACGGCTGATTGTTCTCATCTAGAACTTGCCATTGCTTAACATCAGTACCAGAACCATTCCAGCGAGTAAGACAGAGAAAATCTTCACCTTGAATTCCGAATAAAAATCGCACCAGGTAAAGTAAAATCTCAAGGATAATGCTTAAGCCCCAGGTAATAAAAAAGGCTACGATATTTTTAATAATCGGAATTTTCACGAAGCGATCGGTAAATTCCTTAGCATCAAACCTTGCTAAACGCAATATCCCCAAAATAGTGCCTAATGATTTACTACCATTGACTGTAAACATTTCATTTTTATCTCTATCAAATACAGGATGCGCTGCACTCAAAAGGGGGGTAAATACCCAATTTAATAGATCTTGTTTAATCAGGGGCTGCCATTGTTTATTCCATCCTATCGGTGCCACAAGTCCTAGAGTACAAGGATCGATTTCGTAAGGACGACCAACATCCCAAGTTACTAACAAACGTTCGCTACCATTAGAAAATTTCATAGGTAGAAATGCTGTATTCAGGTAATTACGAGCGCCTAGTAGTAAAGATACACGGGTTAAACCAAAATTCCTGAACTTGAGAAACCAATCTTCATAAGAGGAAAACTTTTCTTTATAAATGGGATTGGTTTCAAGTTTGGTCTCAAGTGCTGTGTCTGCATAGTAGTCTGGCGTTTTGACGATCCGAGTTGCCATCCATGCTTTGCCAGGTTCTTTTTTTAGTTCACCAGTACTAGCATTTTGAGTGGTTTGATGAAAGTCCAAGCGGTAAATCATACCCTCGCCATTAATCAGGGAAGTCCAACCTTCTCCATCGTTAGCAGGTTCAACAACAAAGGGGTAATTTTTTGGATCTGGTTTGTAAGAATTGATATAACCCACTGCACCGACAATAAATACATGACCCTGTAGATCATCTGGTAGTTGACACTGATTTTCTGTCAGTCCTTCTTTAATAATCAATTCTAAAGGGTTGTGTTCCAGATCTTGTCCATAAAATTCTTCTCGACTCGTGGATAAAACAGCTTTTGGGGAATGGGGCGGATTTTGGCGATCGCTATTCCCAGCGTGAGGTACTTCAGTATTAGCATTGGAGATGGCTGGTGTTTGATGGGGAGTAGGTTGATTCATGGCAGTGCTACCTTAGATGATGGATGCGAATCATTAAAAGATACTTTAGTCCATCTTGGCAAAAGTTGATCGCTACTGTCAAGGAAATAGGGTGGGAAAAGATCTCCTCTTACCCTAGAAAACGGCTGTACCTCAAGTTGGATAAAAAGTAAAAAATTGTTAAGCTGTGCCCATAATAAATCAGGAAAGTACTCTGACACGCCCAGTAATTGTAAAAGAATTACCCTGTGCTGCGGCACAACCAACTACAATTTGGTTGGTGGAATCACTCACCTCTTCTGGTAATTTCACTAAGCCAGAAGTGGGATCTAATTCCGGATTATTAATGGTGACAATTCCCTGAATTCCGGTTTGGGAACTAGCGTTAATTTCGCTGAGGGAATTCTTGAGAGTACCTTGAGTTGGTACTAACCCAAAAATCCCGGGCGAATCAGTAGATGACAGTTGGTGGCAATTGGGTAAACTGGCTTGGTAACCTGAAGGACTGCCATTAGTATCAGGAGCGACTAGGCGGATATTTCCTTGTTCATCTTTATCAAAACCTGTTGCTTCTACTATACCAGCTTTTGCATTTCCCTGCGCATCAAGAATCGAGGTTTGAGGATTTTGAGAATTGGTAATGGGAGACTGATTTCTGACAACTGAGGTATTTTCTCCTTCATTCGCTAAGGAAAAATCTTGCAAATCTCGCCAAATAGTTTGTCCGCGAATTATTCCTGTGGGATCTTCTGGTAAGCCACCTCGCCCTGCAATTGTAAAGGAATTTCCTTTGGCTGCGGCACAACCTGCAACCACTTGATCGCTGGGATCTGTTAATGTTTCTGGTAGTTGAACTAATCCATTATTGGGGTTAACATTGAGAGTGTTAATTTCGACAACGCCATCAACTCCTAATTCGGAACTAGCAGTAATGTCACTGAAAGGCGTTAGTTTATCTCTAGACTCTAATCCAATAATCGAGTTCGCGGTTATTTTTATGTTACCTCCATTTCCTTCAAAAGCATTGGCGGTTATATCGCTATTTTCACTAGGAATTGCCACAATAAATGGGGCATTAATCTCAATATTACCCCCATCTCCTCCTGCACCTATACCCGTTCCCGCTGTCGCTGTAATTTGGCTATTGCGACGTAGCAGTAACAAGTCATTTAGTTTGAGGTTAATATCCCCACCTTGCCCTGAAGCTGTAGCCGCTGTAATCGCAGATTGATTATCTAAAATTAAATCATCGGCTTTAATGCCAATATTGCCACCTCTACCTATTCCTTGAGAAGTTACGGCAGTAGAAATCTGGCTATTATTCAGGTAAACTAAATCATTCCCTTGGATCAAGATTTGACCTGCATCTCCTTTTCCGGCAGTGCTAGCAGTTACTTTAGATCCATTAGTTAAAGAAATATTGCTAGCATTAAAATTCAAAATTCCACCATTACCAATCGCTCCATTCTCAACGCTATTAGCGATTGTACTGCGATCGATAAAAATGTCTTTCGCATTAATAGCCGTGCTGCCCGCATTGCCAATTCCTTCTGTGCGGCTGAAGACTTGGGCACTGTTAGTCATCGAGAATATATTAGTGGTAATATTGATATCGCCAGCATCACCCCTACCCGTACCTCTGACTCGATTAAATAAACCAGATCCTCTGCCACTATTAGCCCTTCCATTTAATAAAACACTGTCTCTAGCATTAATTGTAATATCGCCCGCATTGCCTTTGCCGTAAGTTGTGGAATTGATTGAAGCACCATTGTTTAGGGACAATAAACCCGTATTAATTTCAATGCCTCCCGCATTTCCCACCGCTGATGGACTAGCAACAATATTAAAAATATTGGATGTACTTCCGTTGAATTCTCCATCTAATAAAACACTCTCTCTAGCATTAATAATAATCTTACCTGTGTCTCCATGAATATAAGTGTTGTTATCAAGTTGCGCACCTTGAAGAAGCCTTACGTTAGCAGCATTAAGTCTAATATCACCTGTATTTCCTTGTCCAAAACTGTTGATTTTTATGACAGTGGAATTGTTTAAATTCACATCTTCTGCATTAATTAAGATATTTCCGGTGTCACCACTACCACGAGTAGTATTAGAAATTATCCCATTATTAATATCGATATTCCTGGCATTAACTGTAATATCTGCTACTTTTCCTGTACCAGAAACAGTTGCCGCAATCTCTGAAGTAGATCCCATAGTTAATTGCGGAGTATTAATTGTTATTTTACCTGTATTGCCAGAATTAGTACTTCGAGATACTAAACCGCTACTTGTGCCATAATTGGGGTTAAAGTCATGGGAATTCGAGGGTAGTATAGTAGGTGGTATTTGTGTTATACCACCATGATTTTGTAAGGAAACATGTAAGGTATAGGTATCTCCTCGATCGATGCGATTGCCTTCTAGCAAGTTTAAACTAGAAGAAATTGCATTAAATTCACTTACGCCAATTACATAAGTTCCGGCTGATAATAGAGTAGAAATGTAAGAGTCTTGACTAACAAGACTTCCACTTCCTCCCGATGCGACACGGGAATCGTCACTAAAACCAATAACTTCGCCTGTAGTTGGCTTGAATAGAAAAAGCATGGTATCTAGACTTCCGGGCAGATTGCTATAACCATTTCCTCCATCAATATCGAAAATTGCTCTACTATTGGGCGCGTTGACTGTAAATGAGTAATAATCAAATCCATCTGTAGCTGTCCCTAAAACAGTTTTTCCGCTCGCAATTTGATCTGGGGTACGTTGCACGGAAACGTAAGGAATTCCTCCGGAACCAGATTTTTCAATATCTGGATTAAAATCAGTACGAAATGATAAATTATCGAGAGGCAAAACAGTAATATCATCGTTAACACTAAAAGGAGAAGAAATAAAGTCTTGACTGCTTCCATTAATATTAACAGTGCCTGTTCCATTAATTAAAATATCACCCGCACTGCCAGTATTCGTAGCCGAAGTGAGGATTTGTCCACCACTTTCTAAAATTATGTCTTTGCCATTTACCTCAATTGAACCACCATTACTACTACTATCAGTAGCAGTGGCAATAAATCCGCGATTAGCTAACCGAATAGTTCCCTGGGGATTATTATTTTGATTAATAAGAATATTGCCAGTTGCACCACTGTTAACTGTTTCAGAGTAACTGAGAATACCACTAAAGAGTCCATCAGATGTGAAACCAGAAATATCGAGATTATTAGTATTAATTTCAATATTTCCCGCCTTTCCTGTGGCTTGAGTAATCGTCTCAATTCTCCCTCCCGATGTTAAAGCAAGGGAATTAGCAGTAATCTGAATATTACCGCCATTTCCCAATGCGCTAGATGACACCGTATTGGCAATTAAACTCTTGTCACTTATGCTAATGTCTCCAGTCGCATTAATTAAAATATCTCCAGCAATAGCGCCTGATAAACCACTATTAGAAGCAATTCCGGCTAGGAGTTTAGAATCGCCAGCAATATTGAGGTTATCGCTGTAAACTGTAATATTACCGCCGCTAGTGGTTGTGGTGACATTTGCGATCGCACTATTCGTAAAAGTCACATTTCCTCGCTGGACAGATGCCGGAAAAGAAGGGATAATATTTTGGAGGCTAATCGTCCCTTCTCCCACTAAACCACCTAGGGAAATTTGACCCCCTGGTGCAAGTAATTTCCCCCCATTAATAGTAACGTTTCCACCTAATAAAGCTAATGTTTGATTAGGTGAAACAGCAAGATTAGATTGCTGGACTTCTATACCAGCAACATTACTCCCATACTGCAAACCAATGGGAACATTGATACTTAGTAATGGTGGGGTTTGGGTATCTTTAGCACTGAATAAATTGCCATCAGCAAACTCAATAGTATCGGCAGTACTGGCAATAAATGAACCACCGATATTTAGAGAAGCATTTGGACCAAAAACAATACCATTAGGATTGATTAAAAATAAGTTGGCACTACCGTTAGCATGGATAATTCCATTGATATCCGATATTTTATTACCAGTTACACGACTGATAATATGAGAAATATCTGTCACATTATAGTCAAAAAAAGCTTTGTTCCCACTGGCTATAGAAAACTCGGAAAAACTGTGAAATAAGTTCCCCCCTACAGATGTACCTCCGGTAATATTGAAAACATTTCCGGATTGGTTAACATTAGTATTTAGAGTATTATCGGGGATGATTTGAGCAAAAGCATTAACATGCAATTCTCCAATAATTAGGGCAATCCAGGTATTTACTAATCCCAATTTTAATAAGAAAGGAATTCGGTTAAAATTCATGTTAATTGGCCTCCAGATCAAAGGGATTAAAAAAGGTTGAAATTGTAGAAGGATAAGCTATCGTAGTTGACAGTTAAATACCTATTTCCTGTCAGCTATTCACTATCCAGTGTAAAAAGTTGAAAATTGACATTTATATAAGATCTGCATATCAAATATTAATTATCGATAATCCAATCTTATATATGTGTAGATGTAAACCGTTAGTTAACCCTGATTGAAACTTCTCTATTCTCTATTGCCTATTCACTGTTATTGCGGGACTCCAAAGGATGATAGTTGGTGGCAATTAGGTAAACTGGCTTGGTAACCTGAAGGATTGCCATTGGTATCAGGAGCAACTAGGCGGACATTTCCTTGTTCATCTCGATCAAAACCTGTTGCTTCTACTATACCAGCTTTTACACCTCCATGAGAATCGCCAATCGAGGTTTGAGGATTTTGAGAATTGGTAATGGGAGACTGATTTCTGACAACTGAGGTATTTTCCCCTTCATTCGCTAAGGAAAAATCTCGCAAATCTCGCCAAACCGTTTGCCCGCGAATTGTCGCTGTCGGATCTTCTGGTAATCCACCACGCCCAGTAATTGTAAAGGAATTACCTCGCGCCGCTGCACAGCCGACAATTACTTGGTCGTTTGTATCTGTTAATGTTCCTGGTAATTGCACTAATCCCGTACTAGGATTAACATTAAGGGTGTTAATTTCTACAACTCCAGCAACTCCTAATTCAGAACTAGCAGTAATATCGCTTAATTCTGTTAGTTTGTCTCTAAACTCTAATCCAAAAATCGAGTTTGCTGTTATTTGTATTTTCCCGCCATTCCCTTCAAAAGCATTGGCAGTAATATCACTATTTTCACCCGGAATTGCCACAATAAATGGGGCATTAATCTCAATATTCCCCCCATTTCCTCCTGCACCTGTAGTTCCAGCCGTAGCTGTAATTTGACTATTGTGTCGCAGTAATAATAAGTCATTTAGGTGCAAGCGAATATCACCCCCTTCTCCGGAGGCGGTGGCGGCGGTGAGAGAAGAGCGATTATCTAAAATCAGAGAAGGTGTTTTAATTTCAATATCTCCTCCTTTGCCAGTACCTTGATTATTTACGCCTGTAGAAATTTCGCTGTTATTAAGAGTAATAGATTGAGTTGCTTCCAGGAAAATTTGACCTGCATCTCCTATACCAGAAGTACTAGCATTAACTTTAGATCCGTTGGTGAGAGAAATTGTTCTAGCATTCAAGTTAAGTTGTCTTCCATTACCAATTGCCGTTGATTCTACACTACTGTAAATTGTACTATTATTGAGAATAATTTCATCAGCATTAATATTTAGATTACCTGGATCTCCTATCCCTTCGGTGCGGTTGATTAATTGAGCGCCATTTGACATAGAAAATAAGCGAGTGGTGACATTGATATCTCCAGCATTACCCCTACCTCTCGCTCTAACTCTATTCAATAAACTAGAAGTAAATCCATTATTCGAGCTGCCATCTAGAATAACGCGATCGCTAGCATTAATCGTAATATCACCACCATTCCCCTCTCCATAGGTATTACTAATGACTGCCCCACTATTTATCACTAAAAATGAGCGAGTATTTATTTCAATTCCCCCAGCATTTCCTACGGCTGAATCTCCAGCAACGATGTTGGCGATACCACCACGACTTCCATTAACTTGTCCATCTAAAGCAACCGTTTCACTAGCATTAATAATCACCCGCCCTGTATTTCCCTGCCCATAAGTATTATTCTGGATTATCGCACCAGTAGCTAAATTTACATTAATACTATTAACTCTAATATCACCTGTATTCCCCTTGCCAAAATTACTAATATTAAGCAAACCGAAATGGTTCATATTTAGATTATCTGTATTAATAATAATGCT
Source organism: Limnofasciculus baicalensis BBK-W-15 (assembly GCF_024178385.1). GTDB lineage: Bacteria > Cyanobacteriota > Cyanobacteriia > Cyanobacteriales > Coleofasciculaceae > Limnofasciculus > Limnofasciculus baicalensis. The sequence goes on along the minus strand of NZ_JAMZMM010000002.1, from coordinate 32,191 downwards.
GCCTGCATCACCCTTATCACGAGTTGTATTAAAGACAGACGAGTTATCGATATTTACAGTAGCTGCATTAACTGTAATACCACCCACGCTTCCTGCACCGGAACTTGTTGCTGTAATATTTGACCCAGATTCCATCACTAACTGTCCGGCATTAATAGTTAAACTACCAGTATTACCAGAGGTTTGAGTCACAGAAGCAAAACCACTTTTATTACCATAATTTGGGTTAAAATTGTTGGGATTAAAAGGATTGGGGGAAATCGGATTCGCATTGCCAGGGTTGGGCAAGGAAACCTGAAGGGTATAGGTATCTCCCCTATCTATACGATCTCCTTCTAACAGGTGTACGCTAGAAGGAACCACATCGAATTCACCTACACCAATAACATAATTCCCCGGTGACAAAGTGGTAGAAATATAAGAATCTTGATTAGTTATACTTCCCCCGCCACCTAATCTTGTATTATTATCATCATTATTGGCGACTGTTTCTCCTGTATCTTTATTGAATAAAACGATTTCTGTATCTAAACTTCCTGGTATATTCAAATAGCCATTACCGCCATCAATATCAATGATTACCCGACTATTCGGTTGATTAATTGTAAATGAATAATAGTCAAATCCCTGATTGGCTGTAGCTAATACAGTTTTACCGCTAATAATTTGATCCGGTGTCCGTTGTAAAGAAATGTGGGGAATCGTCTCTGACGATTCCACCTCTGAGTTAAACTGAGTAGTGAATGGTAAATTATCCAGATTAAATACAGTTAGTCCTGTAAAGGGAGAAGTGATAAAATCATTGCTACTCCCCATCATCTTGACACTGCCAGTTGCATTAATTATAATATCTCCCGCACTGCCACTATTAGTAGCAGAAGTAAGAATTTGTCCCCCACTTTCTAAAATTATGTCTTTCCCATTTACCTCAATTAAACCACCATTACTACTGCTATCTGTAGCTGTGGCAATAAATCCCCGATTTGCTAACCGAATAGTTCCCTGGGGATTATTATTTTGATTAATAATAATATTGCCAGTTGCACCACTGCTCATCGGTTGAGAATGACTGAGAATACCACTAAATAATCCATCAGATGTAAAGCCAGAAATATCGAGATTATTAGTATCGATTTCAATATTTCCCGCCTTTCCTGCGGCTTGAGTCACCGTCGCAATTCTTGCCCCTGATGTTAAAGTAAGAGAATTAGCAGTAATATTAATATTGCCCCCATTTCCCAATGTACCAGATGACACCGTATTATCAATTAAACTTCTATCACTTAGGCTAATGTCTCCCGTCGCATTAATTAAAATATCTCCAGCAGTAGCACCTGCTATACCACTATTAGTAGTAATTCCGGCTAGGAGTTGAGAACCACTAGAAATATTGAGATTATTGCTGTTAACTGCGATATTACCGCCGTTAGTGGCTGTGGTGACATTTGCCATTGCACCATTGCTAAGAGTCACATTTCCCTGCTGGACAGATGCCGGGAAGGAAGGGATAATATTTTGGATACCAATCGTTCCTTCTCCCACTAATCCACCTAGAGAAATTTGACCCCCTGGTGCAAGTAATTTACCCCCATTAATAGTAACATTACCGCCGAACAAGCCTAATGTTTGATTAGGTGAAACTGCTAGATTAGATTGCTGTACTTCCACAGCAGCCACATTACTCCCATACTGCAAACCGATGGGAACATTAATACTTAGGAATGGTGGGTTTTGGGTATTTTTTGCACTGAATGAAGTGCCATCAGCAAACTCAATACTATCGGCAGTGCTGGCAATAAACGAACCACCGATATTGAGAGCAGCATCAGGACCGAAAACGATGCCATTAGGATTAATTAGAAATAGGTTTGCCGTACCATTTGCGTGGATAAGCCCATTAATATTAGATATTTTATTACCAGTGACACGACTGATAATATTGGAAATATCCGTCACATTATAGTCAAAAAATGCCTCAGTACCACTGAGAGGGGAAAACTCCTCAAAACTGTGGAATAGGTTACCTCCTACAGGTGTACCTCCGGTAATAGTGAAAATATTTCCAGATTGGTTAACATTAGTATTTACGGTAGAATCAGGAATAATTTGAGCCAAGGCATTACGGTTAGATGCCCCGAAAATTATTGCAATCCAGGCATTTGCTAACCCTAATTTTAATAACCAACGAATCCGGTTTCGACTCATAGCGATAAATTCCTACATTGAGGGGGTTGAAACTGCGACGGGATAAGCTAACACAGATTTAACTTCCATAGAATTTTTGAGTTTTCAGTTAAAACTCAAAACTTTCCTTCCCTATTCCCCATTCCCCACACCTCCTTCAACCCTGTATAACGAATTAGGGCACAGGCTAGCCCGTGCCCCATCTATTTACTTTAACTATAACCGAGATTAATCACCTGCGATCGATATCTGTCGCGGTTGATAATCAGTCCCCAGCTTATTAGCACAAAATCCTAAATCCCGAGTTTGTTTGGGTTGAATAACTCGTCCCCAATCCATTGGCGTTACCACATATTCAGATCCTTCATGTTGGAAATTGCCATTCCAACTATTATTAATCGCTGCATCCTTCATCTGGAATTTTAATTGCCAATCACTAATCTTACTATTGCCAGGATTGGTTACTTGCAAATTCATGCAAAATCCATCTTGCCAATCAGATTGCATTGTTGCCGAAGCTTTTAGCTGAGATTTAGGATTAGTCGAAACAATTGAATTTGGTTGAGATTTAGAGTTTAACCCAATAACTTGAGGTGATATTTGTTGAGGTTGGTAGTCTCCTCCTTGCTTATTAGCACAAAATCCAAACTCGCGAGTTTGGCCAGGTTCAATCATTCGCGCCCAATCCAAGGGAGTGACGACATATTGGGAACCTTGACGAGTGAAATTACCACTCCAAATCTGATTAATTGCCGCCTGATTCATTTTAAACGAGACTTGCCAGTCACGCACAGCACTATTGCTTTCATTAATAACTTGAATGCTCGTACAAAATCCTTCTTGCCAATCAGAGGGAGTGTAAGAGATTACATTCAGTAGTTGGTTGGACAGAGGTAGTCTTGGAATTGGATTAATAACTATAGGATTCGGTGTTGGTGTTGGATTAATAACTATGGGAGAAGGATTCGGTATTGGTGTTGGATTAATAACTACTGGGGAAGGATTGGGAATTGCTGCGACGCTATGAGAAAAGTTAGTGGCGATTAAGACTCCCTGAAGCAGTTGTTGCTTAGATTGATCGACTGTTAACCAATCATCCAATAGAATACCGCCCGTATCGTCACTGTTAGGATTCCAACTCCAATATGTAAAGCTTAAACCTTTTTTTTGCACGAAATATACCAGGTTTTGCTGCCATTTACCCTCTTTCGAGTCCCCGTCTACTTGCCTTCCCCCAAACTCGCCAATATAGATAGGAGCAATTCCTTTCGTGGCAATATAATTCCAGGCAATTTCCCAGCGACTGTAGAGATTAGCAGGAAATTTTGGATCGGAAAACCAAGGTTGATTAAAAACTCCTGGTCCATATTCATGGGGAGAGTAAACTAACTTATTCGGACGAGACAAGCGTACCGGAAAACGAGCCACACCCTCAAGATTTCCACCCATCCAATGAATAGGTAATTTTTGACCAGGGACGTTTTTTTCCACCCCTTCAACGACAATTAACCAATTTGGATCGATCGCCTGAATCGCATTGCCAGCACGTTCTGCGGCGAGTCGCCAGTCGGTAGCACGGTCATTAGTTCCCCAGCTAGCCTTGCCATGAGGTTCATTTTTTAAGTCTGCACCAATCACATTAAGCTGGTTTTTGTAGCGTTGAGCTAACATTATCCATGTATCAATCCAGTCTTTTTCAGTAAAGCCATCTCCGTACCATAATTCAGGAATAGTCTTGTCGTTTAGTCGGTGAGAATCCAAGAGAATCATTAATCCTTGACGTTCAGCTTCTTGAATTAATAAATCCATCACTTCCAGAGGCGATTTTCCCTGAAAATCTGCGTTAGCACCAATGCTGTAGTCAATGCCACCTATTACCGAAGATCTGAGAGAGGCTACAGAATAAGGAAGCCGAATTGTATTGTATCCCAAAGTTTTGATCTGAGCCAGCATCTCTTTGTAATCCCGTTTCCACAACCCATGAGGCGCGTGCATTTCTGTCTCGATACCAAACCAGTTTGTTCCTCTAAGGAGTATGGTTTTACCCGCAGCATCCACAATTTTTGCACCGCGAGTAGATAGGGGTAGCTGAATGGTTATCGGTGAGTTAGTCGCATCCACGCGACTTAGATAAGGCAAAACAAATCCAATTAGGCAGGAGAATAAGAGCGCTAACCCGAACCAGATAATTCTGGAGTATAGTTTGAAATTAGTCCGTTTCAACCTAGGAGTAACTTTGTTCAAATTACCCCCAATCTTCGGTATAATTGCCGATATAAGGTCACTTAGCCAGAATATTGGGTACATAAAAAATCTAGACATAGCTTTGTGAAAATAATGAAGCGGTTAAGTTGCCCAGACGATAGAGGTGCAGTTCCCTGGATTTATGACTTGCTAACACTGGTGAGTATTTCCTGTCTGTCAACCGGGCTATCTTGACAATATCTATCCCAATTCGGTTCCCCACCGCGCCTAGTGTGGCTCTAGCCCCAAAGCAGAGTAACTCCTTTCTTCCTAGTTTATCGTTGGGGAACTTTGGTTACATTCCCACGTCCCTGCCATATAAAGCTGCTAACCCTGAGAATGAAAATGTTACCGATAACACCGTTGATAGATTCCATTATTATAGCGATCTAGATCGTCCTTTCATGAGATCGCGATCGCATTATGTAATTGAGATCCGCTCTATATTAAAGTTTCCATTAGTAAACTATCGGGTATTTTAGTTCTATCGCAGTCGATCGAGTCGGTTCAGACATCCTCAAACGTCAGAACTAAGTCACAGGAGGCATTTCAATGGGTGAATGGGTGACTTTTGCTATATATTCCTTTGTCCCTCTTTCCTCTCACCCCTTCCCTCTCACCTCTCACCTCTTACCTCTCACCTATTTCGAGCGAAGGACTATCAGTACCAGCCAACTTCATGGAATCTTCATAAAACTAAATTACATTTGGGTCGAAAATATATTAATTTAGAGAAAGGAAACCCAAAACCAAACAGCTTAATTTCTCTGACTAAAGATTAATCTCAAACAGGAGTTATCGACAGAATTAATTGTTGCCATTTTTACCGAATCTTCATAGTCTACCAATATCGGAAATTGTCAATAGGACCTACTCATTATGACCGCATCTCCACTTAGACGATTCGTCATTACACCTTTAGTCATCTCGGCAACAGTCTTTGGTGTCCTCAGTTTACCCATGATGATTTTTGGCAGACAGCCAATAGACATCAAATCTCAGGAAGAATCAGTATTTTCCGGTGAACTAAGAGATATCGCACTCCCTTATCTGGGATTGGCAAGTCTCGTCAGTTTAGCAGCAGGGACTGCGAGTGTAGCACTATCAGGATGGCGAGCATCTTCTGACAAATCGGCTGAGACTAAGAAGAAATTATCCACTTTGGAGCAAGATCTCAAAGAAAAGGAAAAACTATTAGAGAATCTCAAAGTCTCAGAATCCCACTTGACAGCATCTGGACTAGCCCCATTTTTGGATGAGGAAATCAAACTGGAATTAGAAGAGTTGTTAAAAGAGGAAACCAACCCACAAGTATTTCCCGTGGTGACTGAAGAGGTGAAACCAAAACCTTCCCAGGTGGTGAAGCCGGAAGTAAAACCAGAACCACAACAGACCAATTTTATCACCTCTGAGGAGTCTACGACGGTTAAACCGCTGATTATTATGACCTCACATCTCGATCATCAACCAATGAAATCCCAACAGGGGAATGTCCAAACAGCCGCATCTAAGTTTACTTCAGCCCAAAGTTACATGGGTTATGCCAAGAAACAGACATTCACTCCTCCTAAAGAGGAAATTAAATTAGATTCTGCCGCTATTGCTCAACTTCAAAGTCAACTTCAGCAAATGCAGGCTCAGATGAAAGTTCTGAACGAAACGGTGAATCAACAAACGCCTACGAGAGTGCAGCCAGAAGTAATCTCTTGATCAGAATATCATTCTAAGTACCAGACAAAAGCTTGAACGGAAAAAAAATTGAGTTTTGTTAGCACAGTGGGACGGAGTCCGTTTTGAATTAAGACTTGTGACTGAAAACTCAAAACTATTCTTTCTAATTACTCATATTCTGAGTTCAGAATCTAGTTCATTCATTTACCTGAATTGGAGTGGAAAGTATTTCGATAATCCTTTCTACCTTCTTCCGGTTTCGCTCTCCAATCCAAAGGGGAAGTACCTCATTAGACGCAAATTCAACAATTAACGAGGCAATTTCGGTATCAGCAGCTTCTCCATAGATTAACAGGACTAACATCGCATTGAGATCGTTTGCCATTGCGATCGCATCAGGTAAAGCCTCTCGCACCAAATCCCACTGGATAGGGAACATCAAGTGAAGTGGCTTCTCTTCACCCATGTTAACCAGTGTTGGCTCATCAAGAGTACAAGTGCCATCTGGTCCCTCATACCAAGGAAGCTGATTGTCTGCGGATATTGTATCTGAAGTCATTTTGGTAACACTTAGACCGAAAATTATTAACGGAATTGTTTAATCCTAACATCAGAGGGTAAAATACTCTGCCTACTTCACATTAACCATCAGAATATTCCTAGGGCGTGTCTTGAGTTCTGACAAGGAACATGAGACGCTTGAACTTGGTCTAACTGAGATCTTGCACGTCTTTCAATAACTGTAGGGTGGGCACTCCCCCCTCACGTAATTTTGGGCTTTTCGAGTTATCTTAGGGAGTGCCCACCCTACAAAAAACAGTTTGTTGAGAATGGCGCAGGATCTAAGTCTAACGTTTACAGGTAAGTGATGGGATTGAAATTGCCGAAAGTGCAAGCGCTAAGGTTAGCAACCGCTCGGATGTTAGCGCAGCCGCACGTAATAGCATGTCTAGTCTTTTTTGGATTAACCCTGAGTTTAACCCTCCATCGACACTATACCTTTTATTCCACCTACGACCAAGGAATTTTTAATCAAGTCTTCTGGAATGGTATTCATGGTCACTTTTTCCAGAGTTCCCTTTCCTCGCAGCTTTCTACGAATGTCGTCCATCAGGGGGAAGTTCCAGAAGTATACTATCACCGTTTAGGGCAACATTTTACACCAGCCCTATTGCTTTGGTTGCCCTTATATGCTCTATTTCCTTCTCCGGCCACCCTCACAGTTTTACAAGCAACTTTAGTTAGTGCTGCGGGTTTAGTTTTGTACGTTCTTGCTAGACAATATCTAGAACCTCGTTTATCTACAATAATTACTATTAGCTTTTACTGCGCTAATGCTGTCATTGGTCCTACTTTATCCAACTTCCACGATATCTGCCAGATTCCTCTATTTATGTTCGGATTGCTGCTAGCAATGGAGAAACGCTGGTGGTGGTTATTTTGGGTGTTATTTCTGTTAATTTTAGCAGTCCGAGAAGATGCGAGTATTGGGTTATTTGGTGTGGGAGTTTACATGGTTCTCAGCAAACGTTATCCCCGTACTGGATTAGCGGTTTGTACCATTAGCTTTGGTTACACTATCCTCCTCACCAATTTAATTATGCCGCTATTTTCTGCTGATATTTCTCAGCGGTTTATGATGGAACGCTTTGGTCAATATGCAGAAGGAGATGAAGCATCTACCCTAGAAATTATCTGGGGAATGGTGAGCAATCCTTGGCGTTTATTAGTGGAAATTGTCTCACCTCCAGGTCGCACAATTAATTATTTATTAGGTCAATGGTTGCCTTTGGCTTTTATTCCTGCACTTGCGCCAGAATCTTGGATTGTTGCCGGATTTCCTTTACTAAAACTATTCTTAGGCAAGGGGCAATCAGTACTATCGATTAATATTCGCTATGCGATGACAGTAGTGCCAGGAATATTTTATGGAGCGATTATTTGGTGGTCAACTCACCAATACTTATTTAAGAAATCATTATTTAGACGCTTTTGGGTGTTCTGTATAAGCCTCACCTTATTTTTCTCATTCACTTCTAGCACTTCAGCACTGAATCGAGCCTTTTATTTTGTATTGCCTGATTCTTTCGATCCTTTAGTTTACATTTCCTTACCTAAACAATGGCATCATGTTGCTCAATTCCGACCATTATTGGCACAAATCCCAGCCGAGGCTAGTGTTTCTGCCACAACTTATATTATTCCCCATCTATCCAGCAGAAGAGAAATTATCCGATTACCTGGATTAGAGTTACGGAATGATGGAGAGGAAGTTATCAAAGTAGACTATGCCATTGCGGATCTTTGGCAATTGCAGCAGTATCAAGTAGCATTTGATGGGGAACGGAATGAGTTAAAAGTAATTGTGGCACTGATCGATCGAGTTATTGGGGATAAGGAGTATGGAATCATTGGGTTTGAAGATGGAGTTATTTTACTGAAAAAAAGGGTAGGATCTAATTCAGAAGCGATGACGGGATGGTTAGATTTTAGGAAAGAGATTCTATCCCATTCTGAATTGGACAGTTAATAACCACGTTGCGTTGAAATAGTCAGGACTTACGCAGCGACGCTACTTATAGTGTGGATGGTGCGTTAGCAAAGGATAACGCACCTACAGATAGAGGCTTTGCGTAAGTCCTGTTTTTATTGACAAACAGCCTCTTATGCGGCTTAAGCCAAACTGCCGATATCCACAGAGTTTTCCACCTCAACCACTACAGTTAAGCGATCGCGGATATCATTTTCTTTGCGAGTAATAGAAACAGTTTTACCAGGATAAAGTTCCGCAGCAACAGCTTCCAAATCTGGTTTAATCGCAGTGAAAGCTTCCTCAGTATTGGGAACTTTTAAACGATCGTTAGACATATAGTAAAACTTACCACCTTCCAAACTCAAGTTCCCTGCCACTCGGCTATCGGATTCCAGCAAAGCGCCAAAAGTTGCTGTCGCCTTTGCCAATCCTAAAATACGATCTTTGTGAGTTTCTCCTTCACCCAACTTCCGTTGAGCGTACAAACCAAACTCACCATTTGCCCAATCCATGGCATAGTTAACGTCATGAGTAATCAACATAATCCCCGGACCATTGGGTACATGGCGATAATCTGCGACATCAATTAAAGTACCTTCAAGCTTGTGCAAGCGAATCCATTCATGAAAAATCTCAATGAACTTCGCCTCATCAATATTGGTTTCTGGTCTAGCTAAGAATTTTACACAAAAACGTTCTATATCTGTTGTCATCTTGAGTATCCTGAGAAAAAACGAGGCAGGCTGGGCTACCAATTGCCACAATCTACATCTGGACTGTTGATTGTCTCATGAATTCCTGTATATTCCGAGCGAGATTTAGTATTTTTTTACAATGTTAGGTTTAAGCAAGCGGCGGCAGATAACTTATCGGGAGTCGGCTGTAGCGACTTGTTGGGCTGCTGGCAGCAATTACACGATATCAGATGTGGTATAAAATTAGGCATGAGCGATAATTACAAACCTTTAATTTGGTTGCGCGGTGAGGTTAAAACTCCACCCTTTAGCCAAGAAGCGCGTATTGAGTACAGATACACAAGATTAATTATGGATAGACTAAAAAAAGAACGGTTAGAAGCGAGGGGTTGGAAGGTTGGTACAGCTTCAGAATTTTTGGAGCTAACGCCGGAAGAAAACGCCCTGATTGAAATCAAATTAGCGCTCAGTCGGAATTTGAAAGCACGACGACAAAAGGTAATGACACAAGTTGAATTAGCCCAGAAAATTCATTCAAGTCAACCACGTATCGCTAAAGCGGAGAATGGCGATGCTTCAGTTTCGATTGAACTGCTAATACGTGCGATGCTAGCAACAGGTGCAACTCCTCAAGAAATTGGAAAGGTTATTGCTGAAGCAGTATGAACCTGTAGGTGTCGAATGTAACTCATAACTTGCACCTGGCGAAGGGGGCTGGGGGATTAGGTTTTTCGACTTGTTGATAAGAATATATGTCATTTGATACTAGGATCTAAGCCAGGAAAGGGTTACAGCAGCTAAATTATTCAATTTAGCTGCTAATCAGCTTAATGGTGCAAGTTATGAGTTATAATTAATACAAGCTAAGTTTAAAACAAAACTCAATTAAGGTCTGAGCTTTCCGCTGCAAAATTAACATGACTTAGGCTTTTAAAAAATCAACTAAATTATGTAGTTTTTACTGCATGGGTTTTCTTGAGCTTTTTTTCTAAAATAGCAACCGCCACAAGAGTTAGGAAATTATAAGCTAGCAAATTTCAACAAGGGGCTGCCATCCCCTTTTCCTAACATGGGTGACTGATATAAAAAGAAATTACAAGACTCAACGAGGTATATGCGAACTCTTCGCATAGAGATAAGGCATGGAATTTTCGAGAAGTTTAGCAACTTCAAAAAACTTCTTGAATGTTTGACAATAAATAGAGGGAAATTAATTTAATGGCAACCGTGAAAAAGACGGCCTTGATTTACTGCGAAAATCAATTTGGCTTAATGGACGGAAAAACCGCCGCAGGTTTGGTTCGACACTCTGAGACTTATACCATTGTTGGGGTGATTGATAGTTCCTTGGCTGGTAAGGATGCGGGTGAAGAATTAGACGATAAAAGGAATTATATTCCCATTTTTGCTAACTTAGATGAAGCTTTGGAGCAGCTCCCAAAAATTCCAAGTTGCTATATCTATGGCAAAGCTCCCTTAGATGCTCGTATATCCATTCCAGAAAGGCTTCTCATCTTAGAAGCTATGGAAAAAGGAATGGATATAATTAACGGATTACATGAATTCTTTTCTGAAGATCGAGAATTCATAGAGATGGCTGCCCAGTGCGGAATCCAAATAAAAGACATCAGAAAACCGCCAAATTTAAAAGATTTACATGTCTTCACTGGACAAATATCAAAAGTAAACGTTCCTGTAATTGCCATATTAGGAACAGATTGCGCCTGTGGGAAAATGACTACCGCAGTGGAATTAAACCAAACCCTCAACAACCTAGGGATAAAATCGATCATGGTTGCCACAGGGCAAACCAGTTTAATGCAAGGATCGATGTATGGAGTAGCCATGGATGCTCTTATTTCCCAGTTTGTAATTGGTGAAATAGAAAACTCTGTTATTCAATCATTTGAAAATGAAAGTCCCGACATCATTTTAGTTGAGGGGCAGAGTGCAGTTAGTCATCCGGCTTTTATGAGTTCCATTGGTATCTTAAAAGGAAGTATGCCTGATGGTATTATCCTTCAACATCCACCTGGGAGGAAGTTCCGGTGCGATTTTCCTCATTTGGCAATGCCCAATGTTGAGAGCGAAATTAAACTTATCGAAGCGATTTCTCAATCTACAGTGATGGCGATTACATTAAGCCATGAAAACCTAACAGACGAAGAAATTTTGAAAGTTATCAAGGATTATGAGACGCGGCTTAAATTGCCAACAACGGATGTATTAACCCATGGATGCCAAAAACTTGTTCAAATATTGGGTAAGCATTTTCCCAAATTGGCTCAAAAAATCAAGCTGGGGAATTTAGAAAAAATTCCTGTATTGGCAACGAGGTAGACGTACTCGTCTGGAAAGAATAGATGAAATCATTCATGCCGAGAATAGAAATTGTCCTATCCCAAATACGGGATAATGCCAGGATGCTATCCGAACTTTATGGGCAAAAAGGTATTTCCTTGATGGGTGTTTCTAAAGCAGTGCTAGGAGAACCTTCTATTATCGAGGCAATGATTCAAGGCGGAGTCAGATTTATTGCTGACTCTCGCATTGAAAACATTCAAAAAATGAAAAATGCTGGGATATCAACTCAGTTTGTTCTGCTAAGAACTCCTTTAAGTCAGGCTGAATCTGTTGTCAAAATTGTAGATATTAGTCTCAATACTGAGATTGAGACTCTTAAGAAGCTTTCCTATTATGCAAAAGTACATAATAAAAATCATCAGGTGATTATTATGGTGGAGTTAGGCGATCTGCGTGAAGGGATACTTCCTTGCGATCTTGTTCAATTTATTAGGGAAACTCTCACTCTATCCCATATCAAAATAGTTGGAATTGGCTGCAATTTAGCTTGTTATGGTGGAGTAAAACCAGACAGTAAAAATATGGAGGAATTATCTCAACTGGTTGAGAGGATTGAAAAAGAGTTTCAGATTAGTCTAGAGATAATTTCCGGCGGAAATTCGGCAAATTATGAGTGGTATAAGTCCACCGAAGATGTCGGTAAAATCAACAACATTCGCTTGGGTGAATCAATTCTTTTAGGTTGTGAAACTGTTAGTAGAAAAGCGATTCCAGGTTTGCATACCCGTGCATTTCAACTTGTTGCTGAAGTGATCGAGTCCAAGAAAAAGCCATCTCTTCCATTTGGAGAGATTTGTCAAGATGCTTTTGGCAATGTTCCTAGTTTCCAAGATCGAGGAATTCGCCAAAGAGCGATTATTGCTTTGGGAAGGCAGGATATTCTGGTATCTGGCTTGAAATGCGATCGCAAATTAGAAATATTAGGATCTAGCAGCGATCATATTATTCTCGATAGCAATAACCAGAATTTACAGGTGGGAGATGAAGTCAATTTTAACTTGGATTATGGTAGTCTTCTGGCAGCGATGACTTCTCCTTTTATTAGAAAGCAATTTATACAGAAGATTAGTGATAAAATAAAGTAGGATTCAAGATTAGTACAAGTCATTTATCTCAAAAAATATATGCCTCAAGAAACAGCTATTACTAAAACGATTACCAAATTAAGCGATCTGCGGCTTAAGTTCAATTTGTATCGGAGTAATGAACCTCTATTTTTTACTGAATGGCTGACAGATTTGCCGGAACTGACTGAGAGTGAAAAAGCAGGATTACAGAGATTAAAGAATCGCTATCTTTCTTATATGGAAGAGGATGAAATTTCTGAAGGTACGGTTAACATTATTATAGTACATCCGCTTCTGGATCTGATGGGGTTGTGCGATTTGCCGTTGAGGATTCGAGGTGAGAATTTTCTGAAAGTTGAGATTATTAGTCAAGATAGAGATGAGGTTTTACAAGGAAGAATTGATGCCTTAGTTGTGCAAGAGCAATTCTGGGTTGTGGTGATTGAGAGTAAGGAATATGGTTTTAGTGTGGCGCGGGCTGTGCCGCAGACTCTAGCATACATGATGGGGAATCCTCATCCGGAAAACCAGACTTTTGGTATGATAACAAATGGGGAAGAGTATATCTTCATTAAGCTGAATCGTGGTGAGATTAATCAGTATGGACTGTCAGATTTGTTTAGTTTATCTAATAGTCGGAATAATGGACTGAATGAGGCGATGCAGGTGCTGAAACGACTTACTAAGTGGAATTAATAGAGAAGAATTCATAAATTACTGGAATCTTCAAGCAATTTACTCATTAAGACGATGAATGTAAAAGTTTTGTCTATTAAACCTACAAATGAACCTAGATTGCACGAAGTATTGTTATCTATAGGGGCAGATATGCACAAATTTTTGTTTACAACTGAAGTAAATCAACTGGGAGATAAATCGCTTCAAACTACTGATGGCAATCGCGAATTTTCAGAAGTATTTAGATTTAATCAGCGGGTGGCGATGAATGTGAGTAAGCTGGTGGTTAAGTTTTACAATAAAGAAGTGGTTGAATTTCCAGCAGATGTAGGTAATTTTGTTACACCTGAAGAAGCAGTATCGAAGCTGAAATCATTTCAAAATGACAGGGTACTGGAAAGTTATGAAGGAAATAGAGATGGCATGACTAAAGAGCAGTCAACAGAAGAAATAGGTAGCGAAGTTCGTCATAGAGCCACAGCACTTTTAGAGAAACTACCAGATGCGATGCTGGGTGAAGTCGTTCAGTTTCTGGAATCTTTGTCTGTTAAGGCTAATAATGCAGGGTAGCGATCGCATTTATACTCCCATACAAAAGGAGCGATCGATCTTATCAGATTCCTCGTTTATTTGTTAGTAGCAATTCCATCACGGAGGTGGCGATCGTTTTTTTTCACTTGGTTCACCTATTTTTCAACTAGCTAATGATGAAGCTTGCATTCGAGTGTAATCAATAAGCATGTGTGCTGGAGAAAAAGCTTCTAAATCCATCATCTCTTTAACTTTCTCAAATATTAAAACTTCTTCTTCCTCTTGATCCGTTAGTTTATCATAAAAATAAGGGTCGGAGAACCACTGATCGAATGCAACTTCTAACAAACCATTGAGGGAAATCTTTAACCTCCAATAGGCGGACATTCTGTTATCAACTACCTCAAATAATGGTGCGGGACTCCTCATTGGATAATACATGTAGTTATCCTCGCAGACATAGTACCAAATCTGTTCCTGTTTTGTAGAGAATGCGTAAACTATATAGTCTTTGCCAATGGTTAGGGGAAATTCTAATTCTTTTGTGTAACCTAATCTGGGATTGAGGTAACTATCAGGAAGAGATCTTCCGGTATTGGCGATACAACGAATTTTCATGATTTTACTTTTTAGAGGTTTTTCGGTGCTGCTTTGGGATATTGGCGTTTGAACTTAAATTCAAAGTCTTCCAAAGTTTGACTGTTGCGAAACCAATGAACTTGTACGGATACTCCATTAATTTCAAAGGCTTGATTACTTGTCATTTTATGCCAATCTTCAGGAGTACCGCCATAAATAGCTACCAGTCGTGGTGCATCCCTCAGTAGTTTATCTGTACCGACTTGAATGGATCTACAATTTCCCGCTTTAGCATCTTCGAGGAGGAGTTGCTCTTGTAAATTGCGTGGACTTTCATCGGGAATTGCTCCTGTTGTCACGATAGGTTTAGTTTAGGAAAAGGCAGTCAATATTAATGATAAGGGCTTGGCGATCGCATTTATACTATCATCCAAAAGGAGCGATCGCTTCATCAGATTAGTCAAAAGACTATATTTCTCTTAGGATTTACCTCTTTTATCAATTTCAACAATGGGTAATAACAAGGTGTCCTCAATTTCTTGTCGCACTGCGGGAGTAACATTAGCAGCGCTATTGAGGCAATCTACTAGTAACTTATTGGCATCATAATACTGTTTTAGTAATTGTTTTTGTTCATCGCTGAACTGCTAATTGCGCCCAATCTTGCGATACTCAATAAGTCGAAATTAGCAATATATCTGGTATCCTCCGCAAAGATTTTTATAGGAATAAAAACTGGGATCTGGTTAGATTGAAACTCGCCTTTATTACACTGAATAGCAATATGTTTTAAAATCGATATATGGTGTTAGAAAGAGCAACTCTAACTCCCGCAGAAGCATTATAAAGCTGTTCGGCAATCTCCTCTGGATTATAGCCACAAAGCAATCCTCGTAAATGCAGCTTTTCCACCGGAGTCAGTCCACGTTGTTTGTGAGGTGCAAATTGTCGCTTGGCATCTGCCAGATTTTGGTAGAGCCTTTCTAAATCCCACTCATCCGCTGCTTGTAAAAACTGAGTCATTCTTTAGATTACTGAGGATAGCTGTAAAGTACCTAACCAACATCCTAACCTATTTCCTAAGTGTCGATCGGGTAACTACTCGGTATGCTCTTGATTTAGCCTATTTTCACCATCCTAACCTATTTCCTAACTGTTGATTAGGTAACTACTGAGTATTTTCTGGGTTAGTCTATTTTTAGGATGAATAGAGAAGCAGCGATTAAGGGGTGATGGGTTGCAAGTTGAGATAGCAACGAAATGCGCAACTAATCAAAACTAAACACCACTGCTATCGCGGATTGTACCTCAAGAGTCATTTACCTATCAGGAGAAGCATGAATATCTTTAAATGCCAAGAATCCAGGGAACAACAACTACAGGAAAAAATACTTGAAACTAAGGAGGAAATCGCTGTCACTGAGCAACTCTGTAAAGAGAAATGTCAGGAAATCAAAAATAAATATGGTTCAACAGTCTTGACAGTTATCTTGGTGAATCAATTGTTACATCTATCCAATCGATAATACTACCCAATTCAAGTAGCAGTCAATTTTTGAGAATACCCATGAAACCAATTCGACAAGGTGACGTAATTTTGCTACCAATTCAGCAGATTCAGGGACAAATATTACCCCACCTGATTCTCGCAGAAGGTGAAGTAACGGGACACAAACACCATATCACTGCCGGAGATGCAGAGTTGTACGAAAAAAACGGCATTCTTTATCTGCGAGTCATTTCCCAGACAGCTTTTCTCACCCATGACGAACATCATGAAATTGCAATTCCCCAAGGTAATTGGATAGTACAGATTCAAAGAGAATATTCACCAGAAGGATGGAAATATGTCGCAGACTAAGATTAAAGAAGTGACTCCAGAACAAGAGCAATGGTTGCATCACTACTACGAAAAGTGGAAAAAAATTCTCTTATCTAACGAGCCACTTGACCGGAAACAAGTATCTGACAACATCAATAAAGCCTATCAATTAGTTGGAAAAAATGCACCAAACATCCTGTTTTTTGATAGTCCAGATGCTGTTTTTCGTTTCTCGATTGACCAAATTAGAGGCTCCTTATTCACTCACTTTGAAAATCCGCTATCCTGTGAATTGAGGAGTCAATTACAAGAGCAATTGGATCAACAAATTGGGAACCAATTGGAAGAAGATTTGATGAATCAATTACTCGGAAAACTAGTGTGCAATCTCAGGAGTCGCTTCGAGGCTAGATTACGGGGCGAAATCAATAGTGAATTACGCAAAGGCAAAGCAAGTCAACTATATAGCCAACTTGGAGGGGATTTATATAGCCTTATCAAAACTGGCGGATGTCTCTGTGTTTTGCCTAAATTAGATTTTTACATTTCTGTACTGAATTTACCTCATAATCCGCAACAATGGGAAGCGTATCAGTTATTAGTAAATCATGGGAGCTATATTTTAGCATTTGATGAAGTTTGTCTGGTAAGCGAGCGCCCAACCCATCTATCATTTGATAGTGACGATAATTTTCACGCCGAAGCTCAACCTGCGATTCAGTTTGCTGATGGCTTCTTTCGCGAGTACATCTTTCACGGTGTAACCTTGCCGGAAAAATATGGGATGCTTCATTCTCATCAATGGGAAGCAAAATGGATTTTGGAGGAGAAGAATGCGGAAGTGAGGCGATTGTTAATTGAAACTATCGGTTATGGACGAATTTGTCAGGAGTTGCAAGCACAACAATTAGATGTATATGAGGAATATACTCTCTTAAAAATCGATAATGTTGATGTTGAGCCAATGTATCTGTTAAAAATGATTTGTCCGAGTACTAGACATATTCATGCTTTGCGCGTACCACCGAATATGAATTCTGCCCGTGAAGCAATTTGTTGGGTAAATTGGGGTACTCATCCGGAGGAATTTGCGATACAAACATAAAAAATGGGGAGTGGGGAAAAGAGTTTTAAATTTTGAGTTTTGAGTTTTGAGTTTTGAGTTTTGAGTTTTGAGTTTTGAGTTTTGAGTTTTAATTCAAAACTGAGAACTATTCTGGGGAGTGGGGAAGAATATTTTCAAATAATTATCGTCTATTTCCATGGCAATTTTTAATTTATACTACCCCACTCTCTACTCCCCACTCTCACCTTTTATCCCCCGCACTGTTGCCAAAAATTGCCCCAAAAACGGCAAACCACCAATCGCAGGTAATAAGTAACGAGACGTACAAAGCACCCCCAAAGCCGCAGCAGTTGCCCCATCAAAATAGGGTTGATAAAACAAAACCAATGCCGCATCGCGAGTACCAACTCCGGCAAACGTCAATGGCAATAATCCTGCTAAAATCGCTAATGGAGAAAGGGCGAGATTAGCTAAAAAAGGAGTCCAAGCTTTCAGCGCTAGGATAAAAAACCAAATTTGCAATAAGTGTAAAAACCAAATAAAAATTGAAGTTCCAGTAATTTTGATAAGTTGAACTCTATCTCGCCAGAAATAATCGTGCATTTCTCCCCAAGAGGCTTGCATAGTTTCCAGCTTTAACCGCAGTTTCTTCGGTGCAATCTTCCTCGCCACTAAGAAAAAGAAATAGGCAAATTTCTTAGAAGCTAACAACAAGACTCCCATCACCAAACCCACCCCTACTGCCACAGTCATCACCCAAAATAACCAAGTCTTCTGGGGATAAACTAATAACCCAAAGACACACCATAACAGGAGTGACAACATATCGCAAGCTTTCTCAAAAATTACTAGCGATAAGGATAATGTACCTCCCAAATGACCCCGTTGTTTCATAAAATAGGCTTTGGCAATATCCCCCATCTTGGATGGCAAAACCATATTTAATACACTAGCTGCCAAAATTAATCGATTTGCCTCTAAAAATCCGAGACGAGAGCCACTTGGCATGAGTTGTTGCAGTCGCCAGGAGGTAAATAAGGTGAGGGGCACTACCATTCCCAGACTAATCGCCATCCAACTGCGATCGCAATTTTGGAATACGGCAATCAGTCGGGTAAAGTCTATCTTAGTGTAGATGACTACTAAAATTATTAGGCTAACCAGGATAGAAATAACTCGTTTCATGAATTGGTTGTTTGTTATTTGTTATTTGTTTTTTGTTATTTGTTTAATATTGGTTATTAATTGTTTATTATAGATTTATGGACAAGAAACTAGTAACTAATAACCAACAACCAACAACCAACAACCAACAACCAACAACCAATAACCAATAACCAACAACCAATAACCAATAACCAACAACCAATAACCAACAACCAATTTAAAAATTCCTATCTATCTTCAGAGTATCATCTTTATTCAGCTTCTTAACTTCATCAGTTAAATCGAGCCAAGGCTGTAATTGCCCTTGTTGAAATGTGCGACTCATTACTACATAAATTGAAGTTTGATCCCCACCAATTCCTACAGCAACAACTCCTTGCCAAGACTTGGCTTTTAACTCATCGCGAACACACCATTGTCCCTGATGCCATTCCAAACGACGACTGAAATGAAAAGGGGCTTTTTTCTTGCCTGTAATTAATACTTTTTGTAATAGTTTGCGGATTAAGTTAGGAAAGAATCGCCCTACGGTAAACATTACTACCCGCAGAATCATTAAATTAATGGTAGTCATTTGTTTTTGTTTAGCCCATCCCAAATTTCCCTCAATACTAATGTCATCTTCACTAACTTTAACTTGATAAGAATCGACCAAATGCCCCACAGCATTTTGAACTTTTTTCCCTGATTTTATTTGTAGAGAAAATTGGGTGTCGGAAGCAATTAAATTATTCCCTCTAAATAGCTTAAATACCCCACCTTTATTTAAAGATAAATACAGTTCAGTATCCTGACGGCGCTCGATTAAAATTTTGGCTTCTTTCAGCCAAATCCTACCTTGGGTACGAGGAGTTATTTGGGGTCTATTTTCAACAAAATCTCGCCAAGTTAGTAAATAGTTCCAAGTATGATGCCCGATAATATGGTCATCAGCATAGCAGGAACCCAATCCATTCTCTAATCCTACGAGAATGCGATCGTTAATTCGCAGGGCATCGGGGAACCATTTCCCTACTAATTCAAATCCATGTGGGAAGAAATTATAGGTATTGCGACTAGTATATTCTCCTCCATAAGATCCATCTGGATGTACGAATTCTGCGGCTAATTGAACGGCTTTAATTAGTGCTTCCTTCAGGCGAGGATCTGGACGAAGTTGATAAATTCTTGCTAAACAAGAAATTGTTAATGTATGATATCCAGGATCGCACCCTTCATATTCAATAAACCAACCTTCGCGATTTTGCCAAGATAAAACTCGCTCTAAACGTTGTACTCTTGCTTTATCCCACTTATTGGTTTGTAAGAGATTTGTGAGTAATTCCAGACATAATACAATTAAAGCTTGATGATTTGTCAGTCGTCCACTTTCATTATGGTGAGCTAACCAATCGGCGCGGGTTTCAAAAAATTTCAGTGCCGTAAAATTATTTAATCCCAATTCTTGATAACTTTCTATACAAGCCAGTAGGGAAAATGCCGCCGCACCTCCAGCCCTTTCAAAGGGAAAATAATCATCGCAAGAGCCATCTGGATGGGCGCTGGATGCTGCGTAGAGAATTCCGGCTTCCACCCAATCGCGAATAGCTGGTTTTTGATAGAAAGGGTTGTCTGGTAAGGGAGTATTGTAAACTAAGGCTAAAGGTAAAACAAATTCCTGTGCCATCCCGCTGGGAAAGTCGATAATTTTATATTGCCAGAAATTGCGATCGAAGCAACCGTAAGTTGGGCTATGAGGATTTCTGTCTAGTAGTGTTAAAATTTTGGGGATTTGGGCTAATGCTTCGCGGGCAAAAATGTTTTTAGTCATTGGTTGTTGGTTGTTGGTTGTTAGTTGTTAGTTGTTTGTTGTTTGTTGTTGTTTGTTATTTGTTATTCATTTATACTTATTTTGATAAGAATCAATTTCTCCTCGTCTTTGTCGTAATTGGATATCCTCTAATATTTTACGATTTACTGCCATTAAATCGGCAACTAAACCAAATATCCATAATTGAACGCCAATCAGAATGAGAATAGCTGATAAAACCAAGCTGGGAACGTGACTTCTTGGCGTTCCACTAAAGAATAGCACTAACCAACGCACTCCTAAAATAAACCCTAAGCTAAAAGGAACCGTCCCCAGAATTGTGAAAAACTGGAGTGGTCGATATGTCATGAAAATCCGAATAATTGTGAGAATCGAGCGCTGAATATAAGAGGGAATACTCTTAACCAAACGGGAGGGGCGGAGATACCCATTTGTTCTAATTGGTACAGATACGATTACCATTCCTTTTTGTCCAGCTTGAATGATCGTTTCTAAAGTATAAGTATAAGGATTAAATACATTAAGCTGCATCGCGGCATTTCTGCTGATCGCACGGAAGCCACTAGGGGCATCAGAAATTTTTGTATTACTGGCAATTCTTACTACCCAACTGCCTAGTTTTTGGAGAAACTTTTTGGTTGGTGAAAAATGTTTGATGTCCTGAATTGGTCTCGATCCTACTACAATATCTGCCTCTCCTTGTAAGATTGGTGCGATTAGATTGGGAATATCTGCGGCACAATACTGATTGTCAGCATCTGTATTAACAATAATATCAGCTCCTGCTTTTAAACATGCCTCAATACCAGCCATAAAAGCCTTTGCTAAACCTTGATTGTGGTCAAAACTGACAATGAAATCCACTCCACAAGCTTTCGCTACCTCCACAGTTTGGTCGATACTCCCATCATTAATTACTAACCACTCTACAGTATCAACTCCTGGTATTTCACGGGGAAGTTCTGACAGGGTTAATCCTAGGGTTGCTTCTTCGTTGTAGCAAGGAATTTGGATGATGAGTTTGGTCATACTATACATCACTTTAGGTTGTTTTGATAGTTTAGCCCCTTTCCAATCTGGTTTTTTGATTTTATTATACGACACTCAATTTTACATTTTTACCGAGGAGATTGCCTTTGATTCTCCCCCTTCCCTGCCAGGGAAGGGGGCTGGGGGGTTAGGTTTTTTGAATTCTCTAATAAGATCCTATTAGTTTAAATCACCAGGAAGCATAACCTCTCTTTCTACTACTAAACCTGCTAAAAATTCTCGATCTCCACTAATATGAGGAAACTTCAACTGAGAATCTGGAACCCCTTTTGCCAACTGACGCTGACGGACTATAGCAAAACTACCTGCTGCTAAAATGCGCAAACGTGGTGGGGAGATAAAATTATTCGGTCGCTTCACCGAATATGACATATTTGCTTCCTTTAATTTTACCTCAAAACTGGCAATGAATGATTGTGGGTTGTCTATCTTTTCGCCTGGACGCAATTCAATATTAACTAGATAGTATGGCTCGACAATATTTTCAGAGAGAGTAATACAAAAATCCTCTAAAAATACACCAAATTCTTTTTGCAAATCCTCCATTACCTGAGTGACATGATACTCCGTTGTCTTTTCTGTTGTTGCTGATAGTATCCCACCACGCCGATAGCGAAAGACAATTAGGGGTGCAGTATTGTAAAATCCCACCACCTCCACCACATCGCCAATATCGTAACGATAAAAACCACTATAATTTGTCACCAGTAAGCGGTAATATTCCCCAACCTTTACTTCCGTTGGTAACAGGGTTTGGGGATTTTCTGCTTCCCACTGATCTTCAGGAATAAACTCAAAAAAGCCGCTTTCAATTGCCAAAATACTACCATCGGCATCTAAATCTGGGTAAATACTAAAAGTTGCTTCAGCGGAGGAATAAACAGCACCAAATACAGGAGTATCCCCAAAATAACTAGGAAAACGCTCGAAATAAAAATCAGAAGTTCCTCCTCGTGCTGTAGCCACAAAGGATAAATTAGGCCAAATAAATTTCGGTGTCAAGCGTCCTTCGCTATTTAGAATATGTCTTAATTCCTTAGCACGAAGTGGATTGGCAATTAATTTAGATTGTAATCTTGAAATCAGTTCCGGCTCCAGATCTAACCAATTAGCAATAGTTCCTTTTTCTAAATCTATAATTAGTTCTTCTCCATACCGTTCTAAATAATCACAGATCCGCAAAACTAACATGGGAAAATTAGCAATTACTCCCCGTAAATTGCGATTGCATAATGCAAAAAGTAAACAAATATAGTGGCGAACCAAGCTATCATTAGGTAGAAGTGTCTCAAAAGGATTAGTAAAGATTTGTTCGTAGAGAAACTTCCCCATCCGCAGCACCCCTACACTGGCTGCTCCGTATTCAATTCCCCCAGGTGTCCGTCCCAAAAGTTCGACTGAATTCGTGAGGAGTAATTTGCCAAACTTGCGTTTTTTATTACTTAAAGCATCGGCTAAAAATCCCATACTTGCCAGATTTGCCTGTTTCAATGAATTCTGAAATCGCTTAGTGACAGGAATCAGTTTTTTTGCCCCCGTGGAACCACTAGTAAGATTAATATAAACTACAGGATCTGGAGTGAGAATATTGGGTTCACCTTGAAAAATGCGATTGGTATAAGGTTCGTAGCTACTGTAGGGTAAAATAGGGACGCGATCGCAAAATTGATTGATAGTTTTGATATCCCTCAACCCATATAGACGACCAAGTTCGGTATCCTGATGATTCTGCAAAAGCTTCAGGAGAAAATGTTCCTGTGCCGCCTCAGTGTGGTAGGTTTTTTGAACAAACCTTGCTTTTGCATATCTAGCTACAGTTGTCAATAGTGGAAACAAATAATTTGTCATTTACCCCTCACAGCCATGACCAAAACTTAAGTAAACGATGATTAAAGCAGATTTTAGGCGCGTCGGGCTAGACGGCTTCGAGTCTCATGAGGCTATTTGGGCAATTCCCCTTTGCCCATTACTAATTCCCCGTTACCAATTTCCGATTCCTTCGCCCCTATTTCCGTGACACAATTGCTATATCTCGTGTCAAAATAGTCAGGATAGTTCCTAGAAAAATTGTCAGGTAGAGTTAGTCATGACACCATTAGAAAGCACAGCTATCGGAATCGGCTGTTTCGTTTTAGCTTTTATTCTAGCCAGTTTAGTCGAATACTGGCTCCATCGCCTAATGCACGTCAATGCTAAAATTGGTGAGCGTCACCGTGACCATCACCGCCGCAATGAAGGACAAGGGGTACTGTGGGAGTTCAGGGATTACGTGCGGGGTAGTGTAATTGTTATGTGTTTGCTATTTTTTGTATCTTTGACTGCTGGCATTGGTTGGTTTCTGGGTGGATTAGTTTATGCCGCATTTTCTGCCTACGCCCATCAGCTTCAACATGAAAATCCTACCAAATGTTTTTGGATGAAAATGCCTGTACATTACGTCCACCACAAATATGGCATGTGGCATCATAATTTTGGTTTGGCTCTAGACTGGTGGGATCGAGTTTTTGGTACTTACAAACCAGTGGAATGGCTGACTGAAGAGGAAACCACTCAACCGGAACGAGGTTATTTACAACTAAAGTGGTGGTAGATTATCCTATCTTACAAAACACTCAAAGCTAGTTGATTCCATCAGTTTCTTGGTGTTATCCCTTCCCTACCTACCTATTTGGAGGTAGGATTTATGGTATGATCGATCGCGTAAAGAAGAGTTTCCACTATGTCTACTCTTGACTCTAGTTCAGATAATTTACTAAATACCTATAAGGTATTTTCGCAAAATGTTGGCAAATGGGAGGGAAATGTTAGATTTCTGGATGCGGATCTTCAGGAATTAAAGCATTACAAAATTGCTCAAACCTTTGAAGAAGTTGTGGATAAGTGGGTTCTCACTAACACTTATATTTATCCTGATGGCACAACTGCTAGTCAGAGCTTTGATATTATCCCCATCGGCGGAGGAAAAGTAAAGTTAGAGGTTGTCGGGGAAGATGCCAGGTTCAAAGATTACGACTTAACTGCTTTAGAACAAGAGGATAACGTAATTACATTTAAAGTTATCAATAAAGCCACAGGCACACCTAGAGAAATTGAAACCATAACTTTTGCGGGCAAAGATCATCGGGTTCGCACCGCGACAGTTTTTGCAGAAGACTCGACATTAAAAGGATTTCTCATCATCAAAGAAGAAAGAATTTAGCAAATAAAATGATGAATCTACAAGAACAACACTGGGAAAAATTATTTGGCCACCTGACAACAGAAGCCAATCCTTGGCACGGTATATGGACTGTCTACTCTCCAGATCGAGAAATTATTAAATCCTCTCAAGGGATCAGAATTTTGCAGGCAAACGAAGATAAGACTGTAATTACTCACACCTGAAGATGAGCAAGAGTTTAACTGGAGGCAATCTTGGTATCCTGTATGTTTTGTACAAGATTTTCCCAAAAATAAACCTTATAGTTTTTCCTTGTACGATGAACCATTAGTTTTATTCAGAAATCAAGAAGAAAAGCTTATTTGCTTAACGGCTCAAAGATTGTAATTTAGCTGACAGTCTCCACTGCCCCATCTACCCTGCCAAAGCCAACCCATCCCCACGAGATTCAGAAGCAGCCACCAAAACACCATCTTGCCGCAAAATCATCTGCCCCTTCCCAAAATCTCCCCTATCTGAAATAACCCGAATATCATGCCCCCTTTCTAGCAATTTCAAAGCTATATCACTCGATACATTATCCTCTAAAAGCACCTGTTTCCCATCTACAAATTGCCATCTGGGAGCATCAAGTGCCGCCTGGGGATTCATATTATAATCTGCCATATTCACAATAACTTGTAGATGTCCTTGGGGCTGCATTGGTCCTCCCATTACCCCAAATGGTCCTAATGGTTCACCATCTTGAGTAATAAAACCAGGAATAATAGTATGGAAGGAACGTTTACCTGGTGCAAATTGATTCGGATGATTTGCTTCTAAAGTAAAACCTAATCCTCTATTTTGCAGTGCTATTCCCGTACCAGGAACCAAAATTCCACTACCAAAACCTGCATAATTTGATTGAATAAACGATACCATTAATTCCCCATCAGCAGCAGCTAAATAAACTGTTCCTCCTTGAGGCAAACCTGGTTCCGCTAAAGAAATGGCATCTTCTCCAATTAGTTGCTGACGTTTTTTAGCGTATCCTTTATCTAATAGTTGTTCTATCCTTACCTCCATAAACCGAGAGTCAGTAACATGACGATGAACATCAGCAAATGCTAATTTCATTGCCTCAATTTGCAGGTGATAACTTTCGACTGACTCGCGAGGATATTTAGTAATATCAAAACATTCTAAAATATTTAATGCTATTAAAGCAGCAATTCCTTGAGTATTAGGGGGAATTTCCCAAACGGTAAGGTGACGATAATTAGTAGATATTGGTTCAACCCAATCTGCTTGATGAGTTGCTAAATCGTCTTTTGTTAAAAAGCCACCCGTATCAGAAGCGAAATTAGCAATAGTTTTAGCAATTTCTCCCTGATAAAAACTTTCTCCCCCACTGGCTGCGATCGCTCTCAGTGTTTTTCCATGAACTTTACTACCCCAAACTTCACCAG
The DNA here is from genome assembly GCF_024178385.1 of Limnofasciculus baicalensis BBK-W-15. Classification (GTDB taxonomy): domain Bacteria; phylum Cyanobacteriota; class Cyanobacteriia; order Cyanobacteriales; family Coleofasciculaceae; genus Limnofasciculus; species Limnofasciculus baicalensis. The sequence goes on along the minus strand of NZ_JAMZMM010000002.1, from coordinate 6,122 downwards.
CTTTAGGTGCGCGATTTTTAGGAAAAAATACCGATTTAAAATGCTCAAATTCACCACCTTTTAATGGCAAGAAAATATTCTCAGCCCCTTGCCACGCCGCTGCCGTTACAGGTGATACAGGAAAACCCTCTTCAGCATACCTAATTGCAGGTGCAAATAACTGTTCAAAAGGTAATTTTCCCCAACTTTCCCATAACTTACGCCATCCAGATACTGCACCTGGTACAGTGACAGGTAACCAACCTGTAACGGGAATTTTATTCATCCCGGCGAAGTTGGCTAGGGTTAGGTTTTGGGGACTTTTTCCAGAAGCATTTAACCCGTGAAGTTTGCCATCCCAAACTAAGGCGAAAGCATCGGCACCAATACCATTAGAAGTGGGTTCGACTACCGTAAGTGCGATCGCAGTTGCTATGGCTGCATCTACTGCGTTTCCCCCTGCCCAAAACATTTGCATTCCTGCTAGGGTGCCTAGGGGTTGGCTGGTGGCTACGGCGTGGTTTTTCCCCATAATTACTCGTCGGGTTGAGGGGTAGGGGTAGTGGGTTAGGTTTTCTTTATTTATCATGAAATAGTAGTTGAAATAGTAGTTGAAATAGTAGTTATCGAAGCCCTATTCCCTCTTTTGAAACTGATGAAAAATTTTTGCCGCAATGGACTAGCAATTAACTTCGGGCTAGAGAGATAATTTGTCCGATAACGATCAAATTATTAATGCCCATACATCCAACTAATAATATCGTCCCTGCTATAAAATAACGTTTTTTCATTATTGACGGGTTAAGGGCAAGCAGTACAACTGGGAAACTAAAGTAAGGAGTGAAAATAAACATTTCCCGTACATCAAAAATGGAGTAGAACATTAAATTAGAGATTGTTACTAAAATAAGAGCAATGAAAAAATATCGGTTGTTGGGTTTTGCCATAGATGAGATATTTTTATATAGACCAACAGCCAGGAATAATAACCAGAGAATTACAGAGATTAAACCGATTGTATTATAAATCATCGGTCGGTTGAATAAGTCTAAAATTATTTTAGTCCCTGGGATAATTTCATCAGGAAACGGTGATGGGGCAATGAAGTTGACCAGGAAGAAATGTCTAATTAACTCTTGCGAAACCACCAATGGCTGATTGAATATAGTTATATTCACCCACTCTAATTCTTTAGAAACTGTACCTGGGATAAAAAAGTATTTGCCATTGAAAAGCTGTTTTTGGATAAGACTGAGAACAAAAGCTATTATAAAAATACCACCTACATACTCCATAACCCTCACAATTCTATTTCTCAGGTTTAGCCCAAGCACTAGTACGGTAAAACAGATGAGAGTATGTGAGAAGTTTGTTATGGTTACCCCAAATGATAATAATCCAGCTAAAATCCAATAGCCTAAGTAAAGCTTCTGCTGTTTCAAGCAAATGATAAATAGTACATAGGTAGCGATTATACTGGCAGTGCCCAGGACACGAGACTCAATCAATGTACTAAAAAACATCTGAGTCATGCTAAGTCCAAAAAGTCCAGTCCAGAGGAGTGTGGGAATATGCTTTTGGGTTATATTCCAGAAACAAAGGGATGCTAAAAAAATTCCTACTGCGCCAAAGAAAGAATTGAGGATGATGGCAAGTACGATTTTGGGAACCGGAGGAGATAAAAGTTTTAGCAAGCCAAATGGTGCTAAAATGAGCAACCTGAGAGGATGAGAACCCTTATGATATCTACTCCAATCAAGTTCGCCCCAATCTCCTTGATCTGCAAAGTAAAAGGTGAACTTATTGTAGCCGTAGCCGGGTATGATTAAGAGACCCAGGAGAAGGTATAAACAATAAAAGCCAACAGTCAATGAACACAGAAGAATAATTGTTTTTTTGTTTTCAGCAATCAATTGCCTAAACTTAATAACTTCTCTCTTTAAAATGGCACTTAAATTTATTCTCTCAATCGCAAATACTCTGATAAAAAAAGATATGCCTGATATGGATAAAGCCAGATAAGCATTGGCAAGGACAAAGAATTTATCCGCACGATTCAGATAAAACTCTAGAGAGTTTACCGACTTGCCCTTTAAAGTAGGAAAGCCTGGTATACTGCCATTATAAATGGCTTCAACAATGCCATGGGCACAGATAAAATATAAGATTATTTCTGCCAGTACAAATAGGCAAAATCCGGCAATTATCTTATTCTCTTTGCCCCAACTTTTGATAAATTCTATAGAGTTACTCATAGGGATTATTCCATCTAAAGCACAAAAATAAACCTCGATTAAATCATTCCGACAGGAAACAAGCCAAACTAAATCAGGACTAGAGGATTAGAGGATTAAAGAGTTATACCAAATCCGATAAGTCCATTAATTTTTAACAAAAACTAACTTTTCATGACCATAGACGTATCTGGAATAATAGGATTCATTGACCAATTTAAGCCCAGATTGAGATCCCCATTCCTTGATAGTTTCAATCGGTACATAGTTAATCCATTCCCTGGCTAGTAACAAATCATGGAGACGATTTGCCGTAGCTTTCCACCAAGGTTTTAGGCACATATCCTTATAAATTAAACGACCACCTGGCGCAATTCTTTCGATTGCCGCTGCAAAGACAGTATATTGTGCCTGGGGAGGAATATGGTGCATCACATCAATCATGCTGACAACTGAAAAGGAGGTATTTGGCCATTCTTTACAGTCTCCTGTTTGCTGAAAATCAACCATTACCTCTGGCTGTTTTTCAGTTAGTCTTTTTGTGGCTAACTTGGCACTATTCAGGGCTTTAATATTAAGATCAGTGCCAATCCCACTCCTAACTTGGCTATTTGCGACTAAAAGTGATAAAAATAATCCACTACCGCAACCAATGTCGAAAATAGTAGAATTATCAGGAACTTCAACTAGCAGTGGTAGCATCGGACAAATATATGTCCGTGCTGATGCTAGCAAACGAATCGACATGGGCGCATCACAATAGACTTGCCACGCTAATTTAGAAATCTCTTGATCTTTAGATAAATTTGGCATTGTTCTGATATTGAGAAATGTCAAACTGTACCAGCCTCTCTTCCTCTTCAGAGAGGTAAGGGATTTGCACCCAACGACCCATAATTCTCTCCCACCAACGTGGTGGATGAGGCAAACTAGTAACCTGAATACTTGAAAATCCTACCAACCACGATCCTAGTATATCTGTATGAAAACTATCTCCGATCGCGACAATCTCCTTAGATTTTAGCCCCATTGCCGCCTGGGCTTTGCGAAAGCTAAAGGGCAGTGGTTTATAGGCGGGGCTGATAGCTGGGATACCGAGGCGACTAGACCAATAGTCTACACGATATCGGCGTTTACCGTTGGAGAGAATAAAGAATTTAATTCCCTCTGATTCAGCTTGCTTAATCCACTCTTCTCCATCAGGGGAGATGTAATTGTCATCTTCAGAGATCAGGGTATTATCCAGATCTAAAATGATGCCGCAAATGCCATCACTTTTCAGTTGAGTGATATTGATCGCTGCCAGGTTAAGTACTTGTTGTTTCTGTCTAAAAATAACCATGAATTTATATCCAAAACCCGTCAATATACCTATTATTCTTGCTTCACTGAATCACACCCTCATGTTTGAGAAATAAAATGATAAAAACTGTGAGAATCCAACCTAATACAGTTAATAGTGTGGGGATATCTCGGAGTAAAACTTCTTCGGGTCTTTCTGAATGGACACCATCATCAGGATTGCATTTCTTCCTGCGGGCTATCTCCTTTGGATCGCTCAAAAGTTGGTAGCGAAAAACACCGTAAACTACAAAGGGAAGTGATAGTATCATCCATGGTGTTGATGCACCTTTCAATTGTGGACCAGAACTCCATAGGGCATAAGTCATAATTGTGTTGGCAGTAATGACACTCTCCATGCGACTTAAGAGATTTAAAGAATAGCGTTTCAGGACTGAACGACTTTTACCAACATCAAGTCTTATCGCCCTCAGTTCCGCTTTACGTTTTTCAATGGCCAGAAATAATGCTAACATGGCTGTGCAAAGTAGAAACCAAGGAGAAATGTAAATTCCAGTTGCTGCTCCCCCAGCGGTAGCCCGCAAGACAAACCCAGTCGCGATCGCAATTACATCCAGAATTACTCGACGCTTAAGGGTTATATTGTAGGCAGTTTGCAAAATTACATAGGCTAAAATAGTTAATCCTAATGAACCAGACCATAACCAGCTAATAATCAGAGCGCCACTTAATAAAATGAAAGCCATGCCTGTCGCTATCGGAATTTTGACTAGTCCGGCGGCAATTGGACGTTTGCATTTAACCGGATGCTGACGATCGGATTTAACGTCAGCAATATCGTTAATCAGGTAGAAGCTACTTGAGGCAGCACAAAACAGCACAAAAGCTAAAAAACTCCCGGCAAGGGAATTTATATTTATACTAAAAGCAAATAATGGAGCTGCAAAAACAACCAGATTTTTAGTCCACTGACGGGGGCGCAGTGCCATCAGATAAGAAAGTAGACCGGATGACCCAACAGGGTATGGAGTATTTGCCTTTATACTTTCTTCATATTTCATATTCCTGTTTTTTTGCTGTAAAATAATTATACTCAGTACATACTAGGTTCTTTTTACTGGAACGACAACTGTTTTTGCCTTAATTTTAAAAATCTTTACCAATTCCTACATCGCCACCAAGCCATAGCCCCGATCTAATGGTACTGATCGTTAATCATAATCCAGGGATAGGGATACAGAGGGACGCGGTGAGTTTTTTCTGATTAACTTAACCGCGTTCTAAAAAGTAGGGTGTGTTAGGCTACGAAGATCGCACCCTACCCGTTCGCTAGTATTCACCTGGTAATAAGAATACCCACACCAGCGGATTTTGTTTATGTGCTTCCTGTCGCTGTGCGGTTAGAATCGCCTGATTGAACAGGGTACTTTATCGCGATTGCCAGTGCTGTCGCCGGATTGAGGCACGGCTCACATTTGTGCCACGAGATTCATTTGCATTCTCTCCATTATCTTCCACAGTAAATGCACTCAGATGAACCACTCTTTCCATCGCGATTAATCCACCACCTGTCAATTTTGCCCCTATGAATCGCACATCATCGCCGATACCAGTTGCTGGAAAAGTTTTAGCTTCCACTTGACTAACTGTTTGCAATAATTCCTCAACTGTTTCTGTTGAAAGAGAAGGAGAATTATCCCCTTGCTTATCTAAAGCATCTAAGGCATAACTCCGCACTAGTTTAGGCAATAATTTCTCCAACGTGGCAGTATAATCAAATAAATCGAAACCAATGATTTTCCCGTTAATCGCAAATAATGCTCCCACCTGTCCTGCCATAGCCGCAAAAGCTTTAACATAATCTTCTATATTGGTAGAATGTTGCTCGTACATAGCAGCCATAGCGTGGGTTGGCGAAGCTGAACGCATCCGACCACTTTTTTCTGCAATATCCTGCCAAACTTCACCTTGATTAGAGTGGCGGGTTCCAGTAGTTTCAAGAGATTGGGTTACCTGACTCATTTTCATCGCCCTTCCCCCTGCATAATGAGTACGAGCCGCAGATGTAAATTCCGCTGAAGCATAGGACCAACGCCCTTGTTCTACACAGGATACTGGAATTAAGAGAGTTTCCTTGGCTGGTGCTAAAATTGAGAGGTTAAGAATACGATTTTGCTTCGCTCCAACTAGTTCTTCCCCATCTAATAAAAATACAGCGCGATCGCTATCATTGACTAATTTTAGTTCCGGAACACTACCCCCTTGTGAAACTTCGGTTATTTTTGCCACTCCCTGAGCTAAAGCTTCATCCAGTGTCAGGTAATCTGGTTGTTCTATCCCTCCATTAAGTAGAGGGAATAAGGTTAAGTTACGGAAAGTAGTTTCCTGTCCTATTTTGATTTGCTCTAATTTGTTTTTGATGATTTCCATGGCACATCTATCCTTGTTATTTTTGTCTCTCGCAGAAAATTTTCAACCTAAACTAAAGTAGCTCATAATAACGCATAAAACTTCCAAAAGGTTATTAGCCCCCCTTCGGATTATTAGACCATGATAGCTGAAACGACGCAATTTCGTCAAGTATTGAGAATTAATCTTAATAAATTT
>NZ_JAMZMM010000029.1 GCF_024178385.1 Limnofasciculus baicalensis BBK-W-15 | reverse complement strand
TGATTTGATTATTATCTAGCCACAGCCCAGTAAGATTAGTCAGGTTGGAGAGAGGAGTAATATCCCTGATTTGATTGTTCTCTAGCACCAGCTCAGTAAGATTTGAAAGTATCTCGTTAGCTCGATTACAATCCGAGGTTTTCGCCTCCGCCAACAATACTTCAACCGTATGTCGTTGTTGCTGAGAAAGAGCATCTTTATGGGAACACCAATCAGCAAAATTGCTAAAATTATCGCTCTGATTTGGTTTTACTACCAGGTGTTCAACGGTTTGCGCTTGAACTCTAGTTGGTGAGAAATGAAAAATCGGAGGTAACAGAGGAGATGTTACTACTAACAGGAAACTGCCAAGGAGCAGTATCGCAAATTTGAGAATTCTAGGATGTAGACGCATAAGCAATTTCTCCAGGGAGTGTGGGCTATTGGGTTAATTCTGTATCTTTAGCTATGAGACAGGGATGAAAATCTCTGGCGGTTTATTGATGCTTTTGTTTTACATATTTTTGAAAATCGGATAAGCTTAGTTCATCTAACCACTGATTTCTCTCAGTGGTATAATCTCCATAGCCAACTTCCAATTGTTGGAGGAAGCACAGCATTCCTACTACCCCTAGAGAGTCAACTAAAGCCTGGTATCCTTGCTTTCTCAGTTGAGCTAATTTCATGATTATCTTCCTGTAAATTTTTCATCAACCAAATCACGGGATTCTCTACTGTTACGCCAATTGAATTATTGTATTGTTGAGCTTTTCTCAAGAGTCTATCATCGGTAGTCAAGAAGACATCAGCGCCCCCTGCTTCAGCAAAAGCCAGATGTAAAGCGTCATAGAACTTAAACCCCCATTTTATCAATGCTTCGGCTCTCAATTCAATGTCTTGATTGGATTCGATATGTCTGGCAGCAACCGCTAAAATGGATGTACAGCGGTTTCCGCAGTAATGAGGTACACTTAATTGATCCTCAGAATTAAGCAATTGGTTTGTTAATTTCTGATACTGTACCTTACTATGAGCGGGAACCACTGTAGCCCTCTTCTGTCACTTTCCGGATTCAAGAAATAATAAACAAGCCAGATTATCCAGAAGAATAAAATGGTTGAAATTGATTAATTGTACCAATTAGATTATTAAATCCTCGCAACAAGTGAGAATTAGGGAAAATATCTATCCAAGGTGCAATTAACCATAAAAGAGTTACCAATAGTGGATGGTGCGGGGTGCTTGAGCGCAACGCACCCTACAGATAGATGCTTTGCGCAAGTCTTGGTTAAATTCGATTAAAATGAAATAAAGGAGGCATAATCTCATGACAGTAGCGATCGCAATCCCCAAAGTATACGATGAAATGATTGAGTTCATCGCTGCGGGAACGACTTCCCAAAGCCTCATCAACTTTCAGTTATCGGATTCAGCCCAAGAGCGTCTAGAAGATTTGGTTTACCGCCATAAAACAGGGGAACTAACCCCAGAAGAAAAAAAAGAACTAGACTATTTTCTCATTCTAGAGCATATCATGACACTCATTAAAGCACGAGCTTATAAATATATTAAAAGCGAGTAGGTATTTAAAATGGTTCGTCCTTACATTAGTGAAGAAGTGCGGCGTTTAGTTGCTAAACGTGCTGACTATCTCTGCGAATACTGCCTCATAGCAGAAGCAGAAAGGTCTTCACGTTTCCAGGTTGACCACATTATTAGTGTAAAACATGGTGGCTCTACCACAGCAGAAAATCTTGCCTATGCCTGCATCTTCTGCAATCTGCAAAAAGGAACTGATTTAGGATCGATTAATTGGAAAACTGGGGAACTTGTCCGATTTTTTAATCCCCGCCGAGACTTTTGGGCAGATCATTTTCAACTCGCTGAAGCTAGGATTCAGCCTTTAACAGATATCGGAGAAGTAACAGAGCAAATACTAGAATTTAATAGCAATGAGCGGATTTTAGAAAGGCAATCTTTAATTGGAGTTAGCAGATATCCATCTGCACCAGCTTGGCAAAGAATGACTAAGTAAACCTAATTTTAATACTTTATATCATCTCTGGCAGCATCGGAATTGTATCAGTTGTTCGTAGTAAAGACTTTAGTGCTTGGAAATATAGCATTTTTAGGCACTAAAGTGCCTACTACAAACAAGCTCGAGACAACTGGAATTGCCAAGTAAGACAAATTAAGACGAACCCCTGTCTCTCCCTCTCCCTTTGTTCTGCTATTCCCATCCCATCCCAAGGGGGGTTAACTAGCTGACCGTCAAAATCTGGACAAAACACTCTGAAACTCGAGAAAAGCTATGATAAAATCAGGCTATGTCTAGTTTTAGTCTCCTCATAGCAGGATAGCTCAAAGGTGTAACGGTGAAAACCACAAGACCGATGGGAGACTGACCTTGAGAGACTTCCGGTTAAAATCGAACCAGATCTAGACAAAGCTTACCGTTTATCTTAGTATAGCTCTAGTAACTAGAGTACCACATCTTTAGAGGTCGAGTAGAGATGCAATTAGTTGAGAAACACGTCATCAACCGACAACATAAGTTTTGGGCATATTGTGATGATCTAGCGTTACAATCCAAGCATCTTTATAATGCGGCTAATTATCTTCAGAGACAATACTTTTTTGAAACTAAAAAGTATTACAACTCAATAGATATTTACCATCAAACTAAAAATCTAGAAGCCTATCGATATCTCCCCACAAAAGTTAGTAAGCAGATTGTGCGTAGAGTGTCTGAAGCTTGGAAAGGTTGGTTGGGAGCCTGGAAAGACTGGCTCAAGAATCCTGAGAAGTATTTAGGCAAACCGAAAATACCTGGATATAAACACAAAGAACGTGGTAGAAACGTTGTTATTTATCCAAAAGATGCGATATCAAAACCAGCGCTAACCAAAGGAATTGTTAAGCTTTCTCAGACTAGTATTGAATTCCCTACTCAAGCGAAGAATTTAGACCAAGTGCGGATTGTACCCAAGATTGACCACTATGTTATTGAAGTTGTTTACACGGTTGAGGAGCCGATTAAATATGATGGGAAATACGTGGCTGGTATAGACCTTGGCTTAAACAATTTGATGGCTATAACATCCAATCATCCCGGTACTAAACCGATTTTGATTAGTGGTAGACCGTTGAAAAGTATTAACCAATTATTCAATAAAAGAGTAGCTTCATCACAATCAATCGAAGCGTGGCGGCAAGTTAAACAGCTAAACAGCAAGCGTGAAAGAAGGATTGATAACTACCTTCATACTGCCAGCCGTAGAGTGATTGATTGGTGTCAATTAAATGATATTGGTCAATTAATTATTGGCAATAACCCGGGGTGGAAGCAAGAGATCAATATTGGGAAAAAGAACAATCAAGAGTTTACTAAGATCCCCCACGCCAAATTGATTAAGCTCTTGACTTACAAGGCAGAATTGGCAGGTATCAAAGTTGTAACAACTGAGGAGAGTTACACTTCAAAAGCTAGTGCCTTGTCTGGCGATAAGTTGCCTGTTTACAAAGCTAAGACAGATATTAAACCAGTGTTTAGCGGTAAGCGTGTCAAGAGAGGTTTATACAAAACTTCCACTGGTAGAATAATCAATGCTGATACCAATGGAAGTATGAATATAGCGCGTAAAGTAATCCCAAACTTTATGAATGGGATAGAGGGATTGCCGTTTATCCCTGTAGTTTTAGGACTTTGGACTAAAATTACCAACTGAGATGTCCAGCAAAAGCCACCTTTGGGTAGCTTTGTCTAGGTTTCTCTGAGCGGTAAAATCAGTACTAGCCATAAAACGCTAAAATCCGTATTCTGGATGAGTAAGAGCGAGTACCGATGGCAACGCCAGCCAAAGGCATCGCAGCGCTAAGGGAAATTGCCGACAGATGGGACGTATATTTATTTCAGCAGGACATGGTGGTTTAGAACAAGGAGGTCGCGATTTAGGCGCGATCGCAGGTGGGACAACAGAAGCTCAGGAAATGATATTATTACGGGATCAAATCGTACCAGAGTTGCGATCGCGGGGGTTTGAAGTGCTATCTGTACCCGATGACTTGAGTGCAGCTCAAACTATTCAATGGATTAATACTCGTGCCAAGCCCGGTGATGTCGCTCTGGAAATCCAAACGGGTGCTTTCTCAAATCCGGATGCTAGAGGCGCTACTGTGTACTATATCGCCAACAATAGCGATCGCAAAAGTCAGGCTGACTCAATGTTACTCGCTCTAGTGCGACGCTTGCCTCAACTAACTAACCGAGGCTCAAAGCCAGATACGACTACAGGTATCGGTAGTCTGGCATTTTGTCGCATCACCAACCTCCCCTCGTTACTAATAGAAGTTGGCTATATTACCAATCCAGACGATCGTACTTTAATTCAGAATCGACGGCGCGATATTGCCTTGGGTATTGCTGATGGATTAGCTGCTTGGAGTCGCGCGGCATCTGGTAATACACCGGGAAATGGTGGCAGTACAACTTATTCTCCCATTAATATCAATATCAATAATCAAACTTATGGCGAGCAAGGCGTTATTATTAATGGCAATGCCTACATTCCTATTGATTTAGCAGATAGACTGGGGATAGATTTAACAACTGTACCAACTGTCCGCCGCGTCCAATATCAGGGAGTAGTTTATGTTAAAGCAATTGAACTGCGAGACTATAACATTTCCGTAAACTGGGATAGTTCCACCCGTACAGTAATTTTACGCTCTATTGTCCAAATCTGTCCCGGTCAATTCGACCGAATTATGGGGAACGGGCACACATCAGAAGTACAAATGATGATGTTCCTCAAAGCCAATAACGAAAACGCCTTAACCCAATTTCCCGACTTACCCAAAATTTACCGAGAAGAGGCATCAATTGAAGGGGTTAATTATGATATTGCCTTTGCGCAAATGTGTGTAGAAACTAACTTTCTCAACTTTGGTGGGGCATTAAAATCTAGTCAAAATAATTTTGGCGGATTGGGTTCCGTAAGTGGGGAAGCGGAAGGCGCAACATTTCCCAGTTCCAGAATTGGGGTTCGCGCCCATATTCAACAGTTAAAAGCTTACGCTAGTTTGGAACCTTTGGTGCAAGAACAAGTGAGTCCGAGATTTCGTTTTGTGACTCGCGGCATTGCACCTTTAGTAGATCAACTAACTGGAAGATGGTCAGTAGATACAAATTATAGTGCTAAGATTCTCGCAATTCTCAGGCGTTTGTATGAATCATCGGGATTGTTGTGAACGAATCTAATTATAGCAGTCGCCAACGCGGTTAGGACAATTGGCTCTCAGCCCCTTGTTAAAATTTAAGCTGAGAATGTCCTAACCGCTGTGGCGGTTGCTATAGATTAGTTCTGAAAGCTTGATGGGCTTTGGGTTTTGTATGGGTGAGTTATTGACCTTACCGATACAAAAGCAATCTTCCTGACTGCTTCTGGGCGACTTGTCACCCCGTCAGGGCTGCAATCCTAATCGTCCCCACGGTTTAAGAACACCAAAACCTCTGAGTTGTCTGCCAGGAAGTAGCCTGCTGTGTAGTAGCCTGTAGTGGCGAAGTCCTTGAGACCATCTCCATTGAAATCTGCAATAGCGATTCTGGCAGTAGAGGAGTCAGACAGTTGCGTCATTTTAAACTCAAGCTTCGAGTTCTCGTTGAGAATGGGATCGTAGTAGAAAACACCTTGCCATGGCCGTGAACCTCGCTTTGCTAGGAGGAACTCATCATCGCCGTCTCCATCGAAATCAGTAGTTACCACATGATGCGCAACTGATTCGTCTACAGGACCGAACTCATACATCACTTTTCTTTCATAAGACTGATTATCGCCAGTCGGAGTATACAAGGCAATGGTATTGCCATGGAAAGGTTCTGCGGTTGGAAAATAATGGTCAAATGGGAATTTTTCTGTAAGATAACCGATGGCCACATTTCCACTTCCTTTGAAGTCAACCTGGCCAAGTTCTCCTGTGCCAATCGGCTTAATCACCGGGTTATGTGTTTCATCCAAAGAGAAGATATTGATGCCCTCTTCACTGGCGAGTAACACGCTGTCAAGTTCTTCACCAGAGTTGTAGGGTACAACTCCATGGATGATATGGAAACTCTCATCCACAATCTTGCTAGGCCATTTATCTGCTGTGAGGACATCTTCGGGCTTGGTGTACAGAGTTATCGGTACCGGTGACTCTACACCAGCAGATCCGACAACTGGCACGGCCAAAAGTTCCAATTCATCTTTTGTGGTGAAGTGCCCTAGCTGCAAGCGATGGGTTGCCACGAGATCCCCGATATGATAGACATCCCATTCTCCTCCTGTCTCGCCTGGGTTTCTCAGCCAGGAAATCTTGCCATCCTCGGGTCCGCAGTTGAACATGCACCCCCCGTAGTCATGGCTGATGAAAATATCCGTCCAGCCATCCCCATCAATGTCGTCTTGAGCTAGCGCAACTGGCTTAGGCAACTGAGTTATATCATGCTCTTCCCAAGTTGGGTTTTCATACCACACCACTTTGCCTACTGTCAAACCGGAAGTAACGAGGTCTGGTTTGTTATCGTTGTTGATATCTACAGCTTCAACCCAGTAGCCGTCGGTTTGTTGAGTTGCTACTGTGATTTTCTCGAAGTGGGGAGGATTAGGAGAATCTTGAGCCCAAGCTGGCGCTGCCAAGTAGGGCATCCCCAAAATTACCAATGCACAGAGTAAGACGGGTAGACGGATGATAGATGCGAGAACCCGAAGAGGTTCCATCCCAGTCTTTTTTAGCTGTTTGATATGATTGTCAAGAATCATTAGAATCTCCAAAAATCAACTATGAATTACATGAAATTCTTGGTAGGGGAGCATTACAATGCCCCCTACCTGAAAATACCTATTAGCTGAAAGGGACTACCAACCAATCAGATCCCGTAGGTATGTACGAGCCATTAGCGCGTATCTCAAAGGATGAGCTTGATGAGGATCTTGTTCTGCCTCTACCATTAGCCATCCCTCATAGTTAGCTGTAGCAAGTTCTTGTAAAATTGGCTGAAAATCAATTGCACCAGCCTCATCTCCGGGAACAGTAAATATCCCGGCGCGGATCGAATCTAAAAAGCTACGACCTGTATCTTTGGATTCGTCTAAAACTTCCTGACGAATATTTTTCATGTGAACGTGCTTGATCCGATCTTTATATGTCTTAGCCACTTCCAGAGGATCGACTCCTGCGTAGTACAAATGCCCGGTATCTAGAAGTAGATTCACATATTCGGGATTGGTATCATTCATCAACCGAGTGATATCATCTAAGTTTTCTACTCCCGTACCAATATGGGGGTGATACATCAACTGCATACCATTTCCATTGGCTAATTCACCAAGGAGGTTCAGTCCATCCACCATAGCTGACCATTGCTGGTCATCAAAATGTGGTCTGTTTGTTAAAGGGTCCACATTCGTTTGATGAACAGCACCACCCATTTCAGCGACGACAATAGTGTTGCCACCCATTTCCTTCATGAAATTGACTTGTTTGTCGAATTCTGCCAATGTCTCATCATCCTTTCCTTCGGTGAAAAGAGTTCCCACCCAAGGTTCAGAAATCTCCAAGTTACGAAGTGCTAACTCGCTTTTTAAAACTGCGGTATCTTGAGGCAATTGAGGTCCCATTTGCGAACCTTCAAAGCCAGCTAGTGCCATTTCACTCAAAATCTGCTGGTCACGGATAGGAGGGGTGAGATCGATAGTACGATCGTCACTATTACTCCAACCTGTTGGTGTAATGCCCAACTTGACTTTTCCGCGATCGAATAGTGGGCTTAAAATCACAGGTTCAGATGGAGGAGGAACCAGAGACACCAAGAAGGAATTGTTTCCACTTGTAGCAGCAGTGGCGGGAAGCGTTAAGCTATTTATCCCTAGAAGAAGAAAGATAAATAATAGGGCAAATGAACCACTAACCCTTTTGATTTTGCGGAAAACTGATGATTTATTCATCTTGCGCTCGTTATTTCCAAACATGACTTAGTGATTCCTAATCTTTGAATTGGACTTCCTGAAATTCTTCTTTCAGTATACCGACGACGAATCGGTAATGAAATAGAATGCTCAAAAGAATATATTGGCATAATCTGATGAGAATGAATGGGCGTTCAAATATTCTTCAGCCTCCTCATCAAGATTATCCTTATTTTTTTTGGCACTGAGCTGAAGCACCAAACTTACTAACATCTCCGTTATAAGTAGTAGTGTCAGGCATCAGCGAATTAGTCAGATCTGAACCACAGAACTTGGTTCCCGCAAGGGTAGCATCTACCAACCTTGACTTTCTGAGCTTGCTACCAGAAAAATCGGCATTCGATAAATTGGCGCGATTAAGAACTGCCTCATTTAGGATGGCTTTTTTTACCTGTGTCACCTGTTTCACGGAATCCTTATCCCAAGGAGAGAAATTTGCATCAGAAAGAATGGCTGAGGTTAAATTGGCATTGTTTAAATTTGCCCCTGATAAATTTGTACAAATTACATTTGGTTCAGGTGTACAACTCATCAGCGCATTATACAAATCCGTATTAGAAAGATTAGCCCCTGTTAGGTTAGCACCCGACAAGGTAATCCCCATTAGGATAGCTCCCGATAGATTGGCTTCCGTTAGATTTGATTCCCTCAGCCTTGCATCATTAAGTAGGGAACCGGAAAGATTGGCTTTAGACAGATTTGTCCGATTCATGGCGCTGCCATATAAATCTCTATTCGATAGATCCGCTCCCGATAAATCGCATTCATTACAGGCGTTTGTCACGAGCAACTTATCGTAATCTGTCGCAACAAAAGCGTTAGCGGGCAAACTAAATATCGTTAAGCTCAGGAGAATTGAGAGGGCAATAGTCGAGAGTCTACGAAACCAAGTTGTCATATTTGTGTTCGTCCTTAAAACTAGGAATTTTTGACAGTTGTGTCAGGATCAAAGATGGGTCTTTTTTAGAGGTTGAATGACGGATCTCTAAAAGTAGTTAACCCCTACCCATAATCACTGTTAGCGTCTACTAATCTTGACTGAAGGGTGTTCGCTCCAAGTCGCATATCCAAGACCTTTCGCACCAGGTGGGTTAACACCAATCGTAGGCCATAAAAGTCCTTCTGGATAGGCTTGTGGACTGGGAATAAAGGTTTGATCGTTTTCTTTTGCCCCAAAAACATTTCGCCAACCCGGTGGCAGTTGATACCAATTGGCTACATACCAAAGCTTGATAATATTGCGGGCGATTGGTCCTAATTTTTCAGAACCCAGAATTTCCGAACGAAGTCTTCGATTCAAGATTAATTCATAGTTTTTGTTTTTGGATTGAATATCAATGGTATGAAAGGTTTGTAACAGTTCCCCAAAAATATCTTCACCAATGATGTCCAGAACTGTTTCAAAGTAAAGAGCAGCTTGTCCGGTTCCCTGTAGATGAAACCGAGAAAAACCAGTTAAGACTACTGACAAATCGAGAAAATACTCGAACTCAGGTCCGTTAATATCCATCAGTTGTTTACCTCCACAAAAATTTTAGATCTGCAAGTACGTTGCAAGTCTCATAGCACTAAGCCATCAGTCATCAGCAAAAGTATTGCTCTTGATGAGCGATCGCCTTTTGTGATGTCCTAATCTTGGGTCATAGTCCTAGACATAAATCAAGAACTTTGAGTGAAAAATGGGTCAGAAATAGATCTCGATTAGTCTAATCGGAAGACAGGAGCGGCATTAACCCCATTCATACCGGGAATAGGATTACGGATTAGATTAGTAGCTTGTTCCTTAAGGACGAACATGCGCCCGACTGCGGGAATTAAGTGTTTACGATGTCCGTTAAAAGAGTATTCAATCTCTGCTAGGAATTTACTGTAGCTGGTCTGGAATTCTTTGGCTGCCAGATACAATTCTGAGTCTTCAGGATGATAATCACTAAGTTTGGCATTTATCTTGAGCGGATAAACTGCGTCCCAATCTACCTCAAAACACGGACCCGTGGGATGATCGGGCTGATCGGACAGTTCAGGCTCATCCTTATTAACGACATAGAATTGCCCTAATTCTAGTTGTTGAAAACGAAAGTAATGACCCATTTCTCGTTCTGCGTCATAGATAGCCCCGGTTCTCGATCCCTCACCCTGTTCTTGAATTACTTTTAAGGCTCGGATTGCTGAACGGAGATCTGTGACTTCGATGATTTCCCCGCCACCGTTATAGTAATATTCGGGGGTAATTTGTCGTTCGCGCTTGCCGCAGAACAGAGCATTACCCATCTGTCTGTACAAAGCATTCAAGCCACGAATTATCTCTGCATAGAATAAGCCAATGCTATAGAAAGGATAGGGCGAATTAGTGCCTAGAATCCGCAGCAAACTGTTTTGTAGGGGTCGAGCATCTACTATTGGCGTGTCTTCAGGGACTTCGTAAGCCCGTTCAATGTTAAGAAAAGTATGTACCGTATCTATAGAAAACGGGCTTAAATTCACTTCAAAGTCTGTCGAGCCGGTTGGGAGATTGGTAGGATATTGGGGAATAAAATCAGGGTGTGTTAAGGTTGATTTCATGTTCCCTCCCACCGCATTAAAAACATTGGCGACGAGGGTTAGGTGTAGCATTTCTTCTACAACAACCTGCCTGATAATATGGGCAGCCTCTAAATTCTTTCCTGGTTTAAGAGAGTAAAGTGCTGTCATGTAAGGGGGAATGGTTGCATGTTCTATCACCATTGCTGTGATGAGATAGTCATGCAAGTCTTTAACTGTTGTAATCAGTCCTAAACCATTGTCTGTAGTCATAATACTTCTGCTGGCAATGTTTTCTCAATTCTGTAAGGAACACGAGGCAAGTTGTAAATCTTAAGAGTTTAACTCTTTAAGCATCTGCTCGGCAGCCACAAAACTTAAGGCAGCAACTGTCAATGTTGTATTTGAACTGCCGATGGTTGGCATACTGCCTGCACCAAGTAGGTAGAGATTCTCATGATCCCAAGCACGGAGATACCGATTGACAACCGAGTTAGTGTTGGTCGTTCCCATGACATGAGTTCCGGAAAAGTGATTTCCCCCTCGGAAGAAGTAACCTTCACCCTCAAACTCAAAATATTGGGGGTCTAAAGGATTGAATTGGGTATAGTCTTCCGCTCCCAAACGCGCGAAGATCACACGAGAGAGTTGTCTGGTGTAGGCAAGGGTTCTTTTAATGTAGTCGGGTAGGTCGAAGTGAATGACGGGCTGATAATTACCCAGTTGATCCTTGTAGTTGTCATCGATGGTGACTCGGTTATTGGGATCGGGGGGTAATTCGCACATGAAAGCCAGTAGCAGTTGTCGTGAAATCCGACTAATCAATCTCTGGCGCAAATCTTCGCCATATTGGTTTTTCTGGTCAACTGCATCAAGTACTTCAGTGTAGGGAGATCCTGTTGCCCATCCCCAACCATCATTGTGAATATCTACCGCGAAGGCAGCTTGTTTGTCACGAAAATCGCCCTTACGAAATGTGCCGATACCTGATGTAACCAGAGGCCCTCGCATCGTTCCAGTTACTTGAGGCATCAAAGCCCAAGCTAACATGAAAGGGTGATCCATTAGATTGCAGCCCATTAGTCCGCTGGTGCTAGGCAATTGAGAAGCGAGCATCAGCCGAGCATTTTCGACGGCATTAGTTGCTAAGACAAATAATTTCCCCCTGGCGAATCCTGTAGTGTATTCAGGAGAATTGGGGTCTTCATAACGTTTATAGTGAATGGCAGTGACACTACGGTTTTCGGGATTAATTTCTACCCGATCAGCAACCGCTTGGGAGAGTATATGAACTCGATTGGTTTGCAAGGCTTTAACTAAAGTTCTGCGAGCATCATATTTCGCTTGAACCGGACAGATGGGAACGCAGTTGGCATTCCCTTGGCAACGTTCGCCATATTGAACAGAAGGGATACTGGCAACTCCATCAGGAATAAAGCCATTACCACGATCGTATTTAGGGTTGGGTTCACCATTGCGACCTTGAGGAAAAGTACTAAAGCTTAATTGAAGGCTCTCGCCATAGAGTTCAACTGTACTTCCCTCAACTTTCTCAATAACTTTCTCATCTAAGTAAGAGGGGGGAAGCTTTTTCATCGGGAAAACATAGCCATCTTCAAATTTGATGCCTAGTTTTTTTTGCTCTTCTGTGTCCCCACAAACCCCGATCTCGTGCTCCGCTTTGCGGTAGTAGGGCATCAAATCTTCATAGCGAATGGGCCAGTCAAGGCCTTGTCCGTAAAGAGTCTTTAACTGGAAATCTTCCGGTAACATCCGTGGGGTTTTCGCTTCCCAGTGCATGGTTGTCCCACCAAAGACTCGTGTATAGGAACCCCCAAGTTTCATGGGACCTTTTTCTACAAAATAGTCATCCATATCCGTGGGACTCGGAGCATTGGGATTATGGGGAAATGGAGAGTTGGGGTTCTTCTCCACCGCACTATAGAAGGTGTCTACATAACTTTGAAAGCCTGCAAGGGATAAATCCTTACTTTTTCCTGCCTCAAGGATTAAAACCGTTTTTCCTTGTTGGCTCAATTCTTTGGCAACAATGGCTCCAGCGACCCCTGCTCCTACGATCACCACATCGTAAATCGTGTTAGAGACAGTATCGGAATCGACATTTGTTACAAATGCCTGACTTTGACTCATTGGTTACTCCTTAACAGTTACTCTTTATCAGGAATCCAAATTTATCAGTACGACATGATTGTCTTCAACCATGTCATGATCCTGCAATCAATAAAGATATAATACCTTTATTGATTGACTTTGGACTAGAAATTTCTAGCTTGTGCTGGATAAATTGGATCTAACGGTCGAAAATTCCGATCAATGATTAGTATTTTGGACGTAAGTCTCTCCAATTGCTTGGGTAAGGTTAGCCCTTTCAATGATTTCAAGGCTTTTTACGTCAAAGACACCCTTGTTGAACTCGATACACTTGTTTAATCGTTGACCTCAGAGCTATAAACTGCCTGGGCATTTGTAGGTGAGATGAATTAAAAGTTGTAGTGTACGAAACACTTTTTTGTGTAAAATACCGACTTTGAAGAGCAAACGATATATTCGCTACTCCTCTATTTGCGATGGATAATTTACATTTGGGAATGTAAGTTGTTCAGTTTTTTTACCTGGTTAAAAATATATCATGGCAGAATAAATTTTGCAACCACCAGTAGATCGATCGCGCCGAGCTAGCCTTACCTCTAACCCTTCACCCCCCTATGGTCTAAGCTGCTGCGCATCTAAATCTAAATGTTATATTAAATTTTGGGAACGGGGTGTGGGGTGTGGGGATATCTAAATTAAGTGCATAACAGCTTACCTCCCCAGTCTAAATCCCGGCTCAATGTCAACCCACATTCCGCACCCTTATAGCAAAAATCAAAAGTCAAAGAAGACAGGGAGTGGGTTTTTTGGAGTAGGGAGTGGGGAAGAATTTGAGCCAATGCGACTCTTTTTCAGAATATACATTTTCAGAATATACAATTTAACTGCGTAGCAGCTTATTTAATAGCATAAGTCAAAAAAAATAACAAACTGTGGTGTCTATTTTAATCGTATGACTGATTGTATTTATATCTTGATGAAGGAAAATTTATTATTGATTGTTAGTTATTAGTTATTGGTTATTTGCCAAACAACCAACAACCAACAACCAACAACCAACAACAAATTAAGCAGTCTTAAAAAACCGGATAATTTCCCTTACATGATCGAGAAATTGACCATCTGTACTTAATTGCGCGATCGCACTTTCAGCTTCCCGTCTTAGACGTTGATGCTCTGCCTCATTTTGCGCTTGTAATTGTTCTAAAGATGCCGCTAAACGAGCCACTTCTTTGCGACTTTCTTCCCAGTAACGCTGCTGCGTAGCCACCCAGGAAAAGGGTTCTTCCGGATCTAGTTGTTCTTCTATCCGTTTAACACTCATTTCTAGATTACCAAAGCGATCGCGCAATTCATAGATATCTTGCCGAGGATACTGAAATTCTTGCCGAATCGCCGCTAATCGTGTCGCTAAATACTCGTATAGTCGCACCGTAGGGCGCAAAATAGTTAAAAGTAACGCCGCACCGGAACTAATATAGCCAACCGCACTAATTCCAGTTGCCGCCAAGGTGTAAAGTCCAATGGCAGATACGATGTGGAGGATAATGGCGACAACTAGCGATCGCGAAGCCACCACTTTGGCATAAGCTACTTGCTTAGAGTCGATCGTAATCCCTTTATCAATCGATTGGGCTGCATCAGCTAAAACCTGTCTAGCGTCAAAATGGACATTCCAGGGAACCGTCACCACAACTAACAACCACCAAAAACTACCCACACCGATGATCCAATCTAGCAAATGACCCGCACTAACATGTAACCACTGCAACAATCCAAACATCAACAGCGTCAATATTCCCAAGATGGCACTGAATCCGATAAAGTTAAACATCATAAACCAAAGCCTCATCGCAGTCGAACCGTTACTCCTATCATGGGTACGACTTCCTGCGACTGTGGAGAGGGTTGTGCTAGTTTAGCCAGTTTCACAGTCTGGAGGGGGAATGGCTAATGGCTAATTGCTAATGGCTAATGGCTAATTGCTAATGGCTAATTGCTAATGGCTAATATATATTCCCTACTCCCTACTCCCCACTCCCCACTCCCTATTACAGACAGAATGAAGAGTTCATTTTTACCAAAATTAGCAGCGATTGCGACATTGACGCTATCAACATTGATGGCTAGCAAACCAGTAAGTGCTGGTATCTTTGAGCAACTACCAGTAGATCAAAGTAAATATATTGCCGTAGCTTCTCCTTTTGGACAGGGATCTTATCAACTACTGATTATTCAGCAAATAGCATCAACGCGGCAGTGTTGGAGCGAAAGTGGCAGTAATCCTGTCAGTGTAGATCCCCTACTATTGAAATTTGATTTCACTGGTATTTGCGGACGTAGTACTGATAGTAATGGCTATTCTTTACGAGCAGCAGGGGAAGATTTAGGGTTAGATTATTTGATTAGCGTTGTTGAACGTAATGGTGAATTAGTTTTAGTTGGAACTAATCGCAAAGATCGCAATGCGCCGGAAGTTATTGTTGGTCGAACTAAGGCTTTAGGTAGTGGTTTTTTAAAGATATTTCTAGAGCCTGGTTGGGAGTTTGCTAGACGATCTTACCAAGGAAAACCTCTCGGTCATGTCTATTTGGCTAATCGCACTTCAATAGACACTTTGGCTTCTGGCACAGGTACAGGTACAGGTACAGGTACAGGTACAGGTACTGGTACTGGTACAGGCACAGGTACAGGCACAGGTACAGGTACAGGTACAGGTACTGGTACTGGTACAGGTACAGGTACTGGTACTGGTACTGGTACTACATTCCGAGATATTGCTAGCGATGTCTACGCCAAGGAAATTGAACAAGCCGTAGGATTGGGATTTATTGCTGGATTTAAAGAAGATAATACCTTCAGACCCCAAGCAGCGATAACCAGAGAACAATTAGTATCCATGGTATTAGAAGCCCTCAGTAAGCTTCCCGGTGCTAATCTGCAAATACCTGCGAAAGTCTCAACTCGTCCCTATCCCGATGTGGATGCCTCCCGATGGAGTGCCGCCAAAATCCAATGGGCACGGGAAAATAATATCGTAAGTGGCTATACCGACGGCAACTTTCGACCAACTCAACAGGTAACTCGTGCCGAATTAATGGCAGTGCAACGACGAGCAGCACAATTTGCTTTAACCTTGCAAGGGAAGCCATCCGCTCTGACTGCTAATCAAGCTATAGTACAATTTTCAGATATTCAGGGTCACTGGGCGGAATCCCTAGTTACCGAAATGTCTGGTTATTGTCGAGTCGCTTCTCCCTTTAACGAAACGGGTAAAGCATTTATCCCTAACGATCAGGCTAAACGCAACTATGCCGCAGCAGCAACTCTACGGATGCTCAATTGTGTTAAACCTTAGTTGTTAGTTGTTAGTTGTTAGTTGTTGGTTGTTGGTTGTTGGTTGTTAGTTGTTGGTTGTTAGTTGTTAGTTGTTAGTTTTTAGTTACTAGTTTTTAGTTTTTAGTTGCCAGTTGTTGTCACAATACAATAACCAATAACAAACAACTAATAACAAAAATTACATAATTTAGGTATAAGTTTTCAATTATGGTTTCAGGCATCGCTAAATTTTTTCTCGGTTTTTTCTTAGCTATTTTCCTATTGTTAGGTGGTGCGGTTGGTATCGCCTATTACCTGTTTACAAAAATGTCTGTTAATCCTCCCAAACCGATTTTTGCTGAGGAGCAGAAACAGCAGTCACCTATTGCTAAACCTGTGAGTTTACCCACGGGGGCTAAGTCAAAACAGGATAAAAAAGCTACTCCTACTCCTAGTGAGTCACCCACGACAAAGGAATTACCAGCAGGAGCGTATAAAGCGCGGGTAAGTTGGCCGGAAGGATTGAGTATTAGAGATCAGCCTAATTTAGATTCTAACCGCGTTAATGGTGTTGCTTATAATCAGGAAATTTTTGTGCTGCAAGAGAGTGACGATAAAAGATGGCAGAAAATTCGCATTATTGAAGGCGGTGAAGAAGGTTGGGTTAAGGCGGGTAATATTGAAAAAGTTGATTCTTCAACTGAGTCACCTCAGTAATCATGTGCATTTTAGACTGGTACAGGCAGTGTGAAGAATTTGGGCGATAAATTATAGGGTTTTCAACATAACTTATCGCCCTTATGCTGTGCTAACGCATAGCTCTCGCTAACACCCCTACATACGGCAAGTTCGCGTTTTAAAGGTTTGGGAACACATTCATCAAGCAGGATTCGCATATACAGTCAGCATTTCCTTTGCTAATTCCAGGAGTGAGATTGCTTGCTGACGGCTGACACTGGGAAAATGGTCCAGGAATTCATTAAGTGAATCGCCAGCTTCTAAATAGTCAATTAATGTTTTTATGGGAACGCGAGTACCGATGAAGACAGGGGTTCCCCCCAAAATGTCGTGGTCCCTATGAATGATTGGCAGTGTAGGGATCGTCATGGCTTACATCTGTGCAACATCTCAATCCTAGCCGATATCGAAAATATTGGCTACTGCCAACATCTATCTCAAGGAAGTTGCTATATTAAAGCGATCGCACTGACAAGATTAATGATAAATGCTATCTTTTAAAATAGACCCCCTATTCAATCATACCCAATAATGCCCCCAATCCTAAATAATCGCTATCAAATTAGCCGCACTCTAGGGAGCGGTGGATTTGGTGAAACATTCCTGGCAGAAGATACTCATCTCCCTTCCCAGCGTCGCTGTGTCATTAAGCAGCTTAAACCCATTGCTAATAATCCGCAGATATATGAGATAGTTAAAGACAGATTTCAGCGAGAAGCAGCAATTTTAGAAGAATTAGGTAGCGGGCATAATCAAATTCCCAGTTTGTATGCTTACTTTGAGTTAGACACTCAATTTTATTTAGTGCAAGAATTGATTGAAGGTGTTACTCTTACCAGTAAGATGCAAGAGGAGGGAATCCTTAGTGAAAGTTCAGTTAAGGAAATATTAACTAATCTCTTACCCGTTTTAGATTATATCCATAGTAAGGGAATTATTCACCGGGATATCAAACCTGATAATATCATGTTGCGGTATTCCGATCATTTACCTGTCCTGATTGATTTCGGTGCAGTGAGAGAAACAATGGGGACAATCGTAAATTCTCAAGGGAATCCCACTAGTTCTATTGTAATTGGTACGCCGGGATTTATGCCATCGGAACAAGCAGCGGGAAGACCAGTGTATTCTAGTGACTTGTATAGTTTAGGATTAACCGCAATTTATTTACTGACTGGGAAAACACCTGAGCAGTTGGAGACTGATTCTCGCACAGGTGAGATTATTTGGCGGAAACACATATCCCAAATTAGCCCAAGTTTAGCCATGGTACTAGAAAAAGCGATTATGTCTCATCCGCGCGATCGCTATTCTACCGCAATGGCAATGTTACAAGCCTTGCAACCTCTGGCTCAAACTATTACTTCAAATCCATCTTCTTCCAAAACTACAGTAGTATCTCCACCACCTGTAGTAGCATCATCAGCTCAGACAATTCCATCCACCTCTTCACCTTCAAATCAAAATAATACCAAGACTATAATTTTGGGTAGTTTTATAGTAGGAGGTTTGATTAGCGCATCTGTTGTGTTTGGTATGATCATGACTCGTTCTCCCGAATCTTCTTCAGAAAATACCGCTACACAACAAGCATTATTGCCATCCCCTTCAGTTACTACTCAACCTATAGAATCACCAATTGAAAACACAGTAAATCCTTCTCCTTCTCCTTCTCCTTCAATAACACCACAACCACCAGAGAATAAACCATCTCCAAAACAAGCAATACCAGATTACTACTCATTGATTAATAATGCTCAGTATGAAACTTCATGGAAGCATTTATCTCCGCAATTCAGAAACAATTCACAGCTTCACCCAAATGGTTACATTTCTTATGTAGATTGGTGGCAAAGAGTTAATTTTGTAGAGATTCAGGAAGTCAGAATGGTTGAAGAAGGTGCAGAAGTAGCCAGAGTTGAAACTCGATTAAAATACTTGATGAAATCTGGTCGCGAAGCTTCTCATTATCTGCGTTTTAGACTAGTATGGGATGCCGAAACTAATAACTGGCTGATTGATGATGCCAAATCTCTCTAGTTAAAAGTCATAACTTACACCAATCTCAATAAAGCTTTTAATGTAGGGTGGGCAGTCCCCTGGAGAACTTGAAAAGCTGATGATTACGTTAGTGGGGACTGCCCACCCTACGGTTATTGCTGGATTATTGATAACACAACCAGACTAAACTAAAACATCTTTGCGAACCTTTGCGTTAAAAAACAATCTGGCAGAGGGCTGGTTTTGATAAAATGATGATCCTTATCTAGAATCATTTGCCATTGAAATAATATCTTTTTTTAACGCAGAGGGCGCAGAGGGTATCGCAGAGGTACGCAGAGGTTTTTTAGGGAAAATGTAACGTAATTTCAAGTTACTAATAGCCATTAGCAAATCAAAAAATATCTTTACGCTTCTGTACCACCCAAGTAACTGTAAAATAAACCGCGAGATGCAATAACAAAATCCCCCAATTTAACCCCAAATTCCCCCAACTATGTTCATAAACAGGAGTCGCTTCAAAGGGTAGGGGAATAGTGCTACCGTCGGGTAATTTAGTAGGTTGGGGAACCATAGCATTAACATTGACTAATGTACCATAAGCTCCCACTGACCAACGACTTAGCATTAACCAAGATATCTTACTACCAATTCCTTCCATCTTAAATAATACTCCAGAAAAGATAATCTGAGGTAGTAATAATAGAGGTAAAGCACTATTTGCTTGAGAAGCATTTTTGACTATGGCTGATACCATTAATCCCAGACTCATGCAGGTAAATAGGGTGAGAAATGTGGTGATGCCTAGCCCTAATGACCAAGATATTAAATCAGTGCTGGGCGATTTAAAGCCAATTAAAATTACTATAGCTATTAATATAGTTTGGATTAGTGCTAATCCGCCTAGAATTGCTCCTTTAGCACCTAAATAGGCAAATAAACCCAAATTTACTAATCTTTCTCGCAGGTAAATAGCAGCTTCTTTGACTATTTCCTGGAGAGAACTAGATAGTCCTACCCAAATGCTAGCACAGGTAAATACAAATAAAACGCGCAGGGCTAAGGGGGCGAGGGTGGGATCGGGTTCCGTGCCAAGAATTAGGGGGTTTTTGTCTTTAATGGCTAGGGTAATTAAACTGATGCCAATTGGGGCAGTTAGGAGAGATAATCCTAAGTTAATGGGATCTCTTTGGATTAATTGGAAACCCCGTTGAGTTAATAGGATTAATTGTTGTAAAAAGGATCGCGGAATTTGTTGAGGTGGGGCAGTTGTGGGTAGTTGCTGACTGCGGATGCTGAGGTGATTGGTAATATAGCGTTGGTAATAGTCAGATTTGGTGAATTTTTCAGCTTCGGTAACAACATTTTGTTCGTTTTCTAATTTATTATAGATATCTGCAAAGTCACCTTGAGTAATGCCAAAAAAGTTCATGGCTTCCTGGGGAGGACCAAAGTAGCAAAGCCTTCCACCTTGTCCGAGGAAAACTATGCGATCGCACAATGTTATATTACTGGTGGCATGGGTAACTAAAATAACTGTCCTGCCTTGATTGGCTAATTTCCGCAGTAACTCCATCATTTTTTTATCCAATCCAGGATCTAGTCCGGATGTGGGTTCATCTAGGAAAAATAGCTTTGGATCTGCTAATAATTCTACTCCAATACTGACTCGTTTGCGCTGACCTCCACTTAATTGACTGACTAATACATCCCGGCGATGGGACATTTCAATCTGTTGTAAGGTTCGTTCTACTACCTCTTCTATATTAATATCGGGAGGGAGTCTTAGTTTGGCCGCATAAGCTAAAACTTCCCCAACTTTTAGTTCTTTGTGAATGATATCATCTTGAGGGACATAACCAATTTGGGTGCGGTAGATATTGAAGTTTGCCCGCAAGTGTTCTCCATTAAGATAGACTAATCCTTCGGTAGTGGGATCGATTCCTAATAGGGTGCGCATTAAAGTAGATTTTCCTGCACCACTACCGCCGACTAATGCGATAAATTGTCCGGGTTGAATGGGTAGGGAAATATCATTTAGCAGTCGCCTCTTTTTATTGTTTTTGTCTTTTACTTCCCGGACTAAATTATACGCATCTAGGCGAATATGCTCGCCTAGGTCTGCTATAGTTAATTCATCTCCTTGTAAGATTAGGGTATAGGGACCGATTAAAATTCTTGCTCCTGTTGATAGTACTGCTGAACTATTAACCCGCTGTCCGTTAACAAAAACTCCATTAGTACTATGATCTTGTAAAATATACCTTCCCCGCCCATCGCTATCAATTGTAGCGTGGCGGCGGGAGACTGTATGGGCATCTAATTGTAGATTGGCATTGGAGTCACGCCCTAACATTACTGACTTATTTTTTAGGGAAATAAAACGCTGGGTTGGTGGGGCAAATGTTTGAGGATTACTGGGATTAAAATAGGTGAGAATCACCATGTTTTCGGGGTTTTGCCCGATTTGCAATTCCATCCCATTCTTTAAAGCATAACCTTCGGTTGGAGTAATGCGAGTGTGCTTAATAAATAAGCCATTCCGACTAGGTTGGTTACTATCACCATCGTAGATTTGGTAGTCATCGCCTACTTTGCGCAAGCAAGCTTGACAGCGAGAAATAACTTGCCAATCATCGGGAACTCTTAAATCAGCTTGTTGGGGATCTCGCCCTAGGATATGTTGGTTTGCTTTTAATTCTAGGCGGTGCAAAATTCGCCCTTGGTTATTGAGAACGATATAGGGATTGTTAGTGGAAATTATTGTTTGGGTTTGTTTGCTAGTCATCTTGGGAATATTTGGTGGGTAATTATCGAGCTGCATCCCAGTTTTGCCAAAATACCTGGTGATTATATATTCCAGCTATCGGAATTAAGTCTGTCAGGGCAGAATGATATCTAGATTGTACAGGTAAATTTTTCTCCGCAAATAGTTTAATCTACTTTACAGAAACTTTACACTTTAGCTTGAAAAACCATTGACATGTTCTGAAATAAATATTATCTTAATAAGCATAACTTGGCTAGAGCCAGGGTGCTGAACATTTTTGAAATCTTACATAGCCACAGTTAAAGATCGTTGTTTATAAAATAGGTGGTGAGGAAAACCGAGCCAAGCTTGGTGATGGTTTTATTTCATTCCTCAATCCCACCTTATTGCCTAATATTTTAGGCAGAAATTTCCAGTGGCATTCTTCCCTGAAAATCTCTTAAAACTAAAAAAATAGAGGGAAATAAATTGAATATTCTCGAAAATAGATATAAAGTCATTAGAGTATTAGGTAGTGGTGGATTTGGTGATACATTTTTAGCCGAAGATGCTCACTTACCATCCGGGCGACACTGTGTAGTAAAGCAATTAAAACCACAGACAAACGATCCACAAGTTTACCAAATAGTGAAAGATAGATTTCAGCGAGAAGCGGTAATCTTAGAAGATTTAGGACAGCAGAGTAACCAAATTCCTAGCTTATACGCTTACTTTGAGTCTGGGGGTCAATTTTATTTAGTTCAGGAATTAATTGAAGGAATTACCCTCGGGAAGATGGTACAGAAACAAGGCACTCTCAGCGATAGTGCTGTGAGAGGAATCATGACTGGAATCTTGCCTGTTTTAGAATATGTCCACAGTCAAAGAATCGTTCACCGGGATATTAAACCAGACAATATTATTATACGAAATGCGGACAATCAACCTGTCCTCATTGATTTCGGTGCAGTGAAAGAAACCATGGGCACAACAGTTAGTTCATCGGGGAATAGTAGCCGTTCCATTGTAATTGGTACTCCCGGATTTATGCCTTACGAACAAACAGCAGGGCGACCAGTTTTTGCCAGCGATTTATATAGTTTGGGGCTAACAGCAATTTATTTACTCACAGGAAAATTCCCCCAAGAATTGGAAACAGATCCCCAAACAGGCGAGATTTTGTGGCGGCGTTATGCCTTGAGTGTCAGTCCAACATTAGGCGGGGTACTGGATAAAGCGATTCAATTTCATTCTCGCGATCGCTATAATACACCCAGGGAGATGTTAGATGCACTGAGAATAGGAGTAACAGCGATTCCCTCTCCTACACCAACGATAATTTCTCCTCCGCCTGTTGGGGTAGTAAATCAACCTACTACTGTTATTTCTGCTAATCCTGTATCGACACCTTTCCCACCTCAACCAACTTCCTCAACCGTAGCAGCAGCAGGTTTAACAGATTGGCAAAAAGCGATTATTACTGGTAGTGTTATTGGGGTATTTGTTCTCGGTGCTTTAGTTGTTACTCGACCTAAAACTACTGAGGGCGAAACAAAAGAAGCACAAGTACAGCAATCTCAATCGCCGCAAATAATAACTTCACCGACACAAGTAAATACGCAACCTGTACAAGCTCAACCTTCTAATAATTCATCACCTGTACAAGCTCAACCTCCTTCACCACAAATTGCCAATATATCCTCTTCTAAATCTTCACCAATAGGCTGGTTGAGACTTGGTGCTGTTAAAAATACATCAGGGAATGCTTACTTTGGAGAAACACTCATAGCAACTACTCAAATTGTTACTATTGCACCGACTCAAGTTCCCTCAGTTGGAGAACAAGTTACTATAATTACAGGTGTAAATTTAAGAAATAGTTTTCCACAACCTCCAGACTATAAACTTCCAGAGAAAGTCAGCGTGTTACAACCTGGACAGAAATTAGTAATTCACTCTATAAAAACTTTTACAGATCCTACTACTCCTTCTCCATACACCGTAGTTTGGGCAGAAGTTGGTTTACCTTAGATTTTGCAGTAATAGTGATATTATATAGCGATTAAAATTATTATCTAATATTGTGTAAATTTGTATTCATTGCGTAAGGGCAGGGCAAAGCATTCGGATATAAAACCTTGGGTTTATAGTATAAGGGCAGGGCAAAGCATTCGGATACAAAACCTTGGGTTTATATCATAAGTTATCCCTCGAATGCTTTGCCCCTACAAAAGTGAATAATATACACAACTGATGCTATCGGAAAGGATAAGAAGCTTTTAGGGCGTGTTTTATCCCTTGCCAAATTTAGGGTAGGGGCGTTAGCGTTAGCTTGGCGCTAGCCTAGCATTTGGGGGATAAGTTATCGGAGAAACCTAATTTTTTATATCCAAATACTTCGCCCTGCGATGGTTAGTAAGCTGCTGCGCATCTAAATTGGATATTAAATTTTGAAAAAGGTTTGTAGGGTGTGGGGTGTGGAGGTATCTAAATTAAGTGCGTAACAGCTTAAACACACTATTTCCCATTCCTCACTCCCCACTCCCCACTCCCCATTATCCATTCCCATCAACTATAATTAAATAAAATTACCCAGAGTCAGTCAAATGGTTACAACAATATTGACTCCCCGGCAAAAGCAAGTTCACCCGGAACCACTCGTCACCTTAAGAGGGATTAGCTGGCAAACCTATAAATCCTTAATGGCAGATGTAGGAGACAATCGCCCATGGAGAATAGCTTACGATGGGGGAGTATTAGAAATCAGAATGCCACTGCAAAAACATGAAGAACCAAAAATATTGATAGCGGATTTTGTTACAGCAATAGCAGATGAGCTAGAAATAGATATGAGTCAACTTGGTGCATTAACGCTGGAAAGGCAAGACTTAACCCGTGCCGTTGAGCCAGATACTTGCTTCTACATCCAAAATGAAAGTCAAATCAGAGGAGTACAAGAGATTAAACTACCAGAGAATCCACCACCAGATTTAGTAGTAGAATCAGACTACACTAGTTCTTCTCTGAATAAGTTTACACTTTATGCCTCCCTCGGCGTACCGGAACTTTGGCGATATCGAAAAAATACTCTAGAAGTATATCAACTGATAGAAGGAGAATATCAACAAGTTAATAATAGTGTCGCTTTTCCCTTTTTGCCCATAGCAGAAATCCCTGGATTTATTGAACAGAGTAACACAATTGGACAAAGAGCAGCAGTACGTTTATTCCGCAAACGAATCGCAGAAATTTTAGCTCAGTGAGAGATAGAAATAAACCTCACACCCAGAAGTCGGATTTCTTCAAGAAACCCGACTTCTCAGTTTCCCCACTCCCCACTCCAAAAAACCCACTCCCTACTCCCCATTCAACTATAATTAAATAAAATTACCCAGAGTCAGTCAAATGGTTACAACAATATTGACTCCCGCAGCCCAACAAGTTAGTAGTGAACCTATCATCACCTTAAGAGGAGTTACCTGGCAAACCTATAAATCCTTAATGGCAGATGTAGGAGACAATCGCGCTTGGAGAATAGCTTACACCGAGGGAGTATTAGAAATCAGAATGCCACTTTTACAACATGAAGTCCCCAAAGGAATGATAGAAAGCTTTGTCGAAGCAATAGCTGATGAGTTAGAAATTGAAGTTTTGAAAGCGGGTGCATTAACACTGGAAAGAGAAGACTTAACTCGTGGAGTGGAACCAGATACCTGCTTCTACATCGCCAATGAAAGTATAGTGAGAGGTTTAAAAGAGATTAAACTACCAGAGAATCCACCACCAGATTTAGTAGTAGAATCAGACTACACTAGTTCTTCTCTGAATAAGTTTACACTTTATGCCTCCCTCGGCGTACCGGAACTTTGGCGATATCGAAAAAATACTCTAGAAGTATATCAACTGATAGAAGGAGAATATCAACAAGTTAATAATAGTGTCGCTTTTCCCTTTTTGCCCATAGCAGAAATCCCTGGATTTATTGAACAGAGTAACACAATTGGACAAAGAGCAGCAGTACGTTTATTCCGCAAACGAATCGCAGAAATTTTAGCTCAGTGAGAGATAGAAATAAACCTCACACCCAGAAGTCGGATTTCTTCAAGAAACCCGACTTCTCAGTTTCCCCACTCCCCAAACAACAAACAACAAACAACAAAAATACCCCCCAATATCCATAAAGATAACAGGGGGAAAACACCAGAGAAAATTAATTACCGTAACAAATATTCAGGAACCTAACTCAACGCCTCCAAATAATCCCGCACCCGATTGCGACGCTTAGGTTGACGCAACTTTTGCAGGGCTTTCGATTCAATTTGGCGCACTCGTTCCCGAGATAAATCCAAAGCACGACCAATTTCTGCCAAAGAATAAGCATGACCATCTTCCATGCCAAACCGCAGAGAAATTACATCCCGTTCCCGACTAGTTAAATCCGCTAAAAGGTTCTGTAAATCGCGATGAAGAGCTTCTCGCATCAAAACATCTTCAGGAGAAGTTTCCTCAGTTTCCAACAAATCTCCCAATTCCGTATCCTTTTCTTTACCTACCTTAATCTCTAAAGAAACCGAACGAGGAACTCGCAGTAAAACCTCCCGCACATGGGGCGCATCCATATTTAACTCTTTAGCAATATCCTCAATCGTAGCAGTGCGACCCTGTTCTTGAGAGATTTTGCGTTGAGCTTTTTTGATTTTATTCAGTTTTTCGGTAATATGGACAGGTAGGCGAATAGTACGACTTTGGGTAGCAATCGAACGAGTAATTCCCTGACGAATCCACCAATAAGCATAAGTGCTAAAGCGATAACCCTTGGTGGGGTCAAACTTATCAACCGCCCGTTCCAATCCCAGAGTCCCTTCCTGAATCAAATCCAGCAATTCTAGACCACGATTTTGATATTTCTTCGCAACCGACACCACTAGGCGCAGGTTTGCCTTAATCATATGCTCCTTCGCCCGGATACCATCAGCTTGAATATTGTCTAACTCTTTAACCGTCATTCCCGCTAACTCAGCCCAACGCTTTTTCCCAGCAGCCATACCGGGTTTAAGTTCCGAGACTTGAACGCCAGCAGTCGTAGCCCAGCGCTCTAACGAAGGACGGTGTCCTAACTGAGATACTAAGCGATCGTGAACATTAATCAGATGAACGAAATAGTGAATAATTGGCTCATCGGGTGTGGCAGACTCGGTTCGTAATTCCAATAGTCGCATATAACGCTGCACTTTTTGGGCTTCCGAAACTTCCTCATCTCGCCTCAGTAAACGAACCCTACCAATTTCCTGAAGGTATATCCGGACTAAATCGGTGGTACGACGGTTGGTACTTTTGGCAAAATCCGTAGCATCTACCTGCTCAATCTCTACGTCCACCAAATCATCCACTGGACTTTCCAGATCATCTGTATCCCTTGGCTCTAAGCTGTAGGGAGCTAGTTCTTGGTCGAATTCCATATCGGCATAGAAAGGAGTGGCTGGCATAATGATCTCTTAATTACAAACGATGACTGGCGTGTCACCACTTACTTAACTAGAATTCCCACCCTGTATGACCGTATAACAGGTCTTATACTTTTGACCTCGAACGATTTCCAGTTTCCACTGGTCGTTATTATCGGTCTCTACTGCTATAATCGTTTCCGCCTCAGTCCCTACTATAATATTGGTATTACACCTAACATCCATTTTTAGTAGGATAACTGCGCTGTTCCTCTAGCAGTTAGTATAAGTGATTCACTATTGAGGGATAGTGACCTCGGTCAAAGGCTGTATCAATCTACATCACCAATTAGGTAAATTCCTGAAAGAATTGCTAAATTCTAGAGAAAATCTTTTGAGAGCCGCCGAAATCTGGGGAGTGGGGAATCGAGTTGTCGGTTGGATCGAGAGAACGATACCCAACAGCCCCCACCCCAATACCGCTGTCCTTGGGTCGAGGGAAGGATGCCCAACACCGCCACCCCGAAAATTGGGATCTCTTGCAATTAGAGTCAAAAACGCCCAGGTTACTGATATATTTATAAAAATATTGAGATAAAAGTCTTGCCCTATAAGCTTTTGATCGCTTATAATTACTATCGATCGCTCATGATGAAAGAGAGTCGTCATCCTTGGCAATAAGTTAGAGTAGTTATAATTTTTTTGCGATCTCCCTCAGTTCTTCTACTATCTTTTTATTTTGATGACTCCGACTACCATAAAGACGTGCTGAAAATACTGTAATTATCTCTAATACATCCGCTGTCAAATCTTCCTCGAATGTGCTATCATCGGAACGATTTATAATTATTACCTCTGTTCCAAAACTCTCACATAAGGTAAAGATTAAATCCGATCCGAATCTAAGCAGTCGATCTTTATTGGTTAATACTAATCTTTCTACTTGGTAACTAGTAATTAGTTTGATTAACCTAATTAGTCCTTTCTTTTTGTAATTGATGCCACTACCCAAATCCTGAATAATCTCAAATTCCCAGCCATTTTTAGCGCAATAGCTTTCTAAAACTAGTACTTGTCTGGTAAGATTGTCTTTTTGGTCGTGATTGGATACTCTAGCATATCCTACTGTCAATTCATTCCCTGTTTTATTGCCAATTAAGTCAGTAATATCATAACGGCGATGACCGCCAAGTGTACGAGTTGATTTAATTTTGCCGTCAGCCTCCCATCGGTGCAAGGTTTTGACTGTTACACCTAATAGATGGGCTGCTTCTTGGGGACTTAAACTGGACATAACTTGATTATATAGCAAAAGTCAAAAGATTTTTGTCGGGTGGGCACTCCCGAAGATAACTTGAAAAGCCTAAAATTACGTTAGGGGGGAGTGCCCACCCTACAGTTATTTATAAGCGGCTGCTATATAACATCTTTTATCTAGTTTAATGGCGTTTTATTCAGATTTTGGTGGTTGGAGACTTAACCCAACACTCTCATCAAAACCCCTCTATTTAATTCCACTAATTTTCAGTACATCAGTAAATGTCGGACAGTACGTCGGTAAACCAAACGTCTCTGGGTTAACAGGGTTTTGATAAGTAAAATGACGATAGTCCAGACAGAATCTATCCCAAGCTGCCATCTGAATCCGGAATAACGGAATCAAGATATTCGCTAACCAGAGAGACAAGGGGATGCGAAAATAAATCTGTTTACCCAAATAAGCACAAAGCTCTTCTATAGCTCGATTGGCAGTTATTGGGGCATTTCCCAAGACTAACTGATTTTTCAATATCCCTTCCGTCTCTCCTGTCAAATTTTCTGGTGGGGGATAGTCAACTAGATGTTTTACCACTTGAGCAATATCTTTGCCATGGATGAAGTGAAAACTACCATCAGCTTTGAACCAGCGAATCAGGCTAGCCCATTTTGCCACATCAGGAATACCAGCGGAAAGATGAGAATAGGGTTTGTTACTGTCTCCGCCTAATACTAAGGTGGGAAATAGGGCGGTAATTTTGGGCGCGATCGCTAATTTGGACAATCGCTTCATACAATCATACTTGGAACGAATATACTCTGTACCTAACTGCCCTGCTTCTTTCAGTAACTGGTTATTGCGAGCCAGAATACTCGCTGTGGAGAAATAAATCACCTGTTCGCAGACAGTAGGATCGAGCAATTCCATCAATCGAAGCGTTTTGACTACATTAATATCAAAGGTTTCCTGTTGCCCTCCCCAAGCCGTTGCAGCCAAAATTGCCACATTTATGGTTTTGAGAAAGGAATCACACTGTTCGATTTCCCGCAAATCGGCTTGATATATAGTAATTCCGGGACGAGCGTCGTAGTCAAATTTCAGCTTTTCAGGATTCCTCACCAACAAAAACAGTTCGTGATTCGTTTCCTGAATCAATGCTTCGGCGATATAGTGACCGATGCAACCACTCGCACCTGTGATAAAAATCCGCTTGGCAGTCATGGGATGGGAAATGGGGTGTGGGGTGTGGGG